>NZ_JAIHOO010000001.1:3742500-4042500 GCF_019733395.1 Lysobacter sp. BMK333-48F3 | reverse complement strand
CTCGGCCTCAACCGCATATTTTGCCTTCAAAGGCGCCTGCGGGCAACGCGGCCCGGATCGCGCCCGGCCCCGCCGGGCAAGGCTTTGCGCGATCCGTCCATACGCTTGCGGCGGAACGCTGTAGTCCGCTTAGACCATTGTCTGCACGCTACCTGAACCCGATAAAGCGATAATCGGCGCCACGCCCGACCGCAGGGTCGAGCGGCGCCTCGCCAGCCACCGTGCCGTGCCCCCACGCACGCCAGCCGCATCAAGGAGCTCCAACGACATGCCCGACTCCTACGCCACTCGCCGCAAACTGAACGTCAACGGCCGCGACTACACCTACTTCAGCCTGCCGGCCCTGGGCGAGCGCTTCGACATCAGCCACCTGCCCTACTCGATGAAGATCCTGCTGGAGAACCTGCTGCGCCACGAGGACGGCGGCGCCACGGTCGGCAAGGAGCACATCGAGGCGGTCGCGCAATGGGACGCGGCCAAGGAGCCGGACACCGAGATCGCCTTCATGCCGGCGCGGGTGGTGCTGCAGGACTTCACCGGCGTGCCCTGCGTGGTCGACCTGGCGGCGATGCGCGACGCGGTCAGCAAGCTCGGCGGCAATCCGTCCCAGATCAATCCGCTGATCCCCTCCGAACTGGTCATCGACCACTCGGTCCAGGTCGACGTGTTCGGCCGCCCGGACGCGCTGGACCTGAACGGCAAGATCGAGTTCGATCGCAACAAGGAGCGCTACAGCTTCCTGCGCTGGGGCCAGAAGTCGTTCGAGAACTTCAAGGTGGTGCCGCCGAACACCGGCATCGTCCACCAGGTCAACCTGGAGAACCTGGCCCGGGTGGTGGTCGGCCGCGAGGTCGACGGCGCCCTGTTGGCCTTCCCCGACACCGTGTTCGGCACCGACAGCCACACCACGATGATCAACGGCATCGGCGTGCTCGGCTGGGGCGTGGGCGGCATCGAGGCCGAGGCGGCGATGCTCGGCCAGCCCTCGTCGATGCTGATCCCGCAGGTGGTCGGCTTCAAGCTCAGCGGCCAGCTGCCGGAAGGCACCACCGCGACCGACCTGGTGCTGACCGTGACCCAGATGCTGCGCAAGCTCGGCGTGGTCGGCAAGTTCGTCGAGTTCTACGGCGACGGCCTGCAGCACCTGCCGCTGGCCGACCGCGCCACCATCGCCAACATGGCGCCGGAGTACGGCGCCACCTGCGGCATCTTCCCGATCGACGCCGAGGCGGTGAACTACCTGCGCCTGTCCGGCCGCGACGAGGCCCAGATCGCCCTGGTCGAGGCCTATGCCAAGGCGCAGGGCCTGTGGCACGAGCCCGGCCAGCCGCATGCGTCCTATTCGGCAACGCTCGAGCTCGACCTGGGCGACGTCAAGCCCTCGCTGGCCGGCCCCAAGCGCCCGCAGGACCGGGTGTTGCTGGAGAACGTGCACAGCAACTTCAACGACAACCTCGGCCCGCTGATCGCGGGCCGTAAGACAGGTAACGGCGGCAAGCCCAAGGGCGTGGGTTGCGCGATCGAGGAACTCAACGGCGAAGGCGGCGCCCAGCCGCAGGCCGAACACCTGGCGGCCAAGCCGGTGTCGAAGATCCGCATCCAGGACCAGGACGCCGAGCTGTCCGACGGCTCGGTGGTGATCGCCGCGATCACCTCCTGCACCAACACCTCCAACCCGGCGGTGATGCTCGGCGCCGGCCTGCTGGCGCGCAACGCCGCGCGCCTGGGGCTGAAGTCCAAGCCCTGGGTCAAGACCTCGCTCGGACCGGGCTCGCTGGTGGTCACCGACTACCTGAAGAAGGCCGGCGTGCTCGACGACCTGGAGACGCTGGGCTTCTACGTGGTCGGCTACGGCTGCACCACCTGCATCGGCAACTCCGGCCCGCTGCCCGACGAAGTCTCCAAGGGCATCGCCGAGAACGAACTGGTGGTGGCCTCGGTGCTGTCGGGCAACCGCAACTTCGAAGGCCGGGTGCATCCGGAAGTGAAGGCCAACTACCTGGCCTCGCCGCCGCTGGTGGTCGCCTATGCGATCGCCGGCACGGTCAACATCGACCTGACTAAGGAGCCGATCGGCAAGGGCAGCGATGGCCAGGACGTGTACCTGCGCGACATCTGGCCGAGCAACAAGGAAATCGGCGACGTCATCGCCGCGACCGTGGGTCCGGAGCTGTTCGCGCAGAACTACGCCGACGTGTTCAAGGGTGACACGCGCTGGAACCAGATCGCCTCGCCGGACGGCGAATCCTTCGCCTGGGACGAGGCCTCGACCTACATCAAGAATCCGCCCTACTTCGACGGCATGACCATGCAGATCGGCGGCATCGACGACGTCCACGGCGCCCGGGTCATGGGCCTGTTCGGCGACTCGATCACCACCGACCACATCTCGCCGGCCGGCAACATCAAGAAGGACTCGCCGGCCGGCCGCTACCTGGTCGGCCGCGGCGTGCAGCCGGTCGACTTCAACAGCTACGGCAGTCGCCGCGGCAACGACGACGTGATGGTGCGCGGCACCTTCGCCAACATCCGGATCAAGAACCTGATGTTCGGCGGCGAGGAAGGCGGCAATACGCTGTATTACGGCGGCAACGGCGCCGCGCCGGAAAAGCTGGCGATCTACGACGCCGCGATGAAGTACAAGGCCGACGGCGTGCCGCTGGTGGTGTTCGCCGGCAAGGAATACGGCACCGGCTCTTCGCGCGACTGGGCCGCCAAGGGCACCAACCTGCTCGGGGTCAAGGCGGTGATCGCCGAAAGCTTCGAGCGCATCCATCGCTCCAACCTGGTCGGCATGGGCGTGCTGCCGCTGCAGTTCAAGGACGGCGAGAACGCGCAGAGCCACGGCCTGGACGGTTCGGAGACGGTCAGCGTGACCGGGCTGGACGACGGCAAGGCCAAGACCGCGACGGTGACGGCGAAGAAAGCCGACGGCCGCGAGACCCGCTTCGAGGTCAAGGTGCTGCTGCTGACGCCGAAGGAAGCCGAGTACTTTCGCCACGGCGGCATCCTGCACTACGTGCTGCGCCAGCTGGCGGCGAAGAAGGCGGCCTGACGGGCTCCTGACCGGACGGAAGCCCGGCCGTTTCGAGCCCCTATCCCGCTTGCGGGAGAGGGGTTGGGGTGAGGGCCTGCCGCCGCCCGGCGCCCTCATCCGCCCCTTCGGGGCACCTTCTCCCGCAAGCGGGAGAAGGGACTACCCGGCTCTTGTAGGAGCGGCGTGAGCCGCGACAAGCGTAACGGTGAACGAAAGCGGGCTGTCCGAAGCCCGGTCGATCGGCAGGGCCGCAATGGCATCGCGATTATTGCGGCAGCCACCCGTATCGAATCCGAACTGCGGCAACAGCGCTTGCGTCCACCGCTGCGGATGTCGCGGCTCACGCCGCTCCTACAGTCGGAGAATCCTCGGGTTACCGGGGGCGTCATCGCGGCCACGCAGTCGCGGCTTATGACCGGAGGAAATCCCGTGGGGCGCCGCTCCTACCCGGAGGAGGTTTCGCGCCCGACCTCACCGCGCCGGCGACGTCGGCACCAGGCCGTTGCCCGAGGCCCACTGGGCGATGTCGTCGCGGCGGATCGCCGCCGCCATCAAGCCCGGGAAGGCGTCGGGAGTGCAGGCGAAGGACGGCACGCCGAGCGCGGCGAGCTTGGCCGCCAGCGCCTGGTCGTAGGCCGGGCGGCCTTCGTCGCTGAGCGCGAGCAGGACGATGAACTGCACCCCGGCCTCGACCAGTTCCTGCGCCCGCGCCAGCAGGCGCGTCTCCACCCCGCCCTCGTACAGGTCGGAGATCAGCACCAGGATGCTGTTGCGCGGTTCGCGGATCAGGCTCTGGCAGTAACCGACCGCGCCGTGGATGTCGGTGCCGCCGCCGAGCTGCACGCCGAACAGCAGGTCGACCGGATCGTCCAGTTGCTCGGTCATGTCGACCACGGCGGTGTCGAACACCACCAGCCGGGTCGCCACCGCCGGCAGCGAGGCCATCACCGCGCCGAAGATGCTCGAATACACCACCGACGCGGCCATCGAGCCGCTCTGGTCGATGCACAGCGTCACCTCGCGCTGCGGCCGGCGCGACTTGCGGCCGTAGCCGATCAGCTGCTGCGGCACGAGGGTGTTGTGGCTGGCCTGCCAATGCTTGAGATTGGCGCGGATGGTGCGGTTCCAGTCGATCTCGGCATGGCGCGGCCGGCGCGAACGGCGCGCCCGGTCCAGCGCGCCGGTCACCGCCGAACGCATCGGTTCTTCCAGCTTGCGCATCAGCTCTTCGACCACCTTGCGCACCACCAGGCGCGCGGTCTGCTTGGTTTCGGCCGGAATCACCCCCGACAGCGAGACCAGGTTGGCGACCATGTGCACGTCGGGCTGCAGGCCTTCGAGCATTTCCTTTTCCAGCAGCATCTGGCGCAGGTTCAGACGCTGCAGCGCATCGCGCTGCATGACCTGGACCACGCTGGTCGGGAAATACTTGCGGATGTCGCCGAGCCATCGCGCCACGTTCGGTGCCGAGCCGCCGCGGCCGCCGCGCCGGCTCAAGCCGCCCGGACCGGCGGGTTCGTACAACGCCGCCAGCGCGGCCTCCATCGCCGCCAATCCGGCGCCGGGCGCGCCGCAGCTGTCCTGCGACTCGCTGCCCAGGATCATGCGCCAGCGCTCGGCGCGGCTGCTCGGCGTCGCCGCCTCGTCGCTGGCCGCGGTCGCGGCCGGGGTTTGCAGGTCCGCGCTCATCGGCGTGCTCATCGGCGTGACCATCGACATGTTCATCGGATCTCCACGGCCTCCAGGCCGAACAGTTCGCGCAACAGCGGCAAGGCGCGCGCGGCGCGCTCGCCGTTCCAGGCCGGCGCCGGAGCGGTCGCCCGCGCCTGCCCCGGCGGCCGCTCGACCCGCTGGCCGAGATCGCGCCGGTCGGCGGCCTCGAAGCGGGCGAAGCTGCGCCGCAACAGCGGCACCACGCGCAGGAAGTGCTCGTGGCCGAGCCCGGACACCCAAGCGTCGATCAGCGACCACACCGCGTCGTCGTGCAGCAGCACGGCGGCGTTGCGGTTGAGGAAACCGTCCAGCCACTGCGCCGCCTGCAGCGGCTCGGCGCCGAGCGACAGATTGAGCCCGAGTTCGTCCGCGACCGAAGCGCCGTCGAAGCCGCCGGCGTCGAACAGCAGCCGCGTGCACAGGCCGCGCAGCAAGGGCGCGGCGCTGTGCGAGCGCGCGACCAGGCCCAGGCTGCGTCGCCAGGCCTCGGTCTGCGCCGGGTCTTCGCGCAGTTCGACTGCGCGGTCGGCGCCCAGCACGACCTCGCGCGCGGCTTCGGCCGCCTCTTCGTCCAGGCCGCACACCGCCAGGCCCAGGCCGATGCAGGCGCGGGCCAGAATGCCGTCGAACAGGCTGCGCACCTGGGCCGCGTCGGTGTTGCGCACGTTGCCGTAGCGCTGCACGTTGGCCAGCGGCGGCAGCGCCGCGAGCAGGGACAAGGGATCGCTGTCGGTGGCTGCGCGCGCCTGCAGTTGTTCGGCGACGGCTTCCACCGCCTGGGCCAGGTTCGCCAGCAGCACCCGATCGATCAACGCCGACAAGGCCGGCAGGCGCTCGGCCTGGCGCGCCTGCTCGATCGCGCGCGCGGTCGCGGCCTGCTCGACGCTCTGGCCGTAGCGGCTGGCGACGACCAGGTCGATCTCGAATCCGGGTTGCCAGGCCAGCTCCCAGACTTCGCGGAAGCTGCCGCGCGAGGAGCGGCCGGCGCCGCCGAGCCGGCCCCAGCCGATGTCGAGCAGCAGCAGGCGATGCAGCAACTGGCTGCGCTGCAGGTCGGTGTCGTTGCGCAGGTCCAGTTCCAGCGCCTTGCTCAAGGTCTCCGGCTTGAGCCGCAGGCGCTTGCGCTGCGCTTCCAGGTCGCGCTGCAGCGGCACGGTCGGCACCGCCTCGGGCACCTGGCCCAGGCGTTCGCCGATCATCAGCGCCTGCTCGATCAGGCGCATCGGCGCATCGTCGCCGTTGCACAGGATGCTCAGGCTGGCTTCGTTGAGCTCCTCCAGGCTCGGCGCCGGCCGCTCGCGCAAGGCCGCCAGGGTGTCGGCCAGGCGTGCGGCTTCGATCAGATGCGCCGAGGAGCAGTCCAGCCCGTGTTCGCGCAGCACTCGCGCCACCCGCGCGAACCAGCCCACCGCGCGCGGGCCGTCGCCGTGCAGCCACAGGTGTTCGTACCAGCCCGGCGCGTCGATGCCGGCGCCGTAGCCGCTGGCGCTGCTGAGGTGGCGATAGGTCCACGGCACCCAGGTCGCCGCCGCCTTCAATTTCGGCAGGTCCTTGAGCAGGGTCTTGTCGGCCGCCGCCGAGGTCTTGGCGACCAGCGCCGGCACGTGCCAGGCGCCGCAGACCACGGCGATGCGCTGATGCCCCTGCTTGACCGCCTCGCGCACGCCGGCGCGCATGTGCGCCTCGCGCAAGGCTTCCTGGCGCGCGTCCAAGCCGTTGTCCAGCCCGGCCTGCTCGCGCAGTTCGGTCATCGCCGCGCCGATCGCCTCGAACAGATCGGCGCCGTCGCCGCGCTCCTCGACCATATGGTTCCACCAGCTCTCGCCGTCGGCGTAGCCGGCGGCCTGGGCCAGCCAGTCCAGCGGGTCGCGGTGCCGGGCCGGCGCGGCGGGCTCGGCGGGCGGCGCCGCGGCCGAACCGTCCGCGGCCGCGTCGATGGCCTCCTGCGCAGCCGCGGCCTGGGCCGCATCGTCGGCCAGAGCGGCCGGCGCCGGATCCGCCGCGGCTTGGTGGACGGCTTCGTGGCCGGCGTCGTTCTCGGTGCCGCTCTCCGCCTCATCGTTCCCTTCGCCCGGCGCTGCGTCCGCCGTACCGCCGCGGCGTGCGCGCTCCTGCGCTTGCCAGGCCAGGCTGGCGCCGGCCGGCACGTCGATGAAACGCACCGGCACGGCGTGTTCGACCGCCCAGCGCATCGCCTGCCATTCCGGCGAGAACTCGGCGAACGGATGGAACACCGCCAGTTGCGGATCGTCGACGCCGTGGGACAGCAGCGCCACCGGCGGCTGCAGTTGCGGATCGCGCAGATGCTCGATCAAGGCTTCGCTGCCGGCCGGGCCTTCGATCAGCACGCAGTCCGGCTGCAATGCGTCCAGGCTCCGGCGCAGGCTGCGCGCGCAGCCCGGGCCGTGGTGGCGGATGCCGAAATAGCTGACCGGACCGCTCATGGCCGGCTCAGAGCTGTTCGCGGAAGGCGCGGTACAGGTCCTTCCAGTCCGAGCGTTCCTTGACCACCGTTTCCAGATACTCCGTCCACACCACCTGGTCCTGCACCGGGTCCTTGATCACCGCGCCGATCATGCCCGCGGCCATGTCGGCCGGACGCAGCACGCCGTCGCCGAAATGCCCGGCCAGGGCCATGCCGTTGTTGATCACCGAGATCGCCTCGGCGGTGGACAGGGTCGAGCTGGGCGACTTGAGCTTGGACTTGCCGTCTTCGGTCTGGCCGTTGCGCAGTTCGCGGAAGATGCGCACGATCCGCGCCACTTCCTTCAGCGCCGGCGGCTCGGCCGGCAGTTCCAGGGCGCGGCCGAGTTCGTGCACGCGCTTGACCACGATCGAGATCTCCTCCTGCTCGCTGGACGGCACCGGCAGGATCACCGTGTTGAAGCGGCGCTTGAGCGCGCTGGACAGTTCGTTGACGCCCTTGTCGCGGTTGTTGGCGGTGGCGATCACGCTGAAGCCGCGGGTCGCCTGCACTTCGCTGCCCAGTTCGGGCACCGGCAGGGTCTTTTCCGAGAGCACGGTGATCAGGGTGTCCTGGACGTCGGCGGGGATGCGGGTCAGCTCCTCGACCCGGGCGATCTTGCCCAGCTTCATCGCGTTCATCAGCGGACTGGGCACCAGCGCATTCTCGCTCGGGCCGTGGGCCAGCAACTGGGCGTAGTTCCAGCCGTAGCGGATCTGCTCTTCGCTGGTGCCGGCGGTGCCCTGGATCAGCATCGTCGAGTCGCCGCTGATCGCCGCGCTGAGGTGCTCGGAGACCCAGGACTTGGCCGTGCCCGGCACGCCGAACAGCAACAGCGCGCGGTCGGTGGCGACGGTCGCCACCGCGATCTCCATCAACCGGCGGTTGCCGATGTACTTGGCGCTGATCTCGAAACCGTTGTCGAGCTTGCCGCCGATCAGATAGGTCACCACCGCCCACGGCGACAGTTTCCAGTTGGCCGGGCGCTGGCGGTCGTCGGCCTTGGCCAGTTGTTCGAGTTCTTCGGCATATTGGTGCTCGGCGTGTTGGCGCAGGACGGCGGTGCTCATCGGAACTCCCCAGAATTCGGTACGTGATGCGTAAGGAAGAAAGCGGCCCAACCCGGCGGGCTGGGCGTATCGGGCTATCGGCTATCGGGCTATCGGACGTATCAGGCGTGAAGCAGGCGACGCAGCGCGACGGTGCGTTCGACCGCGAGCAGGCATTCGCTCATCGCCGCGGTCTCGTCGGCGCTGCGCGGCAGCGCGCGCCATTCGCGCAACGCCTGCGGATGCAGCACCTCGACCAGCGACTGGATCACCGGGCGCAGGTTCCAGTCGTGGCGCAGGCGGTCGCGCTCGACCGTCTCGTACAGGCCCTCGACGATCGCTCGCGAGTAGTCGGCCGGCAGGCTCTGCCCCGGCGCGCAGGAATCGATCACCTCGTCGTGGCGGTTGTGCCGCCACAGCTGCTCGAAGCTGCGCGGCCAGTGGCGCACGCGCTCGGCCGCCGGCAGCATCGCCAGCAGGCGCGCGTGCTCGCCCTGGAACGCGCGCCCGGGCGCTTCGAGCATGGCCACGATCCAGTCCGGATCCTGCGCCCCTACCCGCTCCAGCCAGCCGCGCTGCAGCGCCGCCTTCCAGTCGCTCTTTTCGGCCCAGGCCAGACACTGCGCCGCGCTCATGCCGGTGTGCGCGCACCACCAGGCCAGCGGCGCCTGCCGGGTCAGCTGGTACAGCCACCAGGCGCGTTCGCCCAACGCGTCGTGCTGCGGGCGCGCGCTCTCGATCGCCGCGCCGGCCCAGTCCGGATCGGCCGCCTGCGGCGCCTCCACGACCCAGCGCTTGACCAGCAAGGCGCGCTCCTGGGTCACCAGCGGCGCCAGCCAGGCCAGCAGGCGTAGCGCGTGCGCCGATTGCGGCAGCCGCGCCAGCAGGCCGGCGGCGATCCGCCGCACGTCGCGGCCGCGGTCCTTGAGCAGGCCGGCGAGCAAGGCTTCGTCGTCCGCCGACAGGCCGACCTCGAGCGCCGCGGCGAACTCGGCGCGCTCCTTCGCCGGCAATTCGCCGAGCTGTTGCTGCAGCATCCCGCGCGCGACGCCGGGATCGCCCGCGCGCACCGTGCGCAACAGCTGCAGGCGCTGTTCGAAACTGCCCTCCTGCCACAACCGGGCCGGGTCGTCGCCGTCCGCCGCCGCCGCGGCATCGCCGCCGCCGGCATAGGCCCAATCCGGGTTCAACCCGGCCAACCAGCGGCCGCGCTCGCCGAGCACCGGCAGCAACGCGCCGCGCAGGCGGGTCGAGCGCTGGCCGGCGGCCAGCGCCGCCGCCACGGCGCTGGGCGGCAAGCGCCGGTCCAGCGCCTGCAAGCGCAGGCAGGCTTCGTGCTGCAGGCGCTCGCCGCCGTCGCGGAAGATCGTCCGCAGCGCTGCGGCCAGCGGCTGATCCTCGGCCAGCGCCGAGACATCGTCGGCCGCGCCGGCCGGCAGCGGCGCCGCGGCCACGGTATCCACCGCCGCGCGCCGGCACGCGGCCATCGCCGCCGCGCCGCGGGCGTAGCGCACCGCCGCGTCGTCGTCGGCGCAGGCCTGCAGCAACTCGTCGACCGGCGCGCCGAACGCGACCGGACGGGCGCCGTCGACGCCGATCAGCGCCGGCTTGATCCATTGCGCGCTCATGCCGCCTCCATCCAACCGGCGAGTTCGTCGCCGCGTTCGCGCCAGGCCGCGAGCGGGCGCAGCGCGCGGCCGTCCCACTCGCCCATCAATTTCAGGCCGCGGCCGCCGCTGTGCGCGAGCAACCGCCAACCGGCCGCATCGGCCAGCGCCAGGCGCAGGCTGCCGGCCGGCGTGTGCGCCTGCCAGCCGTCGCCATCGCGCACCGGCACCGCCGCGTCCAGGCTCATCGGCCAATAGCCCAGCCAGGGATTGGCGGCGAACGCCTGCGACGCGCGCTCGATCGCCTCGGCCGCGTCCTGCGACCAGCGCGGCGCGGCTTCGCCGGCGCCCTGCTCCAGCACCAGCGCGCGCAACGGCACGCTGCCCGGAAAGAAGCGC
Organism: Lysobacter sp. BMK333-48F3; assembly: GCF_019733395.1. NCBI lineage: Bacteria > Pseudomonadati > Pseudomonadota > Gammaproteobacteria > Lysobacterales > Lysobacteraceae > Lysobacter > Lysobacter sp. BMK333-48F3. The sequence goes on along the minus strand of NZ_JAIHOO010000001.1, from coordinate 4,032,231 downwards.
AGGGTCGCGGCGATCCGGCGGCCGTCCAGCCACTGTTGCTCCCAACCGCGGCCGCCGTAGGCGTAATCGTGCAGCAGCGCGTCGCGGCCGCTGGTTTCGCCGCGCAGCCAGACCCGGCGCTCGAACAGGCGGTCCTCGCGCTCTTCGATGCACTGGCCCTGCACCTGCCAGCGGTCGGCGACGGTTTCGCCCAGGGCGGCCAGGTCGTCCTTGTCGTAGACCCAGCCCAGCGCGGTGCGCACATCGGCCAGGCGCGCCGGCGCCAGGCGCTGGCGCCGGCTCACCGCCTCGCCCAGCAGCCACAGCAGGCCGAGGCGTTCGATCACCCGTTCGGCCGCTTCCAGGCCCTCGCCCATCGCCTCGGTCGCCGCCAGCAACTGGCCCGCCAGCGCCGGCGCCTGGGCGTCGACCATCCGCGCGGCCATCGCCTGCCACTCGCCGCGCTGGGCCGGGCCGAACGAGGCCAGGCCGCGGCAGAACTGATCGGCGATCCAGCGCTGCAACTCGGCGCCGCCCTGCTCGATGCGTTTCCAGCGCACCGCCTCGCGCTTGGCCGCGCTCGCGGCGGCGGCTTCCGGGTCGGCGGCCTGGGCCGCGGCGGCCTTGGCGGCGGTCTGTTCTTTCTTGACCGCGCGGTCGCGGCGCGAAGCCAGCCATTCCTCGACCCAGCTCGGCCGCGGCTGCGCCGCCGGGATCGCGGCGCGCGCATGCATCAGCAACAGCGCCAGGGCGTGCTTGCAGGGGAACTTGCGGCTAGGGCAGGAGCAACGGGTGACCAGCGCAGCCAGGTCGACCTGGGCCTGATAGGGCTTGGCGCCGCTGCCCTTGCATTCGCCCCACAGCGCTTCGGCGTCGCCGCCGAGGCTGGCCCATTGCGTCGCCGACGCCAATCCGGTGGCGGCCTTCGCGGAAGAAGCGTCGGGCGCGAGCGCGAGCGCCTGCTCCGCGGTCAAAGCTGATTCCATTCGATCCGGTCCCCGGCCGGCGATCGTCCTTGCGGTCGCGCAGAATAGCCGAGCGCGGTCTCACCCGGCGAGAGCGCGGCGTCGCCGCGCAGGCCGGCCGACGGTCACAATCGCGGCTGCCACTGCGCCGAGGTCATGCGCCATTCGCCGCCCTGTTCGCGCCAGCCGGTCTTGACCGAATACCACTGCGCGGCCTCCGGCAGGGGCTGGCCGGCGCCGCCGCCGAGCGCGGCCTCGAACCGCACCCGCGCGTGGCCTTCCTGCAACTCGATGTCGACCTGGCCGATCCGGACCCAGGTGCTGCGATAGCGCAGGAAACTGGCCACCGCCAGGCGCCGCGCGCCGGCACGGTCCATGCCCTCGGGGCCGACGAAATCGTCGGCGAGCTGGGTTTCGATCGCGCTGGCGTCGCGCGCGTCGATCGCCGCCTGCAGTCGCCCGATCGATTCGCGCAGGCGCTGTTCCGGGGGCGCGCGCTCGGCGCAGCCGGCCAGCGCCGCCACCGCCAGCAGCGCGACTCCGCGCAGCAGCGCGCGCCGGCGCATCGACGCCGGCGCCGGCAGGGCCGGCGGAAACTCGGTCGGGCGGCTGGCATGGCGGTTGCGCATGGCGGGGAAATCCGGCTTTCGGAGAATCGCACGACCGTTCGCCCGGCCGTATCCGACTACGATCCTGACAGGTCCGCGCTACCGCCGACAACGTCCGCGCGGACGCCGCGGCGGCGCCTTGCCAGGGGGTAGAGCCTATGCTCCAATCGATCAAACACCGTACGGCGGCGCACACAGCCGCCGGCGCCGCATCTAAGCGATTAAAGAGGGGATCGCGATGAGTTTGGAACGTCCGTGGCTTGCCCAGTATCCGCAAGGCGTGCCGGCACAGATCGATGTCGACGAGTTCCCGTCGATCGTCTCGGTGCTGCAGAACGCGATCGATAAATACCGGGACCGTCCGGCCTTCTCGAATTTCGGCAAGGTCCTCACTTACGGCGACATCGATCGGCTCAGCGCGCAATTCGCCGCGTACCTGCTCGGCGAGCTCAAGCTCAAGAAGGGCGATCGCGTCGCGATCATGATGCCCAACTGCCTGCAGTACCCGATCGCCACCTTCGGCGTGCTGCGCGCCGGCCTGAGCGTGGTCAACACCAATCCGATGTACACCCCGCGCGAGCTCAAGCACCAGCTCGACGACTCCGGCGCATCGGTGATCTTCGTGCTCGACAACTTCGGCAAGACCGTGGCCGAGGTCGTCGCCGGCACCCAGGTCAAGCAGGTCATCACCACCGGCTTGGGCGACATGATCGGCGGGCTCAAGGGCCCGATCATGAACTTCGTGCTGAAGTACGTGAAGAAGATGGTGCCGGACTACGACATCCCCGGCGCCGTGCGTTTCCGCGACACCCTCACCCTGGGCCAGATGCACAAGCTGCCCGAGGTGGAGATCTCGCCCGACGACATCGCCTTCCTGCAGTACACCGGCGGTACCACCGGCGTGGCCAAGGGCGCGATGCTGACCCATCGCAACCTGGTCGCCAACATGCAGCAGGCCGCGGCCTGGGTCGGCGCCAACGTCAAGCTCGGCCAGGAAGTCATCATCACCGCGCTGCCGCTGTACCACATCTTCGCGCTGACCGCGAACGGCCTGGTGTTCATGAAGTTCGGCGGCCTCAACCACATGATCACCAACCCGCGCGACATGGCGGGTTTCGTCAAGGAACTGAAGAACACTCCGTTCACCGCGATCACCGGCGTCAACACGCTGTTCAACGGCCTGCTCAACACGCCCGGTTTCGACCAGGTGGATTTCTCGCGCCTGCACCTGACCCTCGGCGGCGGCATGGCGGTGCAGCGTTCGGTCGCCGATCGCTGGAAGCAGGTCACCGGCGTGACCCTGGTCGAGGCCTACGGCCTGACCGAAACCTCGCCCGCGGCCTGCATCAATCCGATGGACCTGGCCGAGTACAACGGCGCGATCGGTTTGCCGATCTCCTCCACCGACGCCTGCGTCAAGGACGAGGAAGGCCGCATCCTGCCGGTCGGCGAAGTCGGCGAGCTGTGCATCAAGGGCCCGCAGGTGATGAAGGGCTATTGGAACCGTCCCGAGGACACCGCCCAGGTCATCGACCCCGACGGCTGGCTGCACACCGGCGACATGGCGCGGATGGACGAACAGGGCTTCTTCTACGTCGTCGACCGCAAGAAGGACATGATCCTGGTGTCCGGCTTCAACGTGTATCCGAACGAAGTCGAGGACGTGATCGCGATGATGCCGGGCGTGCTGGAAGTGGCCGCGGTCGGCGTGCCCGACGAGAAGTCCGGCGAAGCGGTGAAGGTGGTGATCGTGAAGAAGGATCCCTCGCTCACCGCCGAGGAGGTCAAGGCCCACGCGCGCGCCAACCTCACCGGCTACAAGCACCCCAGGTTCGTCGAGTTCCGCACCGAGCTGCCCAAGACCAACGTCGGCAAGATCCTGCGCCGCGAGTTGCGCGACAACGCCAAGACGTGAGTTTCGGTGAGTCGGCCGCGGCGCAGCGCGCTGCGGCCGCGCCGATCGCGCATTCAGGAGCCCCTGCCTCGCAGGGGCTTTTTTGTGCGCGCCAACGCAGGCAAAACGCGACATCGGGCTTGTCTGAACACACTAGGAACGAGGTGTAGCATCGAATTGCGGGACTTTTTCCCCGCCACCGACCTCCAGGAGTCCGCCATGTCCATCTCCGCTCGTTTCCCCATCGCCGAAGCCGCTTCCGCTCGTTTCCCGGTCGCCGAAGCCGCCAGCCTGTTCCGTCACGTGGCCGACGCCGGCAGCGGCGTGGATTGGGGCTACATGCACGCCCAGCCCGAACTCGTCCACGGAGCGGACGCGGTCTACTCGCCTTGCTTCTCGATCCGCCTGCTCGACGACATGAAGCGCGTGCAGGAACGCATCCGCCGCGAACTGGCCGCGGAAACCGACCCGCGCGCCGGGATCCGCCATTTCGTCCTCGGCTCGGAAGCCGACGTGTTCAATCTCGGCGGCGACCTGGCGCTGTTCTCGCGCCTGATCCGCGAAAACGACCGCGAGCGCCTGCTCGACTACGCGCGCCTGTGCATCGAGGTCGCCTTCAACCTCTACCAGTTGCACGAAGACCGCGTGCACAGCATCGCCGTGATCCAGGGCGACGCGCTCGGCGGCGGCTTCGAGGCGGCGCTGTGCTGCCACACCATCATCGCCGAGGCCGGCACCGGCATGGGCTTCCCGGAGGTGCTGTTCGACCTGTTCCCGGGCATGGGCGCCTACACCTTCCTGACCCGTCGCGTTTCGCCGGCCCAGGCCGAGCACATGATGCTCAACGCCCGCGTCTATCCGGTCGAAGAGCTGCTGCGCATGGGCGTGGTCGACCAGGTGGTGCCGCGCGGCTGCGGGCTGCAGGCGGCGCACGACACGATCAAGCGCAATCAGCGCATGGGCAATGCGCTGCGGGCGATGAACACCGTGCGCCAGGCCTGCCGTCCGGTCAGCCTCGAGGAGCTGCTGTCGGTCACCACCGAATGGGTCGACGCGGCGATGCGCCTGAGCGACCGCGGGCTCAAGACCATGGACCGTCTGGTGCGGGCGCAGCAGCGCCGGGCCGGCTCGGCCGCGCTGAATCTGGCGCTGGCATGATCGTCTTGCAGGGGGGAGCCTGCCACGCGTCCTGCGTGGCAGGATGCAAGCTCACGAAACGTCGGGAATGTCCTTGCCGCGCGCGCCACGGCTGAGCCGCGCCACTTCCTGACGGCTGAGGTCGGCGACCGCCGCCAACTGCCCGGCGAGTTCGCTGACGAGTTTGCCGTGCTCGCGCGCCAGCGCATCGTCGCCGGCCCGCATGATCTGCGAGCAGCGCTCGGCTATGGAGTGCGCGCCCAGGTTTTCGCAGACGCCCTTGTAGGCGTGGGCGACCTCGCGGAACTCTTCCCAATGCTGGGCCTGGCCGGCCGCGCCGAGATTGGTCTGGCACGCCGCGGCGTCCTTCAGGCACTGCTCGACGAAGTCGCGCAGGAATTGATCGCCCAACCCCATTTCCGCCAGCTCGGCGAGCACCGCCGGATTGGTCAGCGGGCGGCTGACGTCGCTGATCGCGCGCACCGCCGGCAGGCGCTGGGTGTCGACCACGTCGGCGATGGTCTCCAGCAAGCGGCCGACCACGATCGGCTTGGTCAGGAAGGCCATGGCGCCGGCTTCGCTGGCCGCCTCGGAGGCCTGCAGGGTCGCATCCGCGCTGAGGATGATGGTCGGCGTGCGGCGGCTGTTGCCGGCCTGCATGAAGCGCAACTGGCGGATCACGTCCAGGCCGCTCAGGCCGGGCATGTGCATGTCCAGGATCGCCAACTCGAACTGGCCGGTCTCCAGTTGGTCCAGCGCCTCCTCGCCGTCGTTGACCGCCTGCACCCGGTGGCCGGCGCGCTCCAGGATCCGGGTCAGCACGGTGCGGTTGGCCGACTGGTCGTCGGCGATCAGCACCTTGAGGCCGCGCACCCGGGTCTTGTGGCGGATGAAGGGGTCTTCGAACGAGACCACCTTGCCGCTGTCCGCCGGGGCGGCCTCGTGCGCCGCCGGCGCCGCGTCTTCCAGGCGCAGCGGCAGCTCGATCCAGAAATGGCTGCCGCCGCCGGGGTTGGTCTCCAGGCCGATCTGGCCGCCGAGCAGCTGGGTCAGGGTCTTGGCGATGGTGGTGCCCAGGCCGGTGCCGCCGAAACGCCGGGTCGGGCCGTTGTCGACCTGCTCGAAGGCCTGGAAGATCCGTTCCTGGTCGGCGCTGGGGATGCCGATGCCGGTGTCGCGCACCGAGAAGCGCAGCCGCGCCTGGCGCCCGCCGCCGGCCACCGCGACCGGCGCGCCGCCGTCGGCGATCCGGGTTACCAGCGACACCCCGCCCTTCTCGGTGAACTTGACCGCGTTGTGCAGCAGGTTCAGCAGCACCTGGGTGAGCAGCGCGCTGTCGCCGTTCAGGCGCAGCGGCACGTCCTGCTCGACGTCGATCTTGAGGGTCAGGCCCTTGGCCGCGGCCAGCGGCTGCAGCATCTTCTGCAGGCGCTTCATCACTTCCTGCAGGTTGAAGTCGACGTCGCGGCGCTGCAGCTTGCCGGCCTCGATCGCCGAGATGTCGAGCACGTCGTTGACCAGCAACAGCAGCGACTGGGCCGAGGTGTGGATGACGTCGGCGTACTCGCGCTGTTCCGGCGCCAGGCGGGTGCCGTGCATCAGCTCGGCCATGCCGATGATGCCGTTCAGCGGGGTGCGCAGCTCGTGGCTCATGTTGGCCAGGAAGCGGCTCTTGGCCTCGTTGGCCCGGCGCGCGTCCTCGGTCGCCTTCTGCAGGCTGCGCAGCAGCGAGGACAGGTAGGCCGGGATCGCCACCAGGCCCAGCCACAGGCCGACCGCCAGGTAGGGCTGGCCGCGCCAGTAGGGGTTGGCCAGGATCACCGCCAGGAACGAGGCCCCGGCCAGGCTGGCGGAGGTGTACAGGTAGGTGGTGCCGTAGCGCAGGCCGTTGCCGATGGTCACCCACAGCACGATCACGTACAGCGGCGCCAGCGAAGGCGCGTCCAGCGACATCAGCGCCGCCAGGGTCGAGTAGTCGGCGATCATGCCGATCCAGCGCCGCAGGTGCGAGACCCCGGGCCAGCGCACGATCCCGGCCAGCAGCCCCAGGCCGACCACCGATTCGGCGGACATCACCCAGAGCATGGTCTGGGTCGCCCGGCTGTCCTGCTGGAAGGCTTGCAGGCCCAGCAGGTAGGCCACGATCAGACAGGCGATGATCAGGCGGACCAAGGCCTGCCCGTGCTCGCTGTCCGGGCGGTTGGACAGGCGCTCCTTCAACAAGCGCAGGATGGAAGCCATCGGCTACTCCAAGCCGGGACGAGGAAAGCTGGCCGAGTATCTGTCGCAAATTTCGTCGAGACGGGCGCGACTGCGGATCAGCGCATCCACGCACCGCGGGTCGAACAGGCGGCCCCGCTGGGCGTACATATACTCCAAAGCCTCTTCCACGTCCCAGGCTTTCTTGTAAGGACGGGGCGAAATCAGCGCGTCGAACACGTCGGCCACGGCCACGATCCGGGCCTCCAGCGGGATCTGCTCGCCGACCAGGCCGTCGGGGTAGCCGCTGCCGTCGTAGCGCTCGTGGTGGCGCAGGGCGATCAGGGCGCCGGCCTGGATGAAGCGGTTCTGGCTGCCGCTGAGCAGTTCGTAGCCGATCTTGGGATGACGGCGCATGACCGCCGTCTCCTCCTCGGTCAGCGGGCCGGGCTTCATCAGCACCGAGTCGGGAATGGCGATCTTGCCGATGTCGTGCAGCGGCGCGGCCATCTCGATGACCCGGATCTCGTCCTCGAACATGCCCAACTGCTCGGCGATCAGCCCGGCGATGTGCGACATCCGCTCCAGGTAGGCGCTGGTGCCGGCGTCGCGGTACTCGATCGCGCGCGCCAGCCGCGACAGGGTCTCGCGCTCGCGCTCCTCGACCTCGTGCATGCTCGACAGCAGGCGCTGCTCCAGCGACAGCGCGCGCTGCTTGACGTTCTCGGACTGCTGGCGCAACTGCAGCAGGTTGCGGCAACGCGCGCGCAGCTCGCGCGGGCGCACCGGCTTGACCAGGAAGTCGATCACCCCCGCTTCCAGCGCGGCCTGGCGCACCGGCTCGTCGCCGACCACGGTGACCAGGATGATCGGGATGTCGCGGTGCATCGGCAGGCGGCGGAAACGGCGCGCGAATTCCAGGCCGTCGATCCCGGGCATGCGGTAATCGAGCAGCAACAGGTCGGGCTGGTGCGTTTCGCACCAGGCGAGCGCGGCCTCGGGTTCGCCGAAATCGTGCACCGACAACTCGGGCGCTATGTCCTCGATGATGTGGCGCAGCATGGTCCGCGCGGACGTTTGGTCATCGACGATAACGACGTTCACACCGGTATCCGTAGTAGGGCCGCCCCCTGTGGCGGCCGATCCGCGAGCATACTCCGACGCGTTGCCCGTGACAGCCGTCTAAGGTCCCAAGTGGCAAACCTGGAACACCTCATTAGAAACCGCCGCGAGCCTGCGGCGCGCAGTCCGCAGTCGCAATGCGCGCGGTTCATCACGTTTTCTACGCAAGCCCACAACGAAAACGGCCAGCGAATGCCGGCCGTTTTCGGCTGCGCCTTGCGTTGGTCGCCGGCTCAGCCGCCGGCTTCCGGGCGCATGTAGGGGAACAGCAGCACGTCGCGGATCGAGGAACTGCCGGTCAGCATCATCACCAGGCGATCGATGCCGATGCCCAGGCCGCCGGTCGGCGGCAGGCCGACTTCCAGCGCGCGGATGTAGTCGGCGTCGTAGTGCATGGCCTCGTCGTCGCCGCCCTCCTTCTGGTCGACCTGGGCCTGGAAGCGCGCGGCCTGGTCTTCCGGATCGTTGAGCTCGGAGAAGCCGTTGGCCAGTTCCTTGCCGCCGATGAACAGCTCGAAGCGGTCGGTCAGCTCCGGGTCCAGGTCGTTGGCGCGCGCCAGCGGGCTGACCTCGACCGGGTGGTCGGTGATGAAGGTCGGCTGGATCAGGGTGTGCTCGACGGTCTTCTCGAAGATCTCCAGCAGCAGCTTGCCCCAGCCGTAGGACGGCTTGACCCCGATCTTCAGTCGCGCGCAGTGAGCGCGCATGGCGGCGAGGTCGCGCAGTTCCTCACGCTTGATCTCCGGGTTGTGCTCGAGCACCGCGTCGGTCATCGACCAGCGACGGAACCGCGGCCCCAGGTCGATGGCGCTGCCGTCCCATTCGACCTGGGTCGCGCCGAGCACGTCCTGCGCGGCATGGCGGATCACCGCCTCGGTCAGGTCCATGATCTCGGTGTAGGTGGCGTAGGCCTCGTACAGCTCGAGCATGGTGAACTCGGGGTTGTGCCGGGTCGACACGCCCTCGTTGCGGAAATTGCGGTTGATCTCGTAGACCCGCTCCAGGCCGCCGACCACCAGGCGCTTGAGGTACAGCTCCGGCGCCACCCGCAGGTACAGCTCCAGGTCGAGCGCGTTGTGGTGGGTGACGAAGGGCTTGGCCGCGGCGCCGCCGGGGATGTAATGCATCATCGGCGTTTCCACTTCCAGGAAGCGGCGCGCGTCGAGCCAGGCGCGCATCGCGCGGATGATCTTGGAGCGCTTGACGAACACTTCGCGCGCGTCCGGCGAGACGATCAGGTCGACGTAGCGCTGGCGGTAGCGCTGTTCGACGTCGCTGAGGCCGTGGAACTTGTCCGGCAGCGGACGCAGGGCCTTGGTCAGCAGGCGCAGCGACTCGGCCTTGACCGACAGCTCGCCGGTCTTGGTCCGGGTCAGCGGACCTTCGGCGGCGACGATGTCGCCCACGTCCCAGCCCTTGAACTTGTCGTAGGTCTCGCCGAGCGCGTTGGCCTGCAGGAACAACTGGATGCGGCCGGACTCGTCCTGGATCTGGACGAAGCTGGCCTTGCCCATCACCCGCTTGAGCAGGATCCGGCCGGCGACCGCGACGCGCTGGCCGCGGGCGTCCAGCGCCTCCTGGGACCAGGCTTCGGCGTCAACGAACTGCGCCTGCAGGTCGCCGACAAAGTCGCCGCGGCGGAAATCGTTCGGGAACGCGATCCCCTCCTCGCGCAGCGCCTTGAGTTTGCCGCGGCGCTCGGCGATCAGATGGTTCTCGTCGATGGGCGGCAGGTCGTTGTCGGTCATTGCGGTTTTGGGATTCGGGATTCGGGATTGGGGATTCGAAGCAGGGATTCCGGGAGTTGGCGGGATCGGCTTTAGCCAATCCCCAATCCCGAATCCCCTGAAGCAGGGATTCCGGGAGCGGGCGGGATAGGTTTTGGCCAATCCCTAATCCCCGATCCCGAATTCCCGAGGCGGCAGCCGCCTCAGACAGCGTCGGAACGTTTCGAGCCGACTTCCAGGCCGGACTTCAGGCTGGCTTCGACGAATTCGTCGAGGTCGCCGTCGAGCACCTTCTGGGTATCGCTGCGCTCGATGCCGGTGCGCAGGTCCTTGATCCGGCTCTGGTCGAGCACGTAGTTGCGGATCTGGCTGCCCCAGCCGATGTCGGACTTGGTCGCTTCGACCGCGTCGCGCTCGGCGTTGCGCTTCTGCATTTCCAGTTCGTACAACTTCGCCGCGAGCATCTTCATCGCCCGGTCGCGGTTGGCGTGCTGGCTGCGCTCGGTCTGGCAGGCCACGACAATGCCGCTGGGCACGTGGGTGATGCGCACCGCCGACTCGGTCTTGTTGACGTGCTGGCCGCCCGCGCCGGAAGACCGGTACACGTCGGTCTTGAGGTCGGCCGGATTGATCTCGATGTCGATCTTGTCGTCGACTTCCGGCGACACGAACACCGAGGTGAAGCTGGTGTGGCGGCGGTTGTCGGAGTCGAACGGCGACTTGCGCACCAGCCGGTGCACGCCGGTCTCGGTCTTCAGCCAGCCGTAGGCGAAGTCGCCCTCGACCCGGAAGGTGGCCGACTTGATCCCGGCGACGTCGCCGCCGCTGACTTCCATCAGCTCGGCTTTCCAGCCGCGCGATTCGGCCCAGCGCAGGTACATGCGCAGCAGGATTTCGGCCCAGTCCTGGGCCTCGGTGCCGCCGGCGCCGGCCTGGATGTCGACGAAGGCGTTGGTGGAATCCATCTGGCCGGAGAACATGCGCTGGAATTCCAGCTTCTCGACCTGCTTGCTGTAGCGCTCGACGTCGTCGACCACGGCCAGGGCGGTGGACTCGTCGTCCTCCATCTCGGCCAGTTCCAGCAGCTCCAGGCCGCCGACCAGGCCGTCGGTGAGGCTGCGGATGCCGGTCACCACCTTGTCCAGCGAGGCGCGCTCGCGGCCCAGGCCCTGGGCGCGCTCGGCGTCGTTCCAGACGTCGGGGCTTTCCAGCTCGCGGTTTACTTCTTCCAGACGTTCGACTTTGCTGTCGTAGTCAAAGATACCCCCTCAGCGCATCCAGCCGACCCTTGAGGTCGGCGATGCGCTGGCGGACGGGATTGAGTTCGATCATGTCCGAGTGGTCTTGATGCGGATGAACCGGCGATTCTAGCAGCCCGGCGGCCGCCCCGCCCTGCCCTGCGGCCCGCGCCGCCGCGCTCCGGGCCGGGCGGACGCCGCGGCGCCCGCCCGGCCGCGGCGGTTCAGCGGACCTCGAACTCGCCGACCAGGATCTGCTCCTTGGCGTCCTTCAGCCGCAGGGTGACCTGGCGGTCCTGCTGGCCGGGGCCGCCGAAGCCGGTGCTCAGGCGCAGGCTCAGGGTGGTCGCCCCGGTCACCAGTTGCTGGCGGTCGCCGTAGAACTGGGCCTCGACCTTGTACTTGCCGGGCTTGGCCCGGCGCAGGGCGAACTCCTCCGGGCCGTAGCCGCCGGTGAAATCGTCGGTGATGCGCCCGCCCTGGTAGGTCAGGTCGTTGCCGTAGTAGCACTTCTCCCCGTTCGGGTCGGTGACCCACAGGTCCATGTCGCTGTTGTCGCTGTCCCAGCTCAGCACCGCGCGCAAGGCCAGCGGCAGGTTGCGGCGCAGGCGCGGATCGACCCGCCCCAGGTCGACCCGGCCCGGGTGGGCGGCGGCGATCGCGTTGAGTTCGGCCAGGGCGATTTCCTCGACCCCGTCGAAGCGGCCGTCCCAGCTGCGCAGGACGACCTCGTACAACTGGTCGACCGCGTCCTGGGCCCGGCCGGCGGCGGCGTAGGCCAGGCCCAGGTCGCGGAAGCTCTGCGGCTCCTCTTCGGCCATCCGCTGCACCCGTTCCAGCACCTGCGCGGCCAGCGCCGGCTGCCCGGCCTGCATCAGCCGGTAGCCGAGCACGCGCAGCACGTGGCGGTTCTCCAGGTCCAGCTCGGCCAGGTTGGACAGCACCCGCAGCGCCAGTTCCGGCCGGCCCTTCTCGAACAGCACGTCGGCGGCGTCGAGGTAGAACGCGGTGCTGTCGGCCTGCGAATCGCGTTCGTCGAGGTAGATCGCGTAGGCGCTGCCTGCGTCGGCCTTGCGCAGGCGGCGGGCGTAGGGCGAATCCGGCTGCCAGGCCTGCAGGGCGATGCGGGCCGGGCGCTGGACGGCGGCCGATCCCGCCTCGTCCTGCTCCAGGCGATGCCCGGTGACGACGATCTTGTCGATCGCTTCGGCCGCTACTCCCGCGGCGGCCGGGGCGGGCCTCTGTACCCGGTCCAGGGTCGTGGGTTCCCGGGCAAAATCCGCCGGCGCCGGCGCCGGCGGCGCGTAGGCTACCGCCGCCGCCGGCGCGACGTCGGCCACCCGCCGGCGCTCGTCCGCGGCGACCGCCAACGGCGGCTTGCCCTTGGGGAAATCGTGCTGCCACCAGTCGATGCGCTCCTGGTAGCTGTCCGCGACCAGGTCGAGGTGGATGCGGCGTTCGCCGGCGACCTGTTCTTCCTGCGCCGACAGCAGGCGCCGGTATTCCTCGCGCAGCGGCGCCGGCGGCTCGATACGGTAGCGCGCGTAATCGGCCACGTCTTCCAGCACGATCAGCGAGGTTTCGGCGTTGACCAGGCCGAAGCGCTGGCCGAGCCGGGCGATCTGCGCCCGATGGCGTTCGGGGTCGGCCTGCAGCGCGCGGATCGAGTACTGCGCCCACAGCGCCGCCGGGAAGCGGCTGTTCGGGATCGCCGCCTCGTCGGCGCCGATCGGCAGTTCCAGCTCGCGCTCGCCGCCGGCGTCGCGCAACCGCAGGCGCAGCGTCGCCGGCGCGTCGCGCAGACGGCCGGCGATGCGCAGCAGGCCGGCGTCGGCGAAGCTCGACTCGGCCACCGCATCGGCGATGCCGGCGCCGCCCACCGACAACAGCTGCGGCGCCAGTTCGAGCAGCTCGCGCGCCGCGCGCTCGATCTCGCCGGCGCGGCTCCAGGCGATCAGGCGTCCGCCGTGGGCCTGCGCGAGCGCGCGCAAGCGGTCGTTGTCGCCGTCGGCGCCGGCGGCGTTGAGCGCGTACAGGCGCTGCTGCGGGCCCAGTGCGGGCAGGCGCTGCTCGCCGTAATTGAACAACCCGTCGCTGAAAAGCAGGTATTCGCCGACCTCGGCCTGCGCGGTCCAGCCGCCCGGATCGGTGGCGCCGTCGTAGACGGTGTCGTCCAGCTCACGGCGCAGCGCCGACCAGTCGCCGCCGCGGACCTCGAAGGTCTGCGCCGCTTCGGCACGGTCGCGCAGGCGGATCAGGCGCACCTGCACGCTGCCGGCGGCGCGGAAATAGCGGTCGAGCAAGTCCAGCTCGCCGGCGTGGTCGCGCTTGCGGCCGGAGGCCGAGGCGTCCCACAGCAGGCCCACGGTTCGCGGCAGCGTGCGCGGCGCCGAAGCGCCGCTCAGCGGCACTTCGGCCAGGAAGTAGCGTTCGCCGGCGACGTCCTGCACGTAGCTGCGCGCCTGCGCGGCGCGCGGCAGGCGCAGGCTCAGCGCTTCGCCCGGCGGACGCTCGGTCAGGATCAGGCGGTAACCGCGGCCGTCCTTGCGCGGCTTCAGCCCGCGTGCCAGGCCCAGCGCCTCGGGCTTGGCCGCCGTGCGCAGTTCGCCGGCGAAGCGGCCGGCGCCTTCGGCGAAGCGCAACGGCAACTGGTACAGCCAACCCTCGCCGTCCAGGCGCAGCGATTCGACCAGGTCCAGCCGCACCCGGCGCGTACCGCCGGCCGGGATCGGATACACCCGCAGCTTGAATTGATTGCCGGCGGTCTGTTCGAGCAGACCGGGGTCGATGCCGCGGCGTTCGATCGCCTCGAACACCTGCCGACCCTGCGCCTTCGGCACCGGCACCGCGTCGCGCATCGCGCCGCCGATATCCAGGGCGAAGCCGGCGACCTGCTGGCCGGGCTGCAGCGGGAACTGCAGCTCGCCTTCCAGCACGCGCGCGTTGGGATTGCGGAACACCAGCTCGATCGAAGTCCGCGCCAGGCCGCCGACGATCTCGCCGTCGACCTGCGCCGATGCCAGTTCGATCGGCCGTTCGAGCGAGTCCCCGGCGACGCGCAGCAGCGGCGGCGAGGGCGGAGCGGTCAGATCGGCGGGCGTCTGCGCGTCGGCCAGGCCGACCAGGCCGACCAGGCCCAGAGGCAGGCTGAGCAGCAGGCCGGCGAGCACGGCGGGGGCAAAGGGGAATTTCACCGGAGGCGCTTCCTTGTGGCGGGGTCGAATCCCTTAACGCGCGAACCGCGCGAACGGGGTGAGGCTTCCTTGCCGGCGGGCGATGCCGCAGCGGTGGGGCCAGCTTCGACGATGCCGGCGGGGGTGGCAAGCGCGGCGGATCGGCCTGCGCACGCGTCCCGCCTTGCGCGGGCATTCCGGTCGCGGCTCACGCCGCTCCTACACAAGCAGGGCGCCGATAGTCATGCCAGGCCCTACGGTTCCCCCCTTTGAAAAAGGGGGGCCAGGGGGGATTTGCTTTGGCTTTGGCTTTGGCTTTAGCTCTTGCTTTCACCGCCACCCGCAAGCGCGCGATCGCGGCTTGTGACCAGAGGAAATCCCCTGGGACGCCGCTCCTACCCTTGCAGCCTGCGGCTCAAGGGCGATGCAAGGAGCGCAATTGCAGCGCTTGGCGCAGTTCGTCCAGACCGGCCGGGGACGTCAACGCGATCTCGACGGTCTCGCCCGGCAGCAAGGTCAGGGCGTTGTCGGCCAAGGTCGCGTCGCGATCGCCGAAGTCGATCCACACTGCGCGTGCGAGGGCATCGGCGTGCAGGCGCAGCACGTAGCCCGCGCCCTCGCGACGCAGCTCGGCGCGCAGCTTGGGATCCGGCCAGGTCAGGGTCTTGGCTTCGCCGAAGTAGACCGCACGCCGCGACACGCTGCGGCCGTCGACGATCAGGTCGAACACCGCCGCGGTGCGCTTGGGATCGGCGCCACGCAGCAGTTCCTGGTCGCTCCAGGCGCCGGCCGCGGTGGACGCCGCCGCGGCCAGGTTCGCCGGGTGGCGCTCGTCGCGATGCACCTTGCCGTCGAAATCGATCACCCGCAGGCGCCATTGCGCCGGCACGGCCGCCTGCCGGTCGGAGATCAGGCTCAGTTCGGTGCGCGCCTGGGCCGGCCGCCGCAGCGGCGCCACGGTCAGTTCGGCGAAGAAGCGCTTGGCGTGGAAATGCAGCGGCTTCCAGCGGCCGAAGTAATCCAGGCTGGCCCAGGACGCGCCCGGCCAGACGTCGTTCAACTGCCAGTACAGCGAGCCCATGGTGCGCGGCCGCGAGGCGCGGTGATGCAGCGCGGCCAGTTCGATGCCCTCGGCCTGGACCTGCTGGCTCAGGTAGACGAAGTCGGCGAAGTCGCGCGGCTCGCCGTATTCGCCGCGGATGTACTTGAGCAGGCGGGTATTGCCGTCGCCAGCGAGGAATTTCTGGTGGGCGCGGATCACCGGCGTCTCGACGCCCTGCTCTTCCGGCTTGGCGAACGCGCCGATGGTGCGCAGCGAGGGCCAGCCCTGCAGGCCGTACTCGGACATGAAGCGCGGGGTCTCGTCGAGATAGGCCGTGGCCGGCAGCGCCGGCCCGCCCCACACGTCCCAGTAATGCTTGTCGCCGTTGTTGGAGTCGTTGGCCTTCTCGGCCAGGTCGTTGCTGGGCGAACTGGACCAGTACGGCACGCCGGCGCCCTCCTCGGCCACGACCTGGCGCAGGTCCTTGCCGAACAGCGCGACATAGCCGTCCCACACGGTCTGGGCGAAGGCCGGGTCGGCCTCTTTCAGCTTCTTGCCGTGGCCCCAGTCCTTCCAGGCGGTCTCTTCCTCGTTGTTGCCGCACCACAGCACGATGCTGGGATGGTTGCGCAGCCGGCGCACGTTGTCGCGCGCCTCGGCGACCACGTTGGCGCGGAACGCGGCGTCGTAGCCGGGCGGCATGCCGCCGCCGAACATGAAGTCCTGCCACACCATCAGGCCGAGTTCGTCGGCGATGTCGAAGAAGTCGTCCGACTCGTAATAGCCGCCGCCCCAGTTGCGGATCATGTTCATGTTGGCGTCGCGCGCCGACTGCAGGTCGCGGCGCAGGCGCTCGCGGCTCACCCGCGCCGGGAACGCGTCGAACGGAATCGCGTTGGCGCCCTTGGCGAACACTTCCACGCCGTTGACGACGAAGGCGAAACCCTGGCCGTGCGCGTCCTTTTCGCGCTTGATCTGCACCGTGCGCAGGCCGGTGCGGCGGCCGGCCTGGGCCAGCACTGCATCGCCGTCGCGCACGGTGGCGCGGAACGCGTACAGCGGCTGCGCGCCGTAGCCGACCGGGTACCACAGCTGCGGCCGCTCGATCCGGACCGGGATCGAGACCCGGTTCTGGCCGGGCTTGAACTCGACTTCGTGGCGCAGCACCTGCCTGGCGCCGTCCGGCGCTGCGTACTCCAGTTCGACGGTCGCGGCGCCGGCGCGCGCGCCGACGATCTCCAGCTCGGCCGACAGCTCGGCCGCGTCGCGGCCGATCCGTTGCGGGTTCAGATGCAGGTCGGCCAGGCGCAGGCGATCCCAGCTTTCCAGGCGCACGCCGCGCCAGATGCCGGCGCTGACGTAGCGCGGGCCCCAGTCCCAACCGTAGTGATAACCCGGCTTGCGGGCGAAGTTGCCGGTCATCGCATCCTTGGGCTCGTCGCCGTAGGGCGAGGGATAGTTGCCGGCGATCTTGTTCGGCATCGCCTGCACCTGCGGCAGCAGCTTGCGGATCGGCGAGGCGAACACGATGCGCAGCTCGTTGCTGCGTTCGCGCAGGCGGCCGTCGACCGGCGCGCGCCAGGTGCGGAAGGTATTGTCGGCGCGCAGCAGTTCGCGGCCGTTGAGATAGACGGTGGCGAACGTGTCCAGGCCGTCGAACACCAGTTCGTTGCGCGCGCGCGCCAACGTCGCGCGGTCCAGATCGAAACGGGTCCGGTACTCCCAGCCGGCCAGGCCGATCCACTGCAATTGCGCCTCCGGCGCGCCGACATAGGGGTCGACGATCAGTCCGGCGGCGAGCAGGTCGGTGTGGACGTGGCCGGGCACCTGCGCGGCATGCCAATCGGTGGCGTCGCGGTGCGCGGCCGCCTCGGGGTCGCCGGGCAGCAGGCGGAACTGCCAGCCGGCGTGCAGTTCGCGGCTGGCCAGCGGCGCCGCCTGGGCCGTCCAGGCGGAGGCGACCGCCAGCAGCATCAGGGCGATGGCGGCGAGCGTGCGCCAGGAGGACGAAGGCCTTGCGGTCTGGGGCATGGTTCACCTGTTGGAGAAGAAGCGCGCCGGCACAAGCCGGTCCGCGCGCGAATTCGGGGCCGCGCCGGCGCAGCGACGGAGGCGGCCGTGGCGGCGACCGGGCGAAGACGCGCCGGAAAAAAACGGGAGCGCGCATTCCCGCGCTCCCGTTCCGAGGTCCGGACAAGACCTCGCGGCACGCTTTCCGAGGGTGGCCGCGAGGGGGTACACCGCCTTGCCCGGGAGGTCCGCCGTCGTTCCGCAGCGCCACTGGAGAGGGACGCCGCGGCCCGCCGGCGGGGTTACCGCCGCACGCAGGGGCCCGGGCGGCCCCTGCGTCCGATTCTTGAACCGCATTGCGATCAGTCGAACTTGTAAACGAATTCGGCCGAGATTTCACGACCCACGCGCGGGAACACGCGCTCGTTGGCGTAGGCGAAGAACATCTTGTACGGGTCCTTGTAGTCGGCCTCGTCGAACAGGTTGTCGATGTACAGGTTGACCCGGGCCTGCTCGGTCAGCTGGTAGCCGGCGGTCAGGTTGAAGAACACCGGCGCCTTGAGCTTGCCGACCATCCGGCAGGAGGTGTCGGTCTGGCCGGGCAGGATCGGCGCGCAGCGGTTGTAGTTGTCGCCGTTGACGTGGCCGACCCGGTTGGCGAACAAGGTCGCGTTCCAGGGGCCGCGGCTCCAGCTGGCGCTGGCGCGGGCGAAGGTGCGCACGTCGTTGTCGCGGTTCTCCTGCATCGGCGCGCCGGGGTCGCGCTGCTCGTTGTTCTTGAGCTGGTTGGTGTAGTTGAGCTGGAAGCTGAAATCGCCCCAGCGGGTGGCCGGCAGCTTGTAGCGCGCGGACACGTCGACGCCGGCCACCTCGCGGTAGGCGATGTTGATCGGGCCGCTGCTGACCGACAGCACCTGGCCGAGCGGATAGTTCGGGTCGGCGACGCCGGCGGCGTTGGTGCCCGGCGCGCTGCGGGTCACCCGCGACTGGATGCTGGCGCAGGTCGACGAGCCCGGGTTGACCTGCATGCGGTCTTCCGGACGCCGCGGCTTGCCGTTGATGCACTGGCTTTCCAGCTCCAGGATGTCGGCGATGTTGAAATCGCGGACCTGGTTGTCGATGGTCATGCGCCAGTAGTCGGCGCTGAACGACAGATTGTCGGTCGCGTCCCAGACCAGGCCGGCGCTCCACGACTTGCCGGTCTCGCTGTCGAGCTGGAGGTTGCCGGTGCGGCTGATGTTGTGGCGGTAGTACAGCGCCTGCGAGCCGCAGTTCGGGCCCAGGCCGCGGGCGATGCAGGTGGCCACGTCGGCGTCTTCCTGGGTGCCGGTGCCGCTGGTCGCGAACAGGTAGTGCATGTCCGGCGCGCGGAAGGTGGTGTTGTAGGCGCCGCGCACCAGCAGGCTGTCGATCGGCCGCCATTCCAGGCCGGCGTTCCAGGTGAAGTTGCTTTCCTTGCGGCTGTCGTCGTCGTAGCGGTCGAAGCGGCCGGCGGTGGTCAGGTCCAGGGTCGAGAACAGCGGCAGCTTGAATTCCACCCCGGCCGCGTAGCGCTTGCGGTCGCCGCCGCCGAGGTTGGTGCCGCCGGGCTGGTCGTACTGCTTGTTCGGGCCGTAGGTCAGCGGGTCGGGATTGAGCCGATAGCCCTGCGAACCGGCTTCGAGCACCGCGGCGAAACCGACCGGGCCGGCCGGCAGGTCGAACAGCTCGCCGCTGAGCGAGAACTGGGCCTGGTTCATCCACGATTTGGCGCGGCTGTGGCCGTGGGTGGTCAGCTTCTGGAAGGTGCCGATGTCCATCGGGTTCCAGAACCGGTTCATGTCCAACCGGTAGGCCGGCAAGCCGGCGTTGGTTCCCAGTTGCGGGCCGAGGAAGTATTCGTCCACCGCGCTCTGCACCACCGCGGGGAAGCTGAAGTCGACTTCGTACTCGGTGCGGCCGATGGTGACGTCCCAGTTGAAGCGTTCGCCGAAGCGGCCGCGCACGCCGCCGGCCAGATCCCAGGAACGCTCGTTGGTGTAGAACAGGAACGGGTCGCGGCCGCCGGCCTCCGGCACGGTGAAGGCGCGGCGCGCCTGGTAGCTGCGGCCGGTATTCTGGTCGTAGAACGCGCCGCCGCGGTTGAGTTCGAAGCGCAGCGCCTCGTCCTGGCGCGACTCGCCTTCGCTGTCCCAGACCGAACCGCTGGCCCACAGCTGCATGCCGTTGTCGAGGTCGTAGCTGAAGTTGCCGAACGCCGACAGGTTGTTGGAGCCGTTGCGCAGGCTCCACAGCGCGTTGCCGCGCGCCTGGGTGCAGCTGTAGCCGGGGAACTCGGGCGGGTTGCCCTCGTTGCCGAGGAAGTTGTGCAGCGGCAGGTCTTCGAAGCGGTCGCAGGCCCCGGCCGGCGGGGTCACCCGGCGCTTGGCCGCGCTGTCGATCAGCTCCACGCCCCAGACCCAGGGCCAGGGATCGTTGACCAGCGGCTTGACCGTGGCCGCCGGTTCCAGGTCGGAGGCGAGGAAGCCGCGCTGGCCGGCGAAGATGGTCTCGCGCCCGCTCCACTGCACGCCGTAGGTCGCGCTCCACTTCTCGCCGGTGCGGCCGCCGGTCCAGGACAGGTCGAAGGAGTCGCCGCCGCCGCGGCTGGTCGTACCGCCCTTGATCCGGACCTCATCGCCGTTGAAGTTCTTCTTCATGATGATGTTGATCACGCCGGCCATCGCGTCGGAGCCGTAGATCGCCGAGCCGCCGCTGGCCAGCACCTCGATCCGCTCGACCGCGGACATCGGGATGTTGTTGAAGTTGGCGAAGTTGCCGCGGCCCTCGTAGGGCAGCGGATAGTCGGCGACGCGGCGGCCGTCGATCAGCAGCAGGGTGCGGCCGGGGCCGAGGTTGCGCAGGTTGAGCGGGCTGGCGTTGGGGGTCGGGCCCTTGTTGACGTCGGCCTGGACCGAACCGGTGACTTCGGTCAGGGTGCTCAGCGCCTCGTACACGGTGGCGAAGCCTTCGCGCTTGATCTGGTCGGAACTGATCACGGTCACCGGCGCCGGGCCTTCGATCTCGGCGCGCTTGATGCGCGAACCGGTCACGGTGATCTTGTCGATCGACTTGACCTCCTCGCCCGCGGCGGCCGCCTCCTGCGCGGCGGCGAGGCCGGGCAGGTACAGCGCGGCGAGCATCGCCGCGGTCAAGGCATGGCGGCGCGCGCGGCGCGGTCGGGCGCCCACGGCGCGCTGTGCGAAAGCCGGCTGCTCGAAGTTGGACTGCTTGCTCTGGTTCACCTGCGTACCCCTCCCAAATCGCGGCCGGGCTCCGGCCAAGGTTGCGTTCGTGTGGTCTGTTGCGGTGTGCAGTTGCGGTTCGTGGCGTGTCGGTCCCGGTTCTGTCGCCGGCCTGTTTTTGGATCGATCTAAACTTCTGTCGAAAAAAAACCGGAATCAGTGCCGCGCGGCTTGCGGATCGAGATCGCGCAGCGCGGCGCCCGGCGCGGCCCACTGCAGGCGCAGGCTGCGCCCGCCGTCGCGCTGGTACCAATCCAGGCGCAGGCGATGCCAGCCGCGTTTCAGCGGCACTTCGCCGATCAGGGTCTGGTCGTAGCTGTCGTTGCGGATCACCGGTTCTCCATCCACGTACAAGGCCGAGCGGTCGTCGCCCTGCAAGGCGAAGCGGTACACCCCGTCCGCCGGCGCTTCGACATAGCCATCGAAGCTCAGGCCGTAGCGGCGTTGCAGACCGTAGCCGTCGACGTCCAGCGAGTTCGCCGCGCCCTGCTTCGCCGGCGCGCCGGCGCGGGCGAATTCGTCCAGCGAGGCGTAGCTGCCCTGGTACAGCCGATACGCCAGCCCCGCGCGCGCGGCCTGCGGCAGCGGCGACGCCGGCAGATACTCTCGATAACGCAGCACCGCCTCGTGCACCCCACTGCGGCGGCCGTCGGCGAGTTCGGTGACGGTGCGCAGGGTGCGGCTGCGGCCGAGCGCGACCGCGACCTCGAGCGGCCCGTCGATCAGCGCCGATCGCGCGCCCGGCTCGCTGCCGTCGAGGGTGTAGCGGATCTTCGCCCCGGGCACCGCCGGAGTCAGTTCGAAACGGTGCCGGTACTCCTCGCCCTCGCCCGCCGCCTGCACCCGCATCACATCGGCCAGGCCCTGCGGCGCCGGAATCCGATAGCCGACGCCCTGCCGGTCCAGATGCGGAAACTGGCCGCGCAGCCGGCGCTCGAAATCGGCGTAGTCGCGCCCGGCCTGCGGGGTCCAGCCGACTTCGGCCAGGGCCAGCAGGCGCGGGAACACCATGTATTCGACCATCGCCTCGGTCTTGAGGTGTTCGGTCCAGACATTGCCCTGCACGCCCAGCACGTGCCGCGCCTGCGCCGCGTTCAACGCCGCCGGCACCGGGTCGTAGCCGTAGACCTTGGCCAGGGTCAGCTCGCCGCCGAGGTTCCATTGCTCGTACTTCGCCGGCCCCTGGCCGTAGTCGAAATAACAGCACTGGGTCG
Source organism: Lysobacter sp. BMK333-48F3 (assembly GCF_019733395.1). NCBI lineage: Bacteria > Pseudomonadati > Pseudomonadota > Gammaproteobacteria > Lysobacterales > Lysobacteraceae > Lysobacter > Lysobacter sp. BMK333-48F3. The sequence goes on along the minus strand of NZ_JAIHOO010000001.1, from coordinate 4,010,660 downwards.
GGCTCATGATCACGTCGTGGCCCTGCTGCGCGGCGGCGATCCCGCCGGCCTCGCCGCGCCAGGACATCACCGTCGCGTCCGGCGCCAGGCCGCCTTCGAGGATCTCGTCCCAGCCGATGATGCGCTTGCCGCGGGTGTGCAGGAACTTCTCCATCCGGCGGATGAAATAGCTCTGCAGCTCGTGTTCGTCCCTGAGGCCTTCGCGGCGCATCACCGCCTGCGCGACTTCGCTGGCCTGCCAGCGGGTCTTCGGCGCCTCGTCGCCGCCGATGTGCAGGTACGGCGCCGGAAACAGCGCGACCACTTCGTCGAGCACGTTCTCCAGGAACTTGAAGGTTTCTTCCTTGGGGCAGTAGATGTCGTCGTACACGCCCCAGTTGGTGCCGACCTCGAACGGGCCCGGCGTGCAGGCCAGTTCCGGATACGCCGCCAATGCCGCCAGCGAATGCCCGGGCATTTCGATTTCCGGGATCACCGTGATATGGCGTTCGCGCGCATAGGCCACGACCTCGCGCACCTGGTCCTGGGTGTAGAAACCGCCGTAGGGCTTGCCGTCGCCGACGTAGGGGTCGATGTTGCGGCCGACTACGGTTTCCTTGCGCTGGGCGCCGACTGCGGTCAGCTTGGGATAGCGCTTGATCTCGATCCGCCAGCCCTGGTCTTCGGTCAGGTGCCAGTGGAAGGTATTGAGCTTGTACTGCGCCATCAGGTCGATGTAGCGCTTGAGGAAGGCGACCGGGTACAGATGCCGGCCGACGTCCAGGTGCATGCCGCGATAGACGAAGCGCGGCGCGTCCTCGATGCTCAGCGAGCGCAGGCGCAACGGCGCGTCGACGCGCGCGGCCGGCAACAGCTGGCGCAGGGTCTGGTAGCCGTAGAACAAGCCCGCCGGCGGACCGGCCAGACGGATGCCCCGCTCGCTGACGTCGAGCCGATAGCGTTCGTCGGCGCGCGCATCGCCGCCGGCCGCGGGCTCGGCGACCAACTGCACATAGGCCGACGCTTCGTCCTCGCCTTTGCGCCGCTTGGGCGCGCCGTCGCGCAGGGTCAGGGTCAGGCCCTGGCGCAGTGCGAGTTCGTCGCGCAACAAACGCGCGACGGCGCGGGCTTCGGCGTTGTTGGCGTAGATCGTGGTATCCGCACCGAGCGCGAACTCGCCCTCGCCCGCTCGCACCTGCGCCGGGCGCGGCACCAACTCCGGCGCCGGCGCTTGCGGCACGGCGCTATCGGCGGCGCTTGCGGTAGGAGCGGCGGCGCCGATCAAGCCGAACAGCAGCCAGGACAGGCGGGCGCGGGACAGTTTCGCCAGGGTGCGTTTCATGGACGAGTCTCGGACGATGCAGGTAGGTCGCGGTGCAGCCCTGGGTTCCCGCTTGCGCGGGAATGACGGCATGAGAGCCTGTCCCGGCGCCTGAAGACTTCCCCGGCGGCGTCCCCGCGCAGGCGGGGATCCAGGGACTGCAGCGCGTGCGCGCGATCGGCTCGACCGGAACCGTCCGCCCTGCCCCGCTCGCTCGTCGGCGAGCAAGGCGACATGGCGGCGGCGGTCCGAGACCTCATCGCAGGCCGCGCCTCAGTTCGGCGCCGCGCAGGCCGAGGCCGGCAGCGCCGCGGCCTGGGTGCCCCAGGCCGGCGCCGGCTGGGTGCCCAGATCGAAACGCAGGGTGCCGCCGCCGCGCAACGCGCTCCAGTCCAGCCAGACCTTGTCCTGGGCCTTACCGTCGAACTTGGCGCCTTGCACGTACTGCACGCTGCGGCCGTCGGCGCCCGGCGCTTGGATGCGCAAGGTCTTGCCCTTGCCCAAGTCGAGTTCGACCTGCTCGAAGCGCGGCGTGTGCAACAGCAGTTCGCCGGTGCCCGGCACCGCCGGGTACAGGCCGATCGCGCTGAACAGATACCAGGCCGACATGGTGCCGAGGTCGTCGTTGCCGGTTACCCCGTTGGGCGCGTTGGTGAACAAGGCCTGGGCCGAGCGCAGCACGGTCGCGGTCTTCCACGGCTGGCCGATCAGCGTGTACATCCACGGGCTGTGCAGGTCGGGCTCGTTGTTGGGGTTGTAGCGGTACTGGTTGTAGTAGCTGTACGGCCCGACCACCCACTGTTTGCGCGCCGCATTGAGCGGATCGGCCTGCAATTGGTCGTAGGCGAAGAACGCGTCCAGACGCTTGCCGGTCTGCTCGGCGCCGCCCATCGCCGCGACCAGGCCGGACACGTCCTGCTGCACTAGCCACTGGTACTGCCAGGCGGTGCCTTCGTGGAAACCGTGGTGCGAGCGCGGGCTGTAGCCGCCGTCGGCTTCGATGTAGAACCGGCCGTCGTCCAGGCGCGGACGCGGGAAGCCGCGGAAGCCCAGCTCCGGGTCGGCCGCATCGGCGTCCCAGACCTTGCGCCAGTTGCGGCCGCGTTCGCGCAGCACGGCCGCGTCGTCGCTCTTGCCCAGCGCCTGCGCCATCTGCGCCAGCGAGCAGTCGGCCAGGGCGTACTCCAGGGTCGAGGAGCCGCCGTGGTGCGGATCCACGTCCATGCTCTTGGCCGGGAAAGCGCGATCGTACTGGACGAAACCGCGGCTGAGATAACTCGGATTGCCGGCGCGGCCCTGGCTGCGCACCAAGGGCGACGGCGTGCCCCAGGCGTTCTGGCGCAGCGCCGCGTAGGCCTGCTGTTCGCGGCCTTCGAGCGCGCCGAAGCGCCACAGGTCGACCAGGAACGGCGTCGCCGGGTCGCCGGTCATGACGTTGCTGTCGTAATTGGCGTAGCCCCAGCGCGGCAGCCAGCCGTTCTGCTCGTGGATCTTCAACACCGACTGGGCGATGTCGCGCGCGCGTTGCGGGCGCAGCATCGCCAGCAGCTGGTTCTGCGAGCGATAGGTGTCCCAGAGCGAGAAGTACTCGTAGTAGGTCCAGCCCTCGGCCTTGTGGACCTCGGTGTCGTAGCCGCGGTAACGGCCGTCGCTGTCGCTGCCGGTCAACGGCTGCAGCAGCGAGTGATACAGCGCGGTATAGAACACGGTGCGGTCGTCGCCGCTGCCGCCCTTGACCCGCACCGAATTCAGTTCCTGGCGCCAGGCGTCCTGGGCCTGCTTGCGCATCGCCTCGAAGCTCAGCGGCTTGCCGCCGCGGCTGGCTTCGTCGCGCAGGTTGCGGCGTGCGCCTTCGAGATCGACGTGCGAGATCGCGCTCAGCGCGGTCACCGACTTGCCCTTGGCGGTGTCGAAGCTGAACCAGGCGCCGTGCGGACGGGTGTCGCCCTGCATGCTGACCCGGCCGCCGGGATGGCCGCCGGTTTCGTCCCACACGCCATGGCTGGCGAAGGGGCGGTCGAATTCCATCCGGAACCAGGTGGTGTACTGCTGGCCGCCGCAGAAGCTCTTGGTGACGATCTTGCCTTCGATGGCGCGGTCGCCGACCACTTCGATATTGCTGCCGACCACCAGATGGCGTTCGTTGGCCTGGCCGGTGTTGACCAGGATCGTGCCCTGCGCGGCGCCGGCCGGGAAGGTGTAGCGCTCGGCCGCGGCGCGGGTCAGCGCGGTGGCTTCGGCCTCGATCGGGCCGGCCGCCTCGCCGGTCAGGCGCACCTTGTAGTAGCCGGCCTGGCCGACTTCGCCGTCGTGGCTATAGGCCGAGGCATAGGCCTTGTGATCGAAGGCCTTGGGGTTCTTGGTGTCGAAACGCTGGCCCGGGCCGATCTGGCCGGTGGTCGGCAGCACCGACAACTGGCCGCCCTGCTCCCAGCAACCGGCGCCGGACAGGAAGGAATGGCCGAAGCCGCGGATCTTGGGATCGTCGTAGCGCCAGCCGCTGTAGTGGTCGCCGATCGGGCTGACCTGGATCAGGCCGAACGGCGCCGAGGCGCCGGGGAAGGTGTTGCCGTCGTCCTTGCTGCCGATGAAGGTGTTGACCTCGGCCGCCGGATCGGCCGCCGGCGCGGCCGCGCCGGCCAGGGCCAGCGACAAGGCGGTCGCTCCGGTCAGCCAGGCCTTGCCGTTTCCGCCCCTGCGCCGCGTCGCCGCGCCGTCGCCGAAAGCCGAAGCCTGCCCTTGCCTCACCGGAGTACGAGTCATCGTGGTTGCGCCCTGCCGTCGCTTGGAAACATCGGTTGGAAAATATGAGGAATCCGCCGCGACGGCCCCGCAGGGCCGCCGCGGCGGGCATTACCGCATCAGTTGAAGTCCAGCACGTACTCGATCGCGAACTCGCGGCCGACCGGGCTGAAGATGCGGTCGGCGATGAAGGCGAAGTCCTTCTTGTACGGGTCCTTGTCTTCGTTGACCCGGTCGAACAGATTGCTGACGTAGACGTTGACGCGCGCCTTTTCGGTCAGCTGGTAGCCCGCGCTGACATTCCAGGTGATCGCCGGTCCGACCCGGCCGTAGTACTTCTTGGTGCTCTGGCCGAAGGTCGGGCTGGCGGCGTCGTTGTCCAGGCAGTTGTCCGAGCTGGGCACGTAGCCGTCGGCGAACGGCAGGCAGCCGTTGAAGCGCACGCTCGGCACGCTGCCGACGCGGTCGGCGTAGACGGTCGCGTTCCACTTGTCGCGCTGCCAGTTGACGCTGCCGCGGAACTTGCTGCGCGGTTCGTCGTTGCGCTTGTCCTGCATCTCCTCGCTGGAGTCGGTGCGGGTCTCGAGCTTGAGCAGGTTGGTGTAGTTCAGGCCGAAGGTGAAATCGCCCCAGCGCTGGGTCGGCAGGCGGTACTTCAACGAAGCGTCAACGCCTTCGACGTTGCGCGCGGCGCGGTTGATCGGGCCGGTGCGGATCTCGGTAACCTGGCCGAGCAGCGGGCCGGCGCCGTCCGGATCGGCGGCGCGGGTCACCCGGCCGATCTGCAGCTTGCAGCGGTCGCCGCTGGGCGCGCTGACCCGCGGCTCGCCGCTCGGAGTCTTGCCGGTCAGGCAGTAGGCTTCGTCGAGCAGCACGTCGTTGGCGCCGACGTCGTCGATTTCGTCCTCCAGTTCGATGCGCCAGTAGTCGGTCGACACCGACAGGCCCTCGGCGATGTCCCAGACGAAGCCGGCGGTCCACGAGTTGCCGGTTTCGTACTTCAGGTCGGGCGTGCCCTGGCGCGAGATTTCGGCGTCTTCGACCTTGAAGCCGGCGTCCCAGGTGCAGTTGCCCTGCTGGCCCGCGCGCAGGCAGTTCAGGTAGTCGGTCTGGTCGGACACCGAGGTGCTCGGGGTCGCGTAGACGAAGTGCATGTCCGGGGCGCGGAAGCTGGTGGCGTAGGTGCCGCGCACCAGCAGGTTGCTGAACGGACGCCATTCCAGGCCGGCGTTGTAGGTCGTGGCGGCATCGCCGGAGACCGCGTCGTACTTGTCGTAGCGCGCGGCCAGCGAAGCGGTCAGCGACTCCAGCAGCGGGATCTTGAACTCGACGCCGGCGGCGTAGTGGTTGCGCGAGCCCGAGCCCAGGTCGATGTTGGCGGTCTGGTCGTACTTCGGATTGGCGCCCAGGGTGTTCGGGTCCGGCGCCAGGCGATAGCCCTGCTTGGCCGCTTCCAACTGCGCGGCGAAGCCGATCGGGCCGGCCCAGCCTTCGAACAGGTCGCCGCTGACGATGAAGTTGGCCGAGGTCAGCCAGGACTCGGCGCGGTTCTTGCCGCGGGTCGAGATCGAGGCGTAGTCCTGCGGCGAGATCGGGTTCCAGAACCGGCTCTGGTCGAGGCGGTCGCGGTTCGGGCCGAGGAAGTAGCGGTCGGCGTCGGCGTAGACGATCGCCGGGAACTTCTCGTCGACCCGGTATTCGGCGCGGCCGATGCTGAAATCCCAGTCGAAACGATCGCCGAACTGGCCGCGCAGGCCGGCCGACACGTCCCAGGACAGTTCGTCGGAATGGGTGTAGCCGCCCTCGGCGCCGCCGATTTCCTGCGGGGTGAAGCGCTTGACCAGGTCGAGGTCGGCGTTGAGGCCGACGTCGCGATAGGTGCCGTTGGAGCTCCACGCCGGCATGAAGGTCATGTTCTCGCCGCGCGAGCTCCACACGCCGATGCTGGCCCAGCCCTGCAGGCCGTTTTCGAAGTCGTAGTTGCCGTAGACGTAACCCGACTTGTCGTCGCTGCCGTTGCGCAGGGTCCAGTGCTGGTAGGCCGCGTTCTGGCCGCACTGCCAGCCGGTGTTGCTGATGGTGTTGGCGTTGCGGTTGTAAGTGCGGCGGTTCTGCAGGAAGAATTCGCCGTTGTACTGATCGCAGGCGCCGGCCGGCGGCATCATGCGCTGGCCGGTGCCGGCGTTGAACATGCGGATGCCGACCGAGGGCAGGATGCCGACCTTGCGGTCCTGCGGGTTCAGCGATTGCGGCGGCGCGTCGAAGTCCGAATCCATGAACGGACGCTCGCCCGCCGGCAGCGCCTCGCGGTGGAACCACTGCAGCGAGTAGGTCACGTTCCAGTTGTCGCCGCTGCGGCCGCCGGCCCAGGACAGGTCCATCTGGTCGCGGCCGCCGCGGGTCGAGGTGCCGCCGCGCAGCTTGACCTGGTCGCCCTGGAATTCCTTCTTCAAGATCACGTTGATCACGCCCGCGACCGCGTCGGAGCCGTAGATCGCCGAAGCGCCGCTGGCCAGCACTTCGATCCGCTCGACGATCGCGGTCGGGATGTTGTTGTAGTTGGCGAAGTTGCTCTTGCCCTGGTACGGCAGCGGGTAGTCGACCACGCGGCGGCCGTTGATCAGCAGCAGGCTGCGGCCCGGGCCCATGTTGCGCAGGTTGAGCGGGCTGGCGTTGACGGTGTGCTGGCCCCAGGCGATGTCGGACTCGACCGTGCCCATCGCTTCGGTCAGCGTGGTCAGCGCGTCGTAGACGGTGGTGAAGCCTTCCTTCTCGATCTGCGCGGCGGTGATGGTGAACACCGGCGCCGGGCCTTCGATCTCGGCGCGCTTGATGCGCGAGCCGGTCACGGTGACCTTGTCGATTTCGGTAGGCTTGCTCGCTTGCGCGCCGGCATCGGCGGCTTCGCCCGTCTGGGCTTGCGCGAGGACGGGCGCGAACAGGATCGACAGCAAAGCGCCGGTCAGCGCGCTGCGTCGCAAGGTGGAATGGCTCATACGCGGTGCTCCCCAAGAGAGAAAGTGGACTGCAAAGGCGACCGTCCCTGGCCCCGGACTGCTTTTCTATCGATCTAAATTCCGGCCTCTACGGGTACAGGAATCCGGAGCGCACCCGAAGCGGCAGACCCAACCCCCAAATTGGATCGATCTAAATTAACCACAACCGACTCGGACCTTGCATGACGCGGCGCAGCAATACCCGTGTGCTAGGTCTCGGTCCGGAACGACGAGTTCCGGCAAACCCTTGTTTTGCCGGACTTGGCCGCAAGCCGGTGTCTCCGGCTCCGTGTGCCGGCCGGCACACGGTCATCCAGCGGTAACCGTTTACTCGCGCGAATCCGTCCCCTGCGCTGTCCGTACCGGGCCGCATCGTCGACAATGAAATCCCGCCCTCGCCTCCGGCACGACGATGAGCGCACTGAGCCCTACTCCGACCGACCAGCTCGGCCGGCTGCTGGACGCGATCGCTGCGCGCAAGGACGACGGCAGCCGTTTCCACTGCCTGGATCTGCGCCCCCAGGCGCCCGACCGGCTTGGCGAGGTCTGCGCCCTGTTGCGGTTGAGCCCGCGCGACTGCGCGCTGCCCCCGGCGCAGCCGCAGACGCCGGACGATCTGCGCCGCTGGCTGCTCAAGCCGATGCGCGGCGCGGCGACCCAGTCCTGGCTCAACGGTGCGCTGTTCGAAGAGTTCGTCGCCCGCCTGGATGCGCTGGCCGGCGCAGCGCCGCGCTGGCGGCGCCTGTCGCGCGATATCCACGCGCCGCTGCGCCCGGCGCTGGGCGCGGTCTGGGACGCCTTCGTCGCCGATGCCGGCGACGAAGGCGCTTGGTTGATCCTGTGCACCTGGGAGGGCGCGGCGGATCCTTTCGCGACGCCGGCCTGAGCCGTTGGCGGTCGCAACGGTCCTCGCACCCTGCCCCGGGTCGGACTCAGAACGCCGCCGGCTCGCCGTCGTCGTCCACGTAACGCCCGCCGATCATCCGCAACAGCTCGCGCAAATCGACGCGCAAGGCCTCGCTCAAGGCGCCGGCACAGAGCACGTGCACGTGATCGGGCTCGAACCACAGTTGCACCGGATCGCCCCAGCGCCGGTTGCGCAACGGCTGCGGAGCGTCGTCCAGCCCAACCTGATCGGGTCCGCCGCGGCCGGCGAAGGTCGGCAGGGACTCGACCTGCAGCAACAGGGCCTCGCGCCGCCGCCGGTAGTCGGCGGGATCGTCGGGCATCGCCCTGTATTCGTAACCCATCGTCCGACGCTCCGGCCGTTTACCCGCGCAGCGCCCGCACCAGCGCCCGCACCCGGGCTTCGTCGCTCTGCACCCAATCCGGCGACAGGCCGGGCAGATCGTCGTTGCGATAGCGCATCGCCGAGCGCCGCGGCGCCTTGGCCGAGGCGTGCACCTGTTCGACGCCGCAACGCTGCGCCGTGGCGACGATGTTGTCGGCGGTGAGTCCGGCCCCGGCCATCAGCGCGATGCGCCCGGCCGCCTGGGCGACCAGCGCGGCGATGCGCTCGGCGCCGGCGACCGCATCGGCGGCGCCGCCCGAAGTCAGGATGCGCTCGCAACCCAGCGCGATCGCCGCTTCCAGCGCTCGCCCCCGGTCGGCCGCGGCGTCGAAGGCGCGATGGAAGGTGACGCCGAGCGGGCCGGCGGCGGCGATCAGCTCCCCGCACGTCTGCGCATCGACTTCGCCGTCGGCGTCGAGCGCGCCGATCACCACCCCGTCGCAGCCCAAGCGCACGCAGGCTTCGACATCGGCGCGCATCGCCGCGCGCTCGTCCGCCGAGTAGAGAAAGTCGCCGGCGCGCGGGCGGATCAGCACGTACAGCGGAATCCGCAGGCGATCGCGCGCGATCGCGATCGCGCCGTAGGACGGCGTGGTGCCGCCCTCGCCGAGGTTCTCGCACAGTTCGACCCGGTCGGCGCCGCCGGCCTGCGCGGCCAGCGCGGAGGCCAGCGAATTGGCCGAAATTTCTAGCAGCTTGGCGCTCATGCCGGCCTCAGGTCTGCTCGGTCGTGTAGACCGAGCGCGCGTCCAGCAGCGCGTCGCGCTTGCCCGCATCGCAGACCGCGTAGACGAAACCGCGGTGCAAGGCGTGCGCGCCGACCTCGCCGTGCTTGTTGATCGCCAGGAAGCAGACCTGCAGGGTCTTGCTGGCCTGCGGGCGCTTGCGCACCACCCGCTCGATCGCCTCGCGGCAGGCCTCGTCCGGGCTGCGGCCCTGGCGCATCAGTTCGACCACCAGGAAGCTGGCGGCGTTGCGCAGCATTTCCTCGCCGACGCCGGAGGCGGTGGCCGCGCCGACTTCGTTGTCCACGTAAAGGCCGGCGCCGACGATCGGGCTGTCGCCGACCCGGCCGCGCAGCTTCCAGGCCATGCCGCTGGTGGTGCAGGCGCCGGCCAGCTTGCCGCTGCGGTCGATGGCCAGGATGCCCAGGGTATCGTGATTGCTCTTGTCGCCAGGCTTGGCGTTGTCCAGCCGTTCGGCGTTGATCAGCGGCTGGTACTTGGACGTCTTGCGCCATTCGTTCCAGGCCGCGCGCGCCTTGTCGGTCAGCAGGGCTTCTTTCGGGAAGCCTTGCTCGAGCGCGAACTGCTGCGCGCCGGCGCCGACCAGCAGCACGTGCGGGGTGCGCTCCATCACCCGCCGCGCCACGCTGACCGGGTGGGCGATGTCTTCCAGCGCCGCGACCGCGCCGCAGCGGCCGTCGCCGTCCATGATGCTGGCGTCCAGGGTCAGCACGCCGTCGCGGTCGGGATTGCCGCAGCGCCCGACGGTGCTGTTGCACAGGTCGGCCTCGGCCCAGCGCGCGCCGGCCTCGACCGCATCGAGCGCGGAACCGCCGGCCGCGAGCACCGGCCAGGCGGCCTGGTTGGCGCCGACGCCGAAGTCCCAGGTCGAAACCACCCGCGCGCCGTCGCCCGGCGCGGCGCGGCCATCCGAAGACGTCGACATCGACGCAGCCGCCGACGACGCAGCCGGCAAGGCGGTCGCGGCGGCGGCAAGCAAGGACTGTTGCAGGAAACGGCGGCGTGAGGTCATGTGAGCGATCGGGCGAAAGCGCGTAGCGCGGGCCGCCGCCACGCTAGCGGCCGCCGCACGCCCGCGCAAGCGCGCGCGCCCCTGCGCCGCTGCCGTTCGCAGCGGCGGCGTGAGCGCGGCCTGCACTCCCTGCAAGCGCAAGTTCGACGATTTTCGACGCCGTTACGCATCGTCCCGTCGCTGCGACGCGCCGCCGTTGCGGCTCGCGCCGGCAGCCGGCGCCTCATTGGCAACGACGTCGCCGGCGGGCGCGACCGGACAGCGCCCGTGCCGTCCGCCGCAGCGCGGCGGCCCGACGGCCCAGCGGCCCAGTGGTATCGCCGGCGCAACATGCCCGGCTTGGCCGCCGCGCGTCATCGCCCGCGTTCGCTAGCAGGTGACCGCTCGCGGTCCGCTCCCCCGCTTCGGCGCCGCCTGCCAGCGCCGTTGACCCTGCGACAAGGAAGATGTCCCCATGCCACGGACTTCCGCGACGAAGCCGGCAGGACCGCATACGCCGATGATCGGCGACTCCGAGCCGATCCAGGCGATCCGGCGTCTGCTGCGTCGCTACGCCGGCTGCAACGCGCCGATCCTGATCGAAGGCGAGACCGGCACCGGCAAGGAACTGGCCGCGCGCGAGGTCCATTACGCCAGCGCGCGCCACCTGGGGCCGTTCGTACCGGTCAACTGCGGCGCCCTGCCCGACGCCTTGCTGGAATCGGAACTGTTCGGCCACCGCCGCGGCGCCTTCACCGATGCGCGCACCAGCGAGCCGGGCCTGGTCGAGTACGCGCGCGGCGGCACCTTGTTCCTGGACGAGATCGACTCGCTGTCGGCGCGCGCCCAGACCATCCTGCTGCGCCTGTTGCAGAACGGCGAGTTCCGCGCGCTCGGCGAACGGCCCTTGCGTTCGGCCGACGTGCGCATCGTCGCCGCGACCAACGCCTCGCTGCCCGCGGCGGTCGAGGCCGGCCGGTTCCGCAGCGATCTGCTGTACCGCCTGGACGCCCTGCATGTAGCGCTGCCGCCGTTGCGCGAGCGCGGCGAGGACCTGGTCCTGCTCGCCCGGCATCTGTTGCAGCGGACCCTGCGCGAACACGACATGCCGCCGCGCGAATGGAGCGCGCAGGCCCTGCAGGCGCTGGCCCGGCATTCCTGGCCCGGCAACGTGCGCGAACTGGAGAACGTGATCCTGCGCGCCTGCCTGCGCTCGGACCGGCCGCAGATCGGCGCCGACGAACTCGGGCTGGCCGCGGCGGCGGCCGACGACGCCGCCGCGAGCGCGCCGGCCGCGCCCGGCATCGACGACGTCCGCGATCTCGGCTACGCCGGCGCCAAGCGCCGCGCGATCCTGGCCTTCGAACGCAGCTATCTGATCGGCCTGATGCAACAAGCCAACGGCAACATCAGCCACGCCGCGGAAATCTCCCGCACCGAGCGCCGCCACCTGGGCAAGCTGCTCAAGCGCCACGGCCTGCACGCCGACCGCGCCCGCACCGCCTGAGCGGTTCGCCCGTTCTCCCGCCCCAGCGCCCCGCTCGCGCCGCGCGCAAGCGCGCCGTCTGTCTTCATATCTCCTAACGCTACTCCTGCTTCCCGCAGTCGTTCCTCCGCACTCGTTGTTCTCCGCTCTTTCCTCTCCACTAGCCTGCACCGCACCCACCCACCGGGTGCGTCCGCACCCGCACGGCGTCACAGCGCGCATCGCCGGCCGCTGCGACGCCAATGCGGCGCAGGCGCAATTCCCCATCGATTCACCCACTTGCGGCCGAACCCGGACGACCCGCGCCGGCGCGGCGAGGTTGGCACGGCGATTGCTTTCTTTATCTGCGTCGGGGCCGACCCGGTCGAGGCAGGGAGCCGCACAGATGACCACGCCGCAGCGTTCGCAAGACGGCGATGCCGAGATCCAGGCCGCGGTGCTCGGCTACATCGGCGCCCATCCCCATGCCGCCGACACGCTCGACGGCATCGCCCGTTGGTGGCTGCCGCAGCAGCGCTACGTCACCGCGCAAGCGCGCATCCAGGCCGCGCTGGAACGGTTGGTGGCCGACGGCAGCCTGCAACTGCGCCGCCTGCCCGACGGCACCGCTTTGTATTCGCTCGGCCGCGCATCGGCGCCGCCCGCCCCCTGATTCCACGAACCAGCAAGGAGAATGGTCATGCCAGCTGCGCTCACCTACCCGGGAGTCTACGTCGAGGAGATTCCCAGCGGCGTCCGCACCATCACCGGGGTCGCGACCTCGATCACCGCCTTCGTCGGCCGCGCCCTGCGCGGGCCGGTCGACCGGGCCGTGGTGATCAACGGCTTCGGCGACTTCGAGCGGCGCTTCGGCGGGCTGTGGCTGCAAAGCCAGCTCGGCTATGCGGTGCGCGATTTCTTCCTCAACGGCGGCAGCCAGGCGATCATCGTGCGCCTGTACGGCTCCAGCTTCGCCAGCCCGGAAGCCGAGGCCGCGGCCAACGCGGTCGCCGACGCCACCGACGGCAGCGACGCCGCCGATGCGGCGGCCAAGGCCAAGACCAAGGCCGACACCTACGCCAACGAACCGGAGAAGAGCGCCGCCGCCGCGGTCGCCGCGGCGGCCAAGGCCGCCTCGCTGCTGCCGAACGCGACGCCGCTGTCGGTGCACAAGGCGGCCAAGGCCGCGGTGGTGCCGGCGCGCGCGCCGCTGACGATCGGCGAACTGCAACTGGAGGCCGCCTACGAAGGCGCCTGGGGCGGCAAGCTGCGCGGCCGGACCGAGGCCTCGGCCAACGCCGAAGTGGCCCAGGCCTTCGGCGTGCAGCCCTCGGACCTGTTCAATCTGACCGTGCGCGACGCCCGCCCCGGCGGCGCCAGCGAAACTTATCTCAATGTCACCGTGGTCGAGAGCCCACGCCGCATCGACCGCGTGCTGCAGGCCGAATCGGCCCTGGTCCGGGTCCAGGGCGATCTGCCGCCGTCGGTCAGCGCCGGCACCGACGCGGTCACCGCCGCGGAAGACGAAGTCGCTGCCGCCAAGGCCGCGCTCGACGCCAAGATCAAGGCCGGCGCCTCCGAGCAGGAGATCGCCGCCGCGCGCGACGCCTGGAACGCCAAGCGCGACGCCCTGGCTGCCAAGTACGCCGAAGCCGACAAGGCCGCTTCCGACGGCCGCCACCTGCGCGCGCTGGACTTCCTGCCCGACCAGGGGCTGGAGCAGAAGAAGGGCCTGTACGCGCTGGAGCAGGCGGACCTGTTCAACCTGCTGTGCATCCCGCCGTACAAAAGCGACGACGGCGCCAACTTCGACGCCGAACCGATCGTGCTCTCGGCCGCGACCGCCTATTGCGAGCGCCGCCGCGCCTTCCACCTGATCGATCCGCCCAGCGCCTGGAACACCAAGGAAGCGGCGATCGCCGGGCTGGACGCGGTCGCCGACCCGAAGAGCCGCAACGCGGCGATCTTCTTCCCGCGCCTGCGCCAGCCCAACCTGCTGCGCGACAACAGCCTGGAGAACTTCGCTCCCTGCGGCGCGGTCGCCGGCATCTTCGCCCGCACCGATGCCGCGCGCGGCGTGTGGAAGGCGCCGGCCGGACTGGATGCGTCGCTGGTCGGCGTACCCCAGCTGTCGGTGCCGTTGACCGATGCCGAGAACGGCGAGCTCAACCCGCTCGGCATCAACTGCCTGCGCGCGATGCCGGTCAGCGGCCGGGTGGTGTGGGGCGCGCGCACCTTGCGCGGCGCCGACCAACTCGCGGACGAATACAAGTACACGCCGGTGCGGCGCACCGCCTTGTTCATCGAGGAAAGCCTGTTCCGCGGCCTGAAGTGGGTGGTGTTCGAGCCCAACGACGAACCGCTGTGGGCGCAGATCCGCCTCAACGTCGGCGCGTTCATGAACAACCTGTTCCGCCAGGGCGCGTTCCAGGGCAGCTCCGCGCGCGACGCCTACTTCGTCCGCTGCGACAAGGACACCACTACCCAGAACGACATCAATCTCGGCGTGGTCAACGTCGTGGTCGGCTTCGCGCCGCTGAAACCGGCCGAGTTCGTGGTCCTGCGCATCCAGCAGATCGCCGGCCAGATCGACGTCTGAGTCTTCTCATCCACGCCTCAGGAGCATCCCATGGCCCAGTTCACCGTCAATGCGCAGCGCTTCGACCCGTACAAGAACTTCAAGTTCCGGGTCAAGTGGGACAACAAATACGTCGCCGGCATCAGCAAGGTCAGTGCGCTCAAGCGCACCACCGAAGTGGTCAAGCACCGCGAAGGCGGCGACCCCAGCAGCAGCCGCAAATCGCCTGGCCGCACCGAGTTCGACGCCATCACCCTCGAGCGCGGCGTGACCCACGACAAAGAGTTCGAGCAGTGGGCCAACAAGGTCTGGAACTTCGGCGCCGGCCTGGGCGCGGAAACCGCGCTCAAGGACTTCCGCAAGGACCTGATCATCGAGGTCTACAACGAAGCCGGCCAACTCGCCATCGCCTACCGCGTCTACCGCTGCTGGGTATCCGAGTTCCAGGCCCTGCCCGACCTGGATTCCAACGCCAACGCGGTGGCGATCCAACGGATCAAGCTCGAGAACGAGGGCTGGGAGCGCGACGTCGACGTGGTCGAACCGGCCGAACCGAGCTTCACGGAGCCGGCATGAGCTGCGACGGCGCGCCGACGGCCGTAGCGCAGACGCCCGCCGAGGGCCTGGTCGAGGCCTTGCTGCGGGCCTGGGAGTGCGCCCACGCGGCGTCGGCCGCCGAGCGCGCGCTGCACCTGCTCGCGGCGGTCTGGCCGCAGTACGACCGCAGCTACTGGAGCCGGCTCGCGCTCGGCGATCGCGACGCCTGCCTGTTGTTGTTGCAGCAGGGCTTGTTCGGCGGCCAACTGCGCACGGTCGCCGCCTGCCCGGCCTGCGGCGAACGCCTGGAGAGCGGCTTCCGCGCCGACGAGCTCTGCCCTCTGCCAAGCCGGCTGCCGACGCCGCCGGAGCCGGCCTGGCTGGCGCATCGCCGCTATCGGATCGAGTACCGGCCGCCGTGCAGCGACGACGTGATCGACCTGGATCCGCGGCGCAGCGCCGAAGAAAACGTCGCCCGGTTGCTGCAACGCTGCGTGCTCAGCGCCCGCGACGGCGACGCGCCGGTCGCGGTCGACACCCTGCCGGCGACGCTGCGCAAACGGCTGATCGCGGCGATGGCCGAACTCGACCCGCAAGCGGACCTGCAACTGACAATCGCCTGCCCGGCTTGCCAGCACCGCTGGCAAGCCGCGCTCGACGTCGCCGGCTACCTGTGGGAAGAGCTGGACGATTGGGCCCAGGACCTGTTGAGCGAAGTCCATGTCCTGGCCCGCCACTACGCCTGGAGCGAGCGCGACATCCTCGCCATGACGCCGGTGCGGCGCCGCTTCTATCTCGACCTGGTGCAGGCATGAGCGCCCCCGTCGGCCCGCGCCGCGCCGCCGATGCCGTCGCCGACGGCTTTCTCGGCCGGCTGGTCGCCCGCGCCCGGCACGAGGCGCCGTTGCTGAGCCGGCGCCGGCCGTCGCTGTTCGAGCCGCGCCCGGGCTCCAGCGCGGCGAGCGAGTCGATCGAAACGATCGCGACCGAGGCGCCTGCCGCCGTGCCGGCACGCAACGAACCGACGCGGCGCGAAGACGCAGCTCCGGCCTCCCGGGCCACCGCTGCGGCAACGGCGATCGCAGGCGAAAGTCAGACGCCCGCACTGGCCGCACCGTCCTGGCCGGCGCCGGTCTTCGCATCGACGCCGGCGTCGCCTGCATTCGCCACGGCGGTTCGCAACGCGCCCCCGATCGGCGAGCACGCCGCGATCCAGGCGCTCGAGCGCGGCATCGGCGCCGTCGAGGCCGGCCCGGCCACTACCGCCCTGCCGGCCCCAGCCTGGCAAAGCCCCGGCGCGCCGCTGCCGGAGCGCCGCGATCCGGCGATCCGGCACGAGCGCATTGAACGCGTCGAACGCAGCGAGCGGATCGAACGTATCGAACGCGCCGCGCGGATCGAACAGGTGCCGCAAACGATCCAGACCGGCGCCGCGCCCGCATCGCTCGCGACCTTGCGCGCCGCCGCGCACGGCGACGGCGTCCTGCGCGAATCGACCGCGGCTCCGGCCGCGCTCGCGCTGCCGCCGCGCCTGCCGGCCGCGCGCGCGCCGGCGCCGACCCAGCCGACAGTGGCCAGCCCGGGCCGTGCGGCCGCGATGGCGCCGGCAGCGGCGATCCCGGCGCCGGTGCAAGTCAGCATCGGCCGCCTGGAAGTCCGCGCGGTCGCCGCCGCACCGATCGCGACCGCGCCCAAGCCGGGCGCGCGCGAACCCCGGCTCGCGCTCGAGGACTACCTGCGCCAGCGCCACGGAGGCCGCTCATGAGCAATGCCCTGGCCATCGGTGCGGTCACCGCCGGACTCAAGGACCTGATCGGCAACGGCCTGCTCGGCCTGGATCTGTCGGCGATCGGCAGCGTCAGCGTCAGCGCGCTGCCCCCGGACCGCATCACCACCGGCCAGACCGAGCCCAACCAGCTCAATCTGTTTCTCTATCAGGTCACCCCGAACACCGGCTGGAGCAATCAGCAATTGCCGGCGCGCGACGGCAGCGGCCAGCGCAGCGGACGCCCGCCGCTGGCGCTGGACCTCCACTACCTGCTCACCGCCTATGGCGCCCAGGACCTCGCCGCCGAGGCGCTGCTCGGCCTGGGCATGCAGTTCCTGCACGAAACCCCGGCCTTGAGCCGCGAACAGCTTCGCGTCGTGCTCGGACCGCCGACGCCGCCGTTCGGCGAGTTCTCCGCGCTGAGCCTGGCCGATCAGGTCGAGTGGCTGAAGATCACGCCCAAATACCTCAGCACCGAAGAGTTGACCAAGCTGTGGACCGCGATGCAGGCGCGCTATCGCCCGTCCATGGCCTACCAGGTGTCGGTGGTGTTGATCGAGTCCGACGCCTCGGCGCGCAGCGCCTTGCCGGTGCTCAAACGCGGCGCCGACGATCGCGGGCCCACCGCGATGGCCGCGGGAGCGCCGCGCCTGTACGGCATCGCACCGGCCGCCTCCGACCTGCTGCCGGCCGCGCGCCTGGGCGACGTACTGCGTCTGCGCGGCGAACGCCTGGGCGCGGCCTTCGGCCTGGCGGTGTTCGAGTCCCCGCGCGGCGCGATGCGCCAGACCCTGGCCGCCGACGCCGGCGACGTCGCCGGCGCCTTGCTGGTTGCCCTGCCTGAAGTCGCCGAGGCCGGCGCGGTATCGGACTGGTGCATCGGCCAGTATGCGGTGCGGCTGCGCAACGACCCGCCGCCCGGACATCCGCCGGTGTACAGCAATCCGGTGGCGCTGGCGCTGGCGCCGCTGATCGAAGTCGCGCCGCTGGCCGCGGCGGCCGGCGAACTGCTGCTGACCGTGCGCTGCCGGCCGCGCCTGCTGCCCGCGCAGCACGACGGCGTGCGCCTGCTGTTCGGCGATCTGGAAGTGCGCGCCGCCAGCATCGATACGCCGGCCGATCCGGCCGAGCCGACCACGCTCGAATTCGCCGTCGCCGACGCGGTCGCCGGCAGCTATCCGGTGCGGCTGCGCGTGGACGGCCTGGACAGCATCGTCGCCGTCGCCGCCGCGGACGGCTACGTCTTCGATCCGCAACAGACCGTGGTGGTGTCATGACCCGTCTCGACCAGCCCAGCGAAGAAACGCTGCGCGCCGCCGACGAAGCGCAGCGCTGGAACCAGGCCAACCAGACCTATCTGGCGGCGTCGCTGCATTGGTTGCGCCTGCGCCTGCAGCGCATGGCGGCGACGCCGCAGGCCGGCGAGCGCGCCAATGCGCGCTGGTTCGCGCGTCCCGCGCCGGCCTCCGAATCCGCCGCGGCGGCGATCCCCTCGGCGGCCGAGGAGGCCGAAGCCGCGGCGGCGCGGGTCCGGGCCGCGCAATGCGATCCCGCACCGGCCTTGCCGTTGCTGGGCGAACGCCTCGGTCTGGCGCCGTTCGAAACCGACGTACTGCTGCTGTGCGTGGCGATGGAATTGGACCCGGCGCTGCCGGGGCTGATCGCCGCGGTGCAAGGTACGCCGCATCCGAGCTTCGCCCTGGCCTTGCGCCTGTTCGAGCAACCCTCGTGGGACGCGCTGGCGGCGCAACGGCCGCTGCGCTATCTGCGCCTGATCGAGATCAACCAGCCCGGCGCGACCCCGTTGACCGCGGCCGCACTGCGCGCCGACGAGCGCGTGGTCGGTTATGCCAAAGGTTTGAACCTGCTCGACGCGCGCCTGGACGGGCTGGTGCGCGACTGCCCGGCGCCGCCGCCGATCGCGCCGTCGCAGCAGGCCCAGGCCGAGCGCATCGTGTCGGCCTTGCAAGCCCATGGCGCCGAACGGCGCGACGAACGTACCGATCCCGGCCCGCTGCCCTTGCTGCAATTGCTCGGCGGCGACCCCGGCAGCCGCTTGGCGATCGCCGCCCATGCTTGCGCACAGATCGGCTGCCGCCTGTATGTCTTGCCGGCGCAATCCTTGCCGAGCGCGCGCAGCGAGTTGGAGACCCTGGCGCGGCTGTGGTATCGCGAAAGCCTGCTGTTGCCGGTGGCCCTGTACCTGGAGGCCGACGACGTCGACATCGATGCCGGCGAAGCCGCCGCAGCGCTGCGCACCCTGCTCGCCCAGCCGCTGGGCCTGGCCTTCGTCGGCCTGCCGGCCTCGCCCCTGCAGTTGCAGGTTCCCCAATGGACGCTGGAAGCGCCGATGCCGAGCGCCGCGGAGCAGCATGCGGCCTGGAGCCAGGCGCTGCCGGACGGACTGGCCGAGCGCGAACGCCGCGCCGAAGCGCTGTCGGGCCACTTCCGCCTCAACCTGCAGCAGATCCACGACGTCGCCGCCGGCCTGCGCTTGCGCGGCGGCGACGCCTGGGAGGTCTGCCGCGACCTGTCGCTGGCGCGGTTGGACACGCTGGCCCAGCGCCTGGAACCCAAATCGAGTTGGGACGACCTGGTCCTGGGCGACGAAGCGCTCGGCCTGCTGCGCCAGATCGTCGGGCAAGTGCACGAGCGCCACCGCGTGTACCAGCAATGGGGCTACGCCGAGCGGATGAACCGCGGCCTCGGCCTCAGCGCCCTGTTCGCCGGCGAAAGCGGCACCGGCAAGACCCTGGCCGCCGAAGTCATCGCCCGCGAGCTGCGCCTGCATCTGTACCGGATCGACCTGTCGTCGGTGGTCAGCAAGTACATCGGCGAGACCGAGAAGAACCTGCGCCGGGTGTTCGACGCCGCCGAGCAAGGCGGCGCGATCCTGTTCTTCGACGAGGCCGACGCCTTGTTCGGCAAGCGCAGCGAGGTCAAG
This sequence comes from Lysobacter sp. BMK333-48F3, assembly GCF_019733395.1. NCBI lineage: Bacteria > Pseudomonadati > Pseudomonadota > Gammaproteobacteria > Lysobacterales > Lysobacteraceae > Lysobacter > Lysobacter sp. BMK333-48F3. The sequence goes on along the minus strand of NZ_JAIHOO010000001.1, from coordinate 3,991,302 downwards.
GACAGCCACGACCGCTACGCCAATATCGAGATCAACTACCTGCTGCAGCGGATGGAGGCCTTCTCCGGCCTGGCCATCCTCGCCACCAACATGAAGTCCGCGCTCGACGGCGCGTTCCTGCGCCGGCTGCGCTTCGTGGTGAACTTCCAGTTCCCCGGCCCGGCCGAGCGCGCGCGCATCTGGCGCAACGCGCTGGCTCCGGGGGTGCCGCGCGAGGCCCTGGACTACGAGCGGCTGGCGCGCTTCGGCCTGTCCGGCGGCAACATCCACAGCATCGCCCTCAACGCCGCGTTCGCCGCGGCCCAGACCGGAACGGCAGTGTCGATGCCGCTGCTGCTGACCTGCCTGCGCACCGAACTGCGCAAGCTCGGCAAGCCGGTCAACGAAAGCGAATTCGCCCCGGTGGGCACGCGGAGGGCCGGATGAGCCTGCACTTGCACATCGAACGGGTGATCGTGCACGGCCTGCCCGGCGGCGAGGCGCAACGGCGCCAGTTCGCCGAAGCGCTGTCCGGCGAACTGACCCGATTGCTCGGCCCCACCGCCGGCCGCACGGCCGCTCCGGCGCGAACCGCGCCGGCGGCGGCCACGACCGGCGGCGCCGCCGGACTGGCCCGTGCGGTGGCCGGCTCGGTCGTCGCGACCTTGAGCCGCGAGATCCGTCGATGAGCAAGACGCCCTCGGCCGCCAGCGCGCTCGCACCGGCACCGGCCCCGACCGGCATGCTCGCGCGCCGCTGCGAATGCGGCAACCACACCATCGCCGGCGCCACTTGCGCGCACTGCGCACAGTCGTCCGCGAATGCCGCCACCTCTGCGCCTGCCGCCATCGGCGCAGCCTCGGGCGCGGACGCGGGCCCGGCGTCGCCCCTGGCGCGGGCATCGACCTTGGCCGCGGTGCCGGCGCGGCCCGCACCGGCGCGTCTGCCCGTCGCAACGCGCCCGCCCGCACGCCGCCGCGCCTCGGCGCCGCTCGCCGCGATGGTGCTGCCGCAACGCATCGACGCCGCGCCCGGACACGAAGGCGAAGCCGACCGCATCGCCGACGCGGCGCTGCAACGGCTGTCCCTGCCGGCCGCATCCGCCCCGGCCGGCGCCGAACCGCTCGCCGAGGCCGCTCCGATCGCCGAACTCGGTACCGGGCGACCGCTGACGGCCTCGCTGCGCGCCGCGTTCGAACGCGCCTTCGGCTGGGAGTTTTCCGGCGTGCGCGTACACAGCGACGGCGCCGCGCATGCCGCCGCGCGCCGTCTCGGCGCGCGCGCCTTCGCCTTCGCCCGCAACCTGGTGTTCGGCGACAAGGTCGCCGACCCGGAGGCCGGCGAACACCGCCATCTGCTAGCGCACGAATTGACCCACGTCGTCCAGCAAGACCTCGGCGCCGGTGCGGCGCCGGCGCGTTCAGGCCTGTCGCAACAGGTCGCCGCCGCGCCGATGCTCGCCCAGGCCGCGCCGCTGGTGACCAATGTCGCGACTTCAGCCGCCGAACTCGGCGTCGGCGGCACCGACATCACCGCCACCGCCACCGTCGCCGGCCGCACCACGCTGGCCTGGAGCATCAACCCCGGCGGCGTGGCGCCGGCCGGCGTTTCGGTGATCGGCGGCGGTCGCCGGGTGCGGATCCGCGCGGTTCAGCCCGCGCCGGGCACGGTGGTCGGCGGCGCAGCGCTGACCATCCGCGCGGCGGTGTCGGGCACGCCCGCCGACAACGCCGACTCGGCCGCGGTCCGGCTGGTGCAGGTCACCTCCGCCACCTACGCCGCCAATCCGGCGCTGGCGGCGGTGCCGTCGCTGATTCCCGGCGCCGCCCCGGCTGGCACCGCCGAACCGAACCGCGACGGCATCAACGGCAACAGCGCGACCGTCAACGCGGTCACCGCGCCGGGCGCGCGGCCGGTGCGCGTCACCCTGCGCCGCGCGCTCGGCGCGCGCGTGGCCGGCAACGTCATCACTCCCGGCGCGCAGACCGGCGATATCCGCGTGCGCATCACCGACACCGCCACCGGAGCGCGGCTCAACGAAACCCAGCCGGTGGCGGCACCGGTGGCCGGAGCGTCCGGGCTGATGTCGGAGCTCACCGTCAACGCAGTACCGACCCGGGTCAGCGCGCTGGCTTTCGCCGGCGGCGCGGGCCCCTACGGCGTGCGCAACCGGATCACCTTCCAGTCTTCCGACGCGGCGCACCCGCCGCTGACCCGCATCGTCGGCGAGCTGATCACCCTCAATCGCAACGATTTCAATCTCGGCCCGGTCAATCCGCCGATCGGCTTCAACCCCGCCTTCGTCCTCGCCCTGGCGGTACCGGCCAATGCCTGGGTCGATCAGCTGGTCACGCCGACCGCTCTGCCCAATGTCGGCGACGGCCGCCCGGCGATCGACGTCAACCGCTTCGTCGGCCCCGGCGTGCCGCAGCTGCCGCGCTTCTGGAATTTCCGCCAGCGCTTCCAGTACTCGTCCTGGCGCGGCGCCGGCGCGGTGGTCAGCCGCACCTTCGCCGACGGCGTGCACGAGCGCTCGCTGCGCGGCTCGCAGGCGGCGGGTTTCCAGTTCCGCACCGACCACCGTTTCGGCGGCGTGGCCGCGCCACCGCGCAACGATCCCTATGCCGGCAATCCGCTGATCGTGTTCAGTGCGGTGACCGCGACGCCCAACGCCGCCGGCGCCACCGCGCTGGCCGCGGACGGCGCCGCCACCGCGCGCCTGACCGTCGCCTCCAGCGTCGCTGCACGCAGCGCGCGCTGGAACGTCCTTTCCGGCGACGTCGTCATCACCGCCGGCAATCCGGCGGCGCTGCCGGCCGCGGCGACCTTGCGCGCCGGCGTCCAGGCGGGCCGCTTCCGCCTGCGCGCCGCCGACACCATTTTCCCCAACCGTCGCGCCGACGGCCGAGTGCGGGTCGCCGCGGTGCGCCTGCGCAACATGCGCGCCGCACCGAGCCCGGTACCGGTCGGAACGCTCAGCTCGGTGGTCACTCTCAATGCCGAACCGGGCGGACGCAACATCGTGTTCACCGTCGATCCGGCCGCCGCCGCAGCCGGCGTGACGGTCGCGCTCAACGCCAATCCGCCCGGCGTGGCGGTCGCGGCGACGGTGACCCGGCCGGCGGCATTCACCGGCGTCGTCACGGTCACCGCGCGCGATTCGGTGCTGGCCGCGCGCACCGCCACCACCAGGATCCGCTTCCGATGAGCGCACACGACGAACAGCGCGAGACCTGGCAGACCTTCGACGCGCACGGGCGGCGCGTTCGGGCCGGCCTGCGGCTGGACGGATCGACGCCGCTGCTGGCGGGAGCGCCGATCGGCCTGACGTTCTCGATCGAGCTCGAAGGCGCGCAGCGCCTGTACCTGGCCGTGGCCGGCGACCGCGGCCGGCAGCGCCCGGCCGGGTTCGTCTTCGTCGCGAAGCTCGACGAAGCCGACGCGCCGCTGCCAGATCCCTTGCACGGCGTGCCCGACAGCGGCGGCCCGCTCGGCCTGGTCGAGATCGGTGCCGAGACGCCTTGGCGCCAGCCCTTGCTGCTGAACCAGTTCGTGGCCCTGGAGGAGGGCCTGCGCCTGATCCCTCCGGGCGAGCGCCGGACCCTGCGCCTGAGCTGCCGCAAGTCGCTCGAACTGGGCCCGAGCGAAGCGGCCGCATTGGATCCGACGAATGCGACGAGCGTGGAGTTGAGCCTGTCGTTCGCGCTGGAGCGCGACGACGAGGCACTCGCCGGGATCGCGGCCGGTCTGGCCGCAACGGTGAGCGACGGGCCGATCGAAGAGCGCGAAACGGCGCTGCTGCGCTTGCTCGGCATGCGCGCGGCCGCGCGCGAGCAATTGCGCGCGCTGACCCGGCATCGCCAGTTCTCGGTCGCCGAACGCGCCCGGCTCGCGCTGGACGCCCTGGAGTCGGTGTCGTGAGCGCGCGCCGCTCGTGCCCGGCGCTGCGCTGCGTGGCCCGATCGGTCCACAACGACGCCGCCATCGTGGAGGCCGCCTGATGGAACGCGCCTGCGCCGAGGCTCTGCTGCGCCCGCCGTCCGCGGCGACGGCCAGCCCGTATGCCTTGCGTCCTGGCGTCGAACAGGCGCCGGAACCTTTGCCGCCCATCGCCGAATTCGGATCGCGGGATTTTTCCCGGATCGATTCCGGAGTCCACCTGCCCGCACCGCCCAAGCCGTATCAGCTCGCCTTGTCCAGCGACTTGGGCCGGCGCATGCCGCGGCAGAAACCGTCGTTGCAGCTTCCGGATCTGCATCGGCCGCGGGTGCGCGGTCTGCATGGCAATCCGGGACCCAAGTTGTCGCTGCTGCAAAACCTTCCCGCAGCTTTCTCCACGTTCTCGCAGTTGCGGTGGAGCGACAGGCACCGCGCCAGTCGGATGCCGGATCCTCGCATGCAGTGGATCAAAGACTTGTTCGAGGGGCGGGCCAAGCTCGTTCCCGGCATAGGCAAGGCTCTCCAACACATGACCCTGGAACGCGATCTTCCGACCGATCCGTTTGGCACGTTCGAAGATCCAGGTTTCAGGGAGGTAGAGGTGGGCGGACATAAACTGCAGGAGGATCCGAACGATTCAGGTCAATTCGACATCGACATCCTGCGGCCGGAACTGAAATTCCCGATCGGTCGATTCGGCGATCTACGCCCGCGCGGTGGGCCGTCTCGCCCAGATGGCCCGCTGCAGCACGGCGACCCCAGCGGAGGGCGCGATGGAACGCCATAACGGCCAGCGCGAGCTGCGGGTCAAGAACTCGGTCGCGATGGCGCGCGCCGCGAGCGCGCACGGCGACCACGTCCATCACACGCCGCAACCGCTGCCGCGCGCAAGACCATCGTTCGCCCAGACCGATTTCGCCGGCGTGAGCGCCTCCCCGGTCGCCGCCGCCACGACGGCATCGCCGCTGGCCGGCCGCGCCGATCCGAACGACAGCCTGACCCTGCCCGACATTCCGCCAGTGACTCTGCAGCCGCCGTCGCTGCTGACCCCGCGTCCGGGCCCGCACCTGACCCTGTTGCCGCCGCTGCGTCTGCCGCCGATGCCGAGCATGACGGCCCCGCCTGCCGTACCGCTGTTCCCGACCGTGCCGCCGCCATCCTTGCTGCCTTCGCAACTGCCGGCGCAAGCGCCGCCGGGACCGATGCCGCCGCAGGTCGGACGCGAATGGAGCGGCTGGCGCTACACGCCCGACGACCCGTATTCGCGCGTCGACTGGCTCGGCATCGGTCGCGCCTACAGCGCCCGCGGCCGCTATCCGAGTTTGCGCGACAGCGACTCCTTCGCCGCGGAAGCGCAACGCTCGGCGGCCTTGATGCGGACCCTCGGCATCCCCCAGCGCCTGCACCTGGGCCCGCTCAACCTGGACCTGCTCAACCTCGGCCTGGGCCTGCAGGCCGGCCAGCTCAACGCACGCGAGAACCCCAACTTCATGGACCGCATGCAGCAGGAATGGAAATGGCAGAACCCCGGCGAGTTCGCGATCCCGCCGATTCCTTTTTTCAACAGAAGCTTCTGAGTGCGCCGATGGAACGCCAAGGCCTCGACCGCAGCCCGCTCCGAGCCGCCCCGGCGGCGAATCCGTTCGCGCCGCCGCTGCGCGATACCCAGGAAACGCCGGTCGAGCCGCCGCAGCCCTACATTCCGTTGCCGCGCAGCCAGATCCAGTCCGATCCGATCGATGGGCGCTTGCCGCCGTTGGCGCCGCCGACGTTGTTCGGCGGACGCCGCTTCGCCCCTTCGCTGTCGCTGGTGCCGCCGTTGCAGTTGCCGCGGCTGCCGGCGGTCGCGCCGGCGCCCGCCGCGAAAGACGCGCTGCCGGAGGGGCCGGTGCCGTTGCCGCCTTTACGTCTGCCGGCGGATTTCCTGCGCCCGGCGCCGGGCCCGGATCCCAACGCGCTGATCGACTGGCGCAGCATCCGCCAGCACTACAACCTGCGCGGCGTCCCGTTCGGCGCCGGCGACGGCGACTCGTTCGTCGCCGAGTACCGCCGCATCGACCAGATGTACCGCACGCTCGGCTTCGACCGCGACATGCGCCTGGGCCCGTTCAAGCTCGACCGCAACTCGATCATCAACCTCGGCCTGGGCATGCAGGCCGAACACATGACCTCGCGCGATTCCCCCAACTTCATGGATCGCGACGCGGCCATGCGCAAGCTCTTCTATCCCGACGAGAAGCGGTTCGTCTTTTCGTTCCCATCGATCCGCTTCTAGAGCCGGAGACAGCCAGCATGAGCGGATACCCACGATCTCCCAAACTGTTGCGCGGCGGCCTGGTCCTGCTGGACCCGGTCAGCGGCAACGTGCTGCGCATCATCGGACTGCAGTACAACCCGGACACGATGACCCGCAGCCTGCAGATCAAGGGCATCGGCGCCGAGTCCGGCGACCGCAGCGAGGCGCTGCGGCTGAAAGGCCCTCCGGCGGAAACCATCAAGCTCGAGGCCGAGATCGACGCCACCGACGCGCTGGAGACCGGACATCCCGCGCCCGCCGCGACCGGGCTGCATCCGCAACTGGCGGCCCTGGAGGCGCTGGCCTATCCGCGCAGCGCCGAGCTGTTCGCCGCCAACGCGGCCGCCGCCTCGGGTTCGCTGGAGATCGCCCCGGCGCTGGCGCCGTTGTCGGTGTTCGTGTTCGGACCGAACCGGATCGTGCCGGTGCGCATCGCCGAGCTGAGCATCACCGAGGAATCCTTCGACATCCAGCTCAACCCGATCCGGGCCAAGCTCAGCCTGGGTCTGCGCGTGCTGAGCGTCGACGACATCGGCTTCGAGAGCAAGGGCGGCGGGCTGTTCATGAGCTATCTGCAGCACAAGGAGCGGTTGTCGGCCTTGGCCGCGTCCGCCGACCTCCGCCTGCTCGGGCTGTTCGGCCCGCTTTGATCGCAAGGACCCCGTCATGGCCAATTACGACTTCCCGCCGAGCAGCCGCTACTACGCGATCGCGCTGTCGATGCGCACCGCCGAGGACGGCACCGTGCAACCCTATCTGCAGCGGCGCTTCCTGCCCCCGATCGACGGCTTCGTCACCCTGCGCCTGCACACAGTGGTCGAGGGCGAGCGCCCGGACCACATCGCCGCCCACGAACTCGGCGACCCCGAGGCGTTCTGGCGCCTGTGCGACGCCAACGGATCGATGCATCCCGACGAGCTGACCGACCGCACCGGCGAGACGGTGCGGGTGACCCTGCCCGACGGCGTGCCGCCGCCGGCTCGGGAGTGAGCCATGGTCCAAGGCATCCATCTGACGCTGATGATCGGACCGGCGCTGCCCGCGCCGGCGCCGCGCATCGTCGTGGATGCGCTGCAGAGCGTGGAGATCACCAGCGGCCGCGACCGCAGCGGCTTCCAGCTGAGCTTCGCGGTGTCCAAGGATTCGCCGCTGCTGACCACCCTTCTGCCGGCCGGCTATTTCGACCCGCTGACCACCCGGGTGGTGGTGATGGTCAGCCTGGGCGGGATGCCGCACGTGCTGATGGACGGACTGGTCACCCGCCAGGAGCTGGCGCCGAGCAGCGATCCCGGCCAGTCGACCCTGACCATCACCGGCGACGACCTCAGCGCGGCCATGGACCTGATCGAACTGGTCCTGCCCTACCCCAACATGTCCGACACCGTGCAGGCGTACACGGTGCTGGCGCGCTACGCCGCGCTGGGCGTGGTGCCGGTGGTGATTCCCGGCTTCATTCCCGAACAGCCGATCATGACCGACTCGATCGAGTCGCAGAACGGCACCGACCTGTCTCACCTGCGCCGCATCGCCGAGGCCAACGGATTCGTGTTCTACGTCGAACCCGGTCCGCTGCCCGGGCAGAGCATCGCCTACCTCGGCCCGGACATCCGCATTCCGGTGCCGCAGCCGGCATTGAGCGTGAACATGGACGCGCACACCAATGTCGAGTCGCTGAGTTTCTCGCTCGACGGGCTGGCCAAGGAAACCATGCTGGTGACGATCAACGACCCGATCACCGGACGGATCCCCACGCCGATCCCGATCCCGGCGGTCAGCATCTTCCAGCCGCCGCTCGGCGCGCGGCCCTCGCCGCCGCTGAAGATGGTGCTGTCGCGCGACAACGGCGGCAACTCGGTGCCGTTCACGATCAAGCAGGTGCTCGGCCGCATGCTCAAGGGCTCGGCCAACGCGATCACCGTGCAGGGCTCGCTCGACGTGCTGCGCTACGGCCACGTGTTGCGCTCGCGGATGCTGGTCGGGGTGCGCGGCGCCGGCCTGGCCTACGACGGCCTGTACTACGTCGACAGCGTCACCCACAAGCTCAAGCGCGGCGAATTCAAGCAGAGCTTCCAGCTCAGCCGCGACGGGCTGATCTCCCTGACCCCGAAGGTGCCGACATGAGCCAGGCCCAGCGCAACGGCCAGTTTCCCGGTTTGTATCGCGGCACGGTGACGATGAACGTCGACCCGGACATGCGCGGCCGGCTGCTGCTGACGATTCCCGACGTCACCGCCTTCGTGCCCTCCAATTGGGCCGAGCCCTGCACGCCGCTGTCCGGGCCGCCCGGCCCCGGCATGGGCGTGTATGCGGTGCCGCCGGTGGGCGCCGGCGTGTGGGTGATGTTCGAGCACGGCGACGTCAACAAGCCGGTCTGGCTGGGCTGCCGCTTCGACACCGGCGCCGATCCGCCGGCGATGGCCAAGCTCGGCAACCCGGCCGATCCCAACATCGTCATCCAGTCGCTGTTGCAGAACATGCTGATGATCAGCGACATGCCGCCGACGCCGATCACCGGCGGCATCGTGCTCAAGAGCACCACCGGGGCGATGCTGGTGGTCAACGACAGCGGCATCTACATCGACAACGGCAAGGGCGCGTCGATCTATCTGGTCGGGCCGACCATCACCTTCAACAAGATCGCCATGGCGATCACCTGAGGAACTGGGCCATGCCTGGATTGCTGCTGCACGCCACCGCCGCCATGACCTGCCAGCACGTGACCGGGCAGGCCACGATCGCGCCGGTGCAGAGCCGGGTGCTGGTGATGGGCCAGCCGGTGGCGACGATCCCGCCCGGCGCGCCGACGATAGCGATAGCCGGTTGCCTGTTCACCCTGCCCGGCGGCAAGCCGCAGCCCTGCGTGACCGTGCGTTGGGCGATGCCGAGCGCGCGGGTCACGGTCATGGGGCTGCCGGCGATGCTGGTGCCGGCGCCGGGTCCGGCGCCCGGCATCTGCCAGAGCGCCGAACAAGTGCCGCAGGGCGCGCCGATCGTCGGCGCGATGCAGTCGCGCGTCGTCGCCATGTGAGCGCCGCAACGAGCCGGAGAACCGCCATGCACCTGGACTTCCCTTTCCATGTCGACGGCCGCGGCCGCAGCGCGCAGACCGATCACGCCGGCCATGTGCGCGACCTGATCGAGCAATTGGTGTTCACCCATCCCGGCGAGCGGGTCAACCGGCCCGATTTCGGCAGCGGCCTGATGCAGTTGGTGTTCGCCGGCAATAGCCCGGAATTGGCGGCGACCGTGCAGTTCACCCTGCAGGCCGCGCTGCAGCGCTGGATGCAGGACCTGATCGAGGTGCGCGCGCTGCGGGTGACGGCGCAGGACGCGGCGCTGATCGTCGAGCTCAGCTACGTGCTGCTGCTCACCCGCGAAGAACAAACCGCGCGCTTCGTCCGCGCGACCTGAAGCCAGGAGCCGCCATGAGCCTCTCGTGCTGCAACGACCCGCGCCGCCAGGACGTCCGCGCCTTCCACGGCCGGGTCGGCCTGGACTTCGTCGAGGTCTCCGCCGACCAGTTGAGCCTGCATGTGTACTTCCTGGGCAAGCTGCCGCCCGAATTCGCCGAGGACGGCCCGGGCTTGCTGCGCCACCTGCGCATCGAAGGCGGCACCCGGATCGGCGGGATCGGCATCGTCGATGTCGACCCGCATGCCAGCGAAGAAGCCGATGTCGACGACTGGCTGGTGCTGCGCCTGGACCGGCGCGGCGACCATTCGCGCTACCGCCTGCGCCTGCTCGATATCCAGGGCCTGGACCCGATGTACGCCAGCGCCGAGTTCTCTTTCAAGGCCGGTTGCCCCTCCGACCTGGACTGCGCACCGGCGCAGGCCTGCGTCGAAGCGCCGCCGCCGGAACCGGCGCTGTCCTATCTGGCCAAGGACTACGCCAGCTTCCGCCGCCTGATCCAGGACCGGCTGGCGCTGCTGTCGCCGGACTGGCAACCCGGGCACGTGCCCGACCTCGGCCTGACCCTGATCGAAGTGCTCGCCTATGCCGGCGACTACCTCAGCTATTACCAGGACGCGGTCGCCACCGAGGCCTATCTGGACACCGCCCGTCAGCGCATTTCCGTGCGCCGTCACGCCCGCCTGGTCGACTACCGCCTGCACGAAGGCTGCAACGCCCGCGCCTGGGTCGCGATCGAGACCTCGCAGGACCTCGACCTGCCGGCGACGGCGCTGCAATTCCTCAGCGGCATCGCCGCCGACGCGCCGCTGCCCGGCCTGCTCGATGCCGACGCGATGCGCGAGCTTGCGGCCGACAGCTACGAGAGCTTCCAGCCGCACCTCGCCGACTCCGCGGCCACCCTCCCGCTGCGCAGCGCTCACAACCGGATCGCGTTCTACGACTGGGGCCGCGACGACTGCTGCCTGCCGAGCGGCGCTACCGCGGCGGTGCTGCGCGACCGCTGGGCCGACGGCGAAGGCGAAGCGCGCGCGCTGGAACTGCGCGTCGGCGAGGTGCTGTTGCTGAAAGAAGCGATCGGCCCGCGCACCGGTCTGGAAGCCGATGCCGACCCACAGCGCGTATGGCCGGTACGCCTGGTCGAAGTCGAGCCGCTGGTGGATGACCTCTATCCCGCCGGCGCCGACGACCCGCGCCCGACCCCTTTGCTGCGGGTGCGCTGGCATGCCGACGACGCGCTGCCGTTCCCGCTGTGCCTGAGCGCGCTGGGCCCGGCGCCGCAGTGCCCGCGCCTGCGCGAGGTCTCGATCGCGCTCGGCAACGTGGTCCTGGCCGATCACGGCCGCGACGCGCCGACGCAGGACCTGGGCGCGGTGCCGGACGGCCAGAGCGAAGCGGTGTGCGAATGCGAAGGCCAGCCGGCGGACATCGAACTGCGGCCGGGGCGCTTCAACTGGTCCTTGGACGAGACGCCGCTGACCCATCGCGAAGCGGCTCCCGCCGCCGCGCGCGCCGCCTCCGCCAGCCTGCGCCAGGACCCGCGCGCGGCGCTGCCGGCGCTGCGCCTGGACGATAGCGACGGCGGCGCGTGGACGCCGGCATTCGACCTGCTCTCCAGCGCGAGCGAGGACCGCCACGTGGTCGCCGAAATCGACAACCAGGGCGTCGCCCGGCTGCGCTTCGGCGACGACGATCTCGGCAAGCGCCCGGCCGCCGGGCAGCGCTTCCAGGCCCGCTACCGGATCGGCAACGGCCGCGCCGGCAACGTCGGCGCGCACAGCATCAACCGCGTGCACCTGCGCGACGGCGATTGGAGCGGCCTGCAACTGCGGGTCGACAATCCGCTGCCGGCGCAGGGCGGCAGCGATGCCGAGCCGCTGGCGCAGGCGCGCCTGCTCGCCCCCGGCGCGTTCCGCAGCCAGCGCCTGCGTGCGATCACCGCCGACGACTACGCCCGTCTGGCCGAACGCGACCCGCGCGTGCAGCGCGCCAGCGGCGAACTGGTCTGGACCGGCAGTTGGTACGAGGCCGACGTGGCGCTGGATCCTTATGGGCGCGTGCCGGCCGAGGCGCCGCTGCTGGGCGAGGTGCAGGCGGCGTTGCAGCGCGTGCGCCGCATGGGCCACGACCTGCATCTGGAAACCGCGGTGTACGTGCCGATCGACCTGGCCCTGGAGGTCTGCGCCTTGCCCGGCTACGAACGCGGCGCGATCAAGGCCGCCTTGCTCGACCGTTTCGGCGCCGGCCGCCGCCGCGACGGCCAGCCCGGCTATTTCCACCCCGACCGGCTCAGCTTCGGCCAGCCGCTGCGGATCAGCGCGCTGGTCGCCGAGGCGATGGCGGTGCCGGGCGTGGAATGCGCCCGCGTGGTCCGCCTGCAACGGCTGTTCGCGCCCGCCAATCGCGAACTCGAGGACGGCCTGCTGCGCCTGGGCGGGCACGAGATCGCGCGCCTGGACCAGGACCCCAATTATCCCGAGCACGGCAAGCTCGCGATCTCCGTCGGAGGTGGCCGATGAGCGCCCACAGTCATGGATGCGGTTGCGGCGGTGCCGGCTGCGGCTGCTGCGAAGGCGTCGCGATCTCCACCCCGGTGCCGATCGACAACCGCCGCGGCCTGCCCGAGCTGGCTTACCGCGTCGGCACCCACGGCCGCTTCCTGGCCAGCATGAAAGCCCGGCTGGCGACCGCCGCCATCGACCTGCCCGCCGACGGCGAACGGCCCGCGCGCAGCTTGCGCCCGCTGCAGGCGCTGACCACCCGCGATGCGGCCGACCCGGCCATCGCCCTGCTCGACGCCTGGGCGACCGTCGGCGACGTGCTGAGTTTCTATCAGGAACGCATCGCCAACGAGGGCTATCTGCGCACCGCCACCGAACGCCGCTCGCTGGTCGAGCTGGCGCGCCTGGTCGGCTACGCGCCGCGGCCCGGCGTGTCCTCAAGTGTGTACCTGTCCTACACCGTCGACGACAACCAGACCGTACCGGTCGAGCTGCCGGTCGGCACCCGTTCGCAGAGCATTCCCGGCCCGGACGAACTGCCGCAGTCGTTCGAGACCGACGAACCGCTGTTGGCGCGGCGCGAATGGAACGACCTGCAGATCCGCCGCCAGCGTCCGCAACGCATCGTCCTGGCTACGATCCTGGCGCTGGACAGCGTTCATGCGGTCGGCATCGCCACCGGCGTGCAGGTCGGCGAACTGCTGCTGTTCCGGTTCGGCAGCTTTGCCGGGCCGGTCCATGTGGCGCGCCGGGTGATCGCGGTCGAGCCCGACTTCGCCGGGCAACGCACCGCTCTGCGCCTGCAGCCGCTGCCGGCGCTGGAACCGGCGGCCCATCCCTTGCTGGAAACGTTGTTGAGTCGGCTGGTGTCGGCTCAGGACACGCAGGCGATCAGCAATTGCGTGTGGCTGCTCGACGCGCTGCGGCTGGGAGCGCCGCGACCGCCGCTGGCGCTGTGGGCCGATTTTCTCGAGATCAATGTCGACGACGACGAGGCCAGCCAGGCCATTGCGGATTTCGCCGCCGCGCTCGCTCAACTGCAGACGCCCGGCGCGCCCCTGCCCGGCAGCGGACCCGACGAGGTAGTCGACAGTCTGCTCAAGCCGAACCGGCCGCAGGCCGCCAACAGCCTGCGCCTGCGCCGAGGCCTCGGCGAGGGCTTCCGCGGCGGCGCCGATCTGCAGCCGCAGCTGATTACCGATTTCGCGCCCAAGCTGAAGGAAAATTACTACGACGCCTGGCGCGGATCTCGTCCGCCGCAGGCTTCGGCGCAACTGCAGGCGGTCTACGCGCTCGCTCCCGGAGAAACGCTGTTCGGCGCCACTACCGCAAAGCCCATGCCCGAGCTCGACGGCAACACCGTCCCGTCGGTGGCGGACTGGAATGACTGGCGCTACGAAATCGACGAATTCGACACCAACGCCTATCTGGCCAAAGCCGATCCTCTGCTGGCGGCCGGCGATCTGGTCCTGGTAAGCCGGCCGGGAACGCCGTCTTCGCCCTTGCCGCGCAACCAAGTGCTGCAGGTGGCCGCGGTGCATACCGGTCCGCGCAGCGCCTACGGCATCTCCGGCGAGACCACCGGCATCCACTTCGGGGTCGATGGAAAGCCCACCGCCTGGCGCGAGGTCGACGAGAACCAGGAGCTCAAGAAACGCATCGACGAGCTGCGCCAGACCTGGGTCCATCCGCAGCGGCGGCGCCTGGAAATGGCCCAGGAACCGATCCTGGGCGATGTCTCCGGCAGCGAACTCGAGCTCGGCCCGCTGCACGAACAGCTCAAGTCCGGACGCTGGATCGTGGTCGAAGGCGAGCGCAGCGACATCGACGGCATCCGCGGCGTGCGCGCCAGCGAATTGCTGATGGTCGCCGGCCTGGAACACGGCAGCGATTACAGCTTGCCCGGCGATCGCCCCCACACCACCCTGCGCCTGGCTACGCCGATGGCCTATACCTACTACCGCGAAGGGCTGCTGATCCGCGCCAATGTGGTCCGCGCCAGCCATGGCGAAAGCCGCAAGGAAGTGCTGGGCAGCAGCGACGCGCGGCGGCCGTTGCAACGCTTCGCCCTGCGCCAGCCGCCGTTGACCTGGCGCCCGGCGCCGACCGCGGCCGGCGCCGCCAGCACGCTCAAGGTGCTGGTCGGCGGGGTCGAGTGGCGCGAGGTCGACAGCCTCTCCAGCCTCGGTCCCGACGCGCGCGCCTACGTCAGCGCGACCGGCGACGACGGCGTCACCGCGGTGATCTTCGGCGACGGCGAGCACGGCCTGCGCCCGCCCAGCGGTTTCGAGAACCTGCGCGCCGAGTACCGCAACGGCATCGGCAAGGGCGGCAACGTGCGGGCCAAGCAGGTCTCCTTGCTGGTGAGCCGGCCGCTGGGGATCAAGGACGTGGTCAATCCGCTGCCCGCCTCCGGCGGCGCCGAGCGCGAAACCGCGGCGCTGATCCGCGAGAACGCGCCGCGTTCGCTGGCCGCGCTGGACCGGCTGGTGTCGCTGTCGGACTACGCCGATTTCACCCGCATGTTCGCCGGCATCGCCAAGGCCGAGGCGGCGCGGCTCAGCGACGGGATGCGCGAGCAGGTCCATATCACCGTGGCCGGGGTCGACGACATGCCGCTGGACCCGAACTCCGACCTCTACCGCAACCTGCTGCAGGCGCTGCGCGAACTCGGCGACCCCGGCCTGTCGGTGCAGGTCGCGATGCGCGAGCGGATCGCCCTGGTGCTGCAGGCGCGGCTGCGCCTGCAGGCCGGCCATCGCTGGGAGCCGGTGGCGAGCGCGGTGCGCGCGCGCCTGCTCGAACGCTTCGGCTTCGAACAGCGCGCCCTGGCCCAGCCGGCGCTGCTGTGCGAACTGGTCGCGGCGATGCAGTCGGTGCGCGGCGTCGACTGGGTCGACGTCGACAGCTTCGGCGGCATTCCGCAGACGGTGATCGATTGGCAAAGCGGGCAGCGTCGCCTGGTGCGCCAGGACGAGATCACCGGGATCGTCCAGACCATCGTCTACGGCGACAGCGACACCGGCCAGGACGACGAACAAGGCCGGCCGGTGCAACCGCCGGCGCGGGTCGACGCCGGAGCCGCCTATCGCGAAGGCGAGCGCATCCGCCCGGCTCGGCTGGCCTGCTTCGTGCCCAGCGTGCCCGACACCCTGATCCTCAACCCGGTCCAGTGAGCCAGGCCATGGACATCCCTTCGCTGCATCTCGAACCGCGCACCGACCGCCTGTACCGGCCGCTGCCGGCGATCCACCGCATCCGCGACATCGAACAGGGCCATCCGCTGCAGGCGCTGCTGCGGGTCATCGCCGAACAGGTGAACCTGGTCGAGGACGATATCGCCCAGTTGTACGAGAACTGGTTCGTCGAGACCGCCGACGACTGGGCCGTGCCCTATATCGCCGACCTGCTCGGCTACCGCCCGGTCGAGGCCGCCGGCGCTGCGGCGCAATGCCGCGACGCCCAGGGCCGCGCGCTGGAGCGCGCGCTGGTGCCGCGGCGCGAAGTCGCCCAGCTGATCCAGCACCGGCGGCGCAAGGGCACCGTGTCGTTGCTGGAAGACCTGGCCCGCGACGTCGCCGGCTGGCCGGCGCGCGCGGTCGAGTTTTTCCAGTATCTGGATCGCGCCCAGAACCTGGATCATCTGCATATGCAGCGGATCGGCACCGCCTCGCTGCGCGATCCGGCGCCGCTGGAACTGGCCGGCAGCCCGTTCGATCCGCTGGCGCACAGCGTAGACGTGCGCCGGATCGCCTCGCGCCATCGCGTCGGCCGCCACAACATCCCCAGCGTCGGCGTGTTCGCCTGGCGCATGCGCAGCTACTCGGTGACCCGCAC
This sequence comes from Lysobacter sp. BMK333-48F3, assembly GCF_019733395.1. NCBI lineage: Bacteria > Pseudomonadati > Pseudomonadota > Gammaproteobacteria > Lysobacterales > Lysobacteraceae > Lysobacter > Lysobacter sp. BMK333-48F3. The sequence continues at coordinate 3,975,339 of NZ_JAIHOO010000001.1, read as the reverse complement.
CCCGGCCTACTGCGTCGAGGATGTCGGCCCGCACTGCTTCACCTTCAGCGTGCTCGGCCAGGACGCGCCGCTGTACCGCAAGCCGCGCCCGGAGCCGGACCGCTACCATCAGGCCGGCGAACAGAACCTGCCGTTGCCGCTGCGCCGGCGCGCCTTGCAGCGCGAACTCGAACACGAATACGGCCCCGGCAGAAGCCTGGCGGTGTGGGCCGAACAATGGGCCGGCCACGACGGCAGCCAGCCGCTGCCGACCAGCGCGTTGCTGGTCGCCGACCTGAGCGGTTGGCGTTATCGGGTGCCGCGCGGCAAGGTCGCGATCGACCCGGTGCTGGGCCGGCTGATGTTTCCGCCCAACCAGATTCCCAAGAAAGGCGTGCGGGTCAGCTACCACTACGGTTTCGCCGCCGATCTCGGCGGCGGCGAATACCGCCGCGCGATGCGCCGGCCGGCGCAGGACTACACCCTGTACCGGGTCGGCGAAGCCGGCTCGCCGACGCCGCCGGGCAGCGAACCGCCGCTGCCGCGCATCGCCGACGCGCTGCGCCTGTGGCAGGAACAGTCGCCGCAGCACGCGGTGATCGAGCTGATCCACAGCGGGGTCTGGGTCGAACCGCTGCATATCCGCCTGCAACCGGGCCAGTCGCTGACCCTGCGCGCCGCCAACGGCGTGCGCCCGGTGATCCGGTTGATCGACTGGCAGACCGACCTGGCCGATGCGCTGACCGTGGAACTCGACGTCGGCAGCCGCTTCGCCCTCGACGGCATCCTGCTGACCGGCCGGCCGATGCACGTGTCGGCGCCGCGCGACCCGGAACGCTACGCCGAGCAGGCCGCGCTGCAACCCGATTGCGCCGCCCGGCTGTCGATCCGCCATTGCACCCTGGTGCCGGGCTGGGGCATCGGCTGCGGCTGCGAGCCCGAACGTCCGTCCGAACCCAGCCTGGAGCTGTACAACCTGCGCGCGACGGTGCGGATCGAGCGCAGCATCGTCGGCTCGATCCAGGTCCAGCAGGACGAGGTCGGCAGCGACCCGATCCCGCTGACGATCGAAGACAGCATCGTCGACGCCGCCGGCCCGCGCCAGGAAGCGATCGGCGCGGCGACCTCGGCGGTCGCGCACGCCTGCCTGACCCTGCGTCGCAGCACCGTGTTCGGCACGGTCGAGGCGCATGCGCTGGAGCTGGCCGAGAATTGCCTGTTCAACGACTGCCTCAACGTCGCCCGGCGCCAGATCGGCTGCGTGCGCTTCTGCTACGTGCCCTGCCATTGCCGCACCCCGCGCCGCTATCGCTGCCAGCCCGACGGCGTCATCGCCGCGGTGCGCGAGCGCAAGCTGCCGGCCGCGCAGGAGCCGCGCGAACTGGCCGCCGAGCGCCTGCGGGTGCGGCCGCGCTACCGCTCGCGCCGCTACGGCCGGCCCGGCTATGCGCGCCTGCTCGACGCCTGCGCGATCGAGATCCTGCGCGGCGCCGACGACGAATCGCAGATGGGCGTCTATCACCACCTCTACGAGCCGCAGCGTGCCGCCAATCTGCGCGCGCGCCTGGACCAGTACACCCCGGCCGGGATGACGGTCGGGCTCCTCTTCGCCGACTGACCTGGAAGGAACGCATATGAAAGGCGATTTCACTCGGGCGACCTTCGATCCCCGCCATCACTTCAGCCAGGTCCTGCTGCAACAAGGCCGGGTCACCCTGGACGCCGATCCCAACGAACAGGGCGCGATCCTGCTGCACCTGCTGCGCACCCTGGCCCGCGACGTGTTCGGCCCCTACGCCGCGCCCGCCGCCGAGCCGGGCTTCGCCCTGGAGCTGCAGGACAACGACGGCAAACGCTCGCTGAGCATCGGCGCCGGGCGCTACTACGTCGACGGCATCCTGTGCGAGAACGAGGGCTGCGACTACCTCGCCCAACCGCACTACACCCCGGCGCCGGCCGATCCGAACGCCGGCGGCGGCGATCCGCTGCGGCTGTGGCTGGAATCGGGCGACGACGACGAAGCCCGCTTCTGGGTCTATCTGGACGTGTGGGAACGCCACGTCACCTCGGTCGAAATGCCGCACTTGCGCGAAGTCGCGCTCGGCGGGCCGGACACCTGCAGCCGGCGGCAAGTGGTGTGGCAGGTCCGCGCCTGGGCCCAGGAGCCGTTGCGCAAGGCCTTCGAGGACCGCATCGCCCAGCTCAAGCAGCGCGCCGAGCAGACCGAGGACGAGGACGAGCGCAAGCGCCTGCTGGAGTGGATCGCGCGCCTGGATGCGGCGCTGTCGCAACTGTCGGAAGACTACCGCTCCGCCTGCGCCGCGCCGCTGCGCCTGTTCGAACGCGACCGGCCGCGGCTGGCGGCGCAACTGCAGGAGCACGAGCGCCTGGACGACCCCTGCGCGACCAGCCCCGACTCGGCCTACCGCGGCGCGGAGAATCACCTGTACCGGGTCGAGATCCACCGCGGCAGCGAGCATCCCCAAGGCCCGACCTTCAAATGGTCGCGCGACAACGGCAGCGTGTTGACGCGCTGGATCGGCGGCGGTGGCGACCGGATCGAAGTCGCCAACGCGCGCGACTTCCGCGATCGGCAATGGGTCGAGATCACCGACGAGGAAGACGATCTGCTCGGCCGCCCCGGCCGGCTCAGCCAGATCGCCAGCGTCGAGGGCAACGTGCTGGTCCTGACCCAGGCCCAGGACCGCAGCCCCAACGCCAGCACCAAGCTGCGGCGCTGGGACCACGTCGGCCAGGGCGACTTCGGCCTGGCCAGCGACAACGCGGTGCCGCTGAACCCGCCGCCCAAACACGACCCAGCCAAGCCGTACTGGATTCCGCTCGAGGACGGCATCGTGGTCCGCTTCGGCGACGGCGGCGAGTATCGCAGCGGCGACTACTGGCTGATTCCGGCGCGGGTCGCGACCGGCGACGTGGAATGGCCGCGCATCGACGGCGAGGCCGAACTGCGTCCGCCGCTCGGCGTCGAGCACCGCTACGCGCCGCTGGGTTTCGTCGGCAGCGGCGACGACGGCGAAGGCGGACAGGTCGATTCCTGCCAGTGCCTGGTCTATCCCGAACGCCTGTGCGGCGAACTCACCCGCGTGCCGGGACCGGTCGACAACGATGCCGTCGCCGGCGATCTGAGCGTGGCCGCCGCACGCGCGCCGCAGAACGCGGCGACGGCGGCGAAGAAGACCGCGGCCAAGCGCAAGAAGGTCGAGAAATAGGCATCGCCGGCCGCTTCAGCGCCGCGCTGCGGCGGCCGCTTCTTCGACGCAGGCAGGCGAGGCCGCGGCTGCGGCCAGCGCCGCGCCGACCAGGATCAGGCCGGGCGCGCCGCCCCGGCCGGCCTCGGCGTGTTCGTGCAGGCGCGCCAGCGTGGTGACGATGCGGCGCTCGTCGGCCCGGCTGGCCGCCAACACGATCGCCGCCGGCGTCTGCGCCGGCAGATGCCGCAACAGCGCCGCGGCGACCGAAGCGACCCGGCCCAGCCCCATGTAGATCGCCAGGGTCGTGCCGGTCGCCGCCAGCGCCGCCCAATCGGGTTCGCCGTGGTCGCGAGTGTGCGCGGTGACGAAGCTGACCCCGTGGCAATGCTCGCGATGGGTCAGCGACACGCCCAGCCCGGCGGCCGCGGCGAAGGCCGAACTGACCCCGTTGACGATGCGCACCGGCACCCCGGCCGCGCGCAGGAATTCGATCTCTTCGCCGGCGCGGCCGAACAACAGCGCATCGCCGCCCTTGACCCGCACCACCCGCGCGCCCTGCAGCGCGTAGCGGCGCATCAGCCGGCAGATGAACGCCTGCGGCGTGGACCGGCAACCGCCGCGCTTGCCGACCCGCAGCACCCGCGCCCGCGGCGCTAGTTCGACGATGCCCGGATCGACCAGTTCGTCGAGCAGCAGCACCTGCGCCGCGGCCAGTTCGCGCGCCGCCTTCAGGGTCAGCAGCTCCAGATCGCCGGGACCGGCCGACAGCAGCACCACTTCGCCGCCGCGCCCTGCCCCGCCTGTGCCGATGTTCTGCCGCATGTTCGTCTCCGCCGGATGCCGTGTTGCGCCTGTTCGTCTTGTCTGCTCGTCTTGCCTGCTCGTCCTGTCTTTTTGTCCCGCCTGTTCCACCGCCGCGGCCAGGGCCGCGACCGCTTGCCTGCGCTCAGGCCCGCAACGCGGTCTCGCGGCACATGCGCATGACCTGCGGCCCGCAGGAGCCGCAGACGCTGGCGCAGCCCAGCCGTTGCTTGACCGTCTCGGCGTCGGCGCCGCGCGCGATCTCGGCGCGGATCGCCGACTCGCGCACCTGCAGGCATTGGCAGACCACCGGGTCGCGCGCGCTTGCCGCCGAGCGCGAGAACACCGCCAGGCGCGGGCCTTCCCAGGCGGTGCCGGACAGGGCGGTGTCCAGCAGCGCCTCGGCCGCGGCCGGGCGCTGCGGATCGGTCCACAGCAGGCCTTCGATCCGGTCCTGCGCGCTGGCGTCGCCCCAGACCACGCGCTTGACCAGGCCGCGGCGCGGGTCGCGGTATTCCAGCCGCAAGGCTTGCGCCTGCAGGTCCAGCGCCGCCGCCAACTCGTCCAGCCAGGCTGCCGGCGGCGCCTCGACGCGGGCCGCGCGCAGCACCAGCCAGCCGCGCCCCTGGTCGGCTTCGCCGCGCCCCGGCGCGTCGCCCGGCATCGCCCAGGGATACAGGCCGATCCCGGCATACCCGCAATCGCGCAGGAACGGCTGCGCCGCGACGTGCAGCGCCAGCGCGTCGCCGCAACGGGCCGCGAGCAGGTGCCAGCCGAACTCGGCCTTCTCCACCCGCACCGCGGCGTGCTTGAGTTCGGGCTGCAGCGAACGCGCGTCGACTGCGGGCTGGGTCACTTCGTTGATGCCGCCGCTGGACAGGAACTGGCCGCTCCAGTGCATGGCCGCGAACACCGTGCCGGAACTCACTTCGTCGGACAGCTCCAGCGGCAACACCAGTTCGCCGCGTTTGCCGATCACCCGCACCAGATCGCCGGCGGCCAGGCCGCGCCGCGCCGCGTCCTGGGCCTGCATGCGCAGGCCGGGCTCGGGGCTGTGCGCGAACAGCGCCGGCACCCGGCCGCTACGCGACATGCCGTGCCACTGATCGCGCAGCCGGCCGCTGAGCAAGCGCAGCGGAAACCGCGACGAAGTGGGCTCGGCCACCGGCCGGTACGGGGTCGGCTGAAAACGCGCGCGGCCGTCGTCGGTGGGATAGCGGCCGTCGGCGTAGCGCCGCGCCTGTCCGCTTTGCGCGCCGGCCGGGTACGGCCATTGCTGCGGCCCCTGCGCATCCAGGCGCGCATAGTCGAGTCCGCCGATGTCGAGGTCGCGGCCTTCGGTCAGCCGCCGGTGTTCGTCGAAGATCGCCGCCGGCCCGTCGAAGCCGAACATCGGCGCGGTGCCGGGCGGCGCCAGCCGCGCTTCCAGCCGGCGCGCGACTTCGGTCGCGATCCACCAGTCCGGCCGGGCCCGGCCGGGCGCCGGCACCGCGGCGCGCACCCGCGAGATGCGCCGCTCGGAATTGGTCACCGTGCCTTCTTTTTCGCCCCAGGTCGCCGCCGGCAGCAAGGCGTCGGCATACGGCGTGGTGTCGGTGCGTTCGAAGGCTTCCTGCACGATCACATAGTCGGCCTGCTGCAGCGCTTCGCGCACCCGGCCGATGTCGGGCATGGAGTGCACCGGGTTGGTGCAGGCGATCCACACCGCCTTGACCCGACCGCTGCGCAAGGCCTCGAACAGCGGCACCGCGGACAGGCCCGGCTGCGCCGACAGATGCTGCGCCGGCAGGCCCCACAGCGTTTCCAGTTCGGCCCGGTGCTGGGCGTTGCCGATCTCGCGGTGCGCGGCCAGCATGGTCGCCATGCCGCCGACTTCGCGTCCGCCCATCGCATTGGGCTGGCCGGTCAGCGAGAACGGGCCGGCGCCGGGCTTGCCGATCTGGCCGGTGGCCAGATGCAGGTGGATCAGGGCCAGGTTCTTGTCGGTGCCGTGCGCGGACTGGTTCAGGCCCATGCAGTACAGCGACAACGCCGGCTCGCCGCTGCCGAACCATTCCGCCGCCTGGACCAGGTCGGCGGCTTCGATGCCGCAGATCTCCGCGGCCATGCGCGGGGTGTAGTCGCGCAGCGTCCGCTTGAGTTCGTCGAAGCCCTGGGTGTGGCGGGCGATGTAGTCGCGGTCGATCCGGTCTTCCCAGATCAGGTGGTGCAGCATGCCGTTGAACAAGGCCACGTCGGTGCCGGGCTGGATCGCCAGATGCAGGTCGGCCATCGCCGCGGTGTCGGTGCGGCGCGGATCGACCACGATCCAGCGCCGCTGCGGATCGCGTTCGCGCGCTTGCTCAAGGCGCCGGAACAGCACCGGATGCGCATAGGCCATGTTGCTGCCGGCGAACAGCACGGTACGCGCCAGCTCCAGGTCCTCGTAACAGGTCGGCGGCCCGTCGGCGCCGAGCGCGAGCTTGTAGCCGGCGACCGCGCTGGACATGCACAGACGCGAATTGGTATCGATGTTGTTGCTGCCCAGCAGGCCTTTGGCGAGCTTGTTGAAGACGTAGTAGTCCTCGGTCAGCAACTGCCCGGACAAGTAGAACGCGACCGAGTCCGGACCGTGTTCGGCCACGATCGAGGCCAGCCGCGCGGCCACCGTGTCCAGCGCCAGCGACCAGTCGACCTCGCGCCGCGGCGCATGCCGCGACGGCCGCAGCTGCGGCGCCAGCAACCGCCCCTGCAGGCTGCTCGCGCTCTGCGCCAGGGCGCGGCCCTTGCTGCACAGCCGGCCCTGGTTGGCCGGATGCTGCGGGTCGCCCTCGACCGCGACGATGCGCCGCTGCTCGCCGCTGCCGGCGGTCTGCACCAGCACGCCGCAACCGACGCCGCAGTAGCAGCACACCGAACGGATCCGGTCGTCGGCCTCCCGACCGGGCGCGCCGCCGCCGTCCATCAGGCCGCGCCCCGCAACGGCAGATCGGCCAGCGCCAGCCAGACCTCGCCGGCCTGCAGCCGCACGCGCAAGGTCGGCGTGCAGCCGACGTCCGGCTCGCAGGCACGGCCGTCGCCCAAACCGATCGTCCAGGCGTGCAAGGGACAGGTCACCCGGTCGCCGGCGACCAGTCCCTGCGACAGCGGCCCGCCTTTATGCGGGCAACGGTCGATCAGGGCGAACACCCGGTCGTCGGCGGTGCGGAACACGGCGACGTCGTCGCCGCCGGCGATCTCCAGCACCCGCGCACCGAGGCGCGGAATGTCTTCCAGCACGCAGATGCGCTGCCAACGCGGATCGTCGTCGATCTCGTGCATCGCTCAGCCCTCCGCCCCGACCAACTGCGCCGGAATCCGCAGGCGCTGGTACTCGCGCGGCTTGGCCGCGGCGATCCGCGCCGCCCACGGGTCGGTCAGGCCTTCCAGCGCGTACAGCAAGCGCTCGTACAAGGCGCGCCGGTTGGCCGCGTCGGCGACCACCCGCTGCTGCACGTAGTCCATCCCGACCCGCTGCAGGTAGTGCACGGTGCGGTCCAGGTAATAGGCCTGCTCGCGGTACAGCTGCAGGAAGGCGCCGGTGTACTCGCGCACCTCCTCGGCGCTGCGCACCTTGACCAGGAAGCGCGCGACCTCGGTCTTGATCCCGCCGTTGCCGCCGACGTGGATCTCCCAGCCCGAATCCACCGCGATGATGCCGACGTCCTTGATCCCGGACTCGGCGCAGTTGCGCGGGCAGCCCGACACCGCCAGCTTGACCTTGTGCGGGCTCCACATGTTGGCCAGCATGGTTTCCAGGTCGATGCCCATCTGGGTGCTGTTCTGGGTGCCGAAGCGGCAGAACTCGCTGCCGACGCAGGTCTTCACCGTGCGGATCGACTTGCCGTAGGCGTGGCCGGAATTCATTCCCAGATCGCGCCAGACCTCGACCAGGTCTTCTTTCTTGACTCCGAGCAGGTCGATGCGCTGGCCGCCGGTGACCTTGACCATCGGGATCGCGTACTTGTCGGCGACGTCGGCGATCCGGCGCAGTTCCGAGGCGTTGGTCACCCCGCCCTTCATCTGCGGAATCACCGAGAACGTGCCGTCCTTCTGGATGTTGGCGTGGGCGCGCTCGTTGATGAAGCGCGACTGCGGGTCGTCGACCGCTTCGCGCGGCCAGGTCGAGATCAGGTAGTAGTTGATCGCCGGCCGGCAAGTCGCGCAGCCGTTGGGCGAGCGCCATTCCAGGAAGGCGTAGGCCTGGGCGTGGCTGAGCAGCTTGTGCTCGCGGATCGCCTGGCGCACCTCGCCGTGGCTGTGGTCGGTGCAGCCGCACACCGCCTTGGTCTTGGGCGTTTCCTGGAAATTCGAACCCAGGCAGTTCATCAGCAACTGCTCGACCAGGCCGGTGCAGGAACCGCAGGAACTGGCGGCCTTGGTCTGCTTCTTGACCTCGTCGACGGTGAACAGGCCCTGCTCGTTGATCGCCTTGACGATGCAACCCTTGCTGACCCCGTTGCAGCCGCAGACCTCGTCGGCGTCGGCCATCGCGCTGGCGCGGTCCTGGCCGGCGGTGCCGGCGTCGCCGAGCGCGGTCTCGCCGAAGATCAGCTGGTCGCGGCGGTCGTCGATCGGGCTCGCGTCCTTGAGCAGCTTGAAATACCAGCCGCCGTCGCCGGTGTCGCCGTACAGGCAGGCGCCGACCAGGCGCTCGTCGCGGATCACCAGTTTCTTGTAGACCCCACCGGCCGGGTCGGACAGCACGATCTCGTCGCAGCCCTCGCCGCCCATGAATTCGCCGGCCGAGAACAGATCGATGCCGGTGACCTTGAGCTTGGTCGACGACACCGAGCCGCGGTAGATGCCGATGCCGTAGCGCGCCAGATGATTGGCGCAGACCTTGGCCTGCTCGAACAGCGGCGCGACCAGGCCGTAGGCGACGCCGCGGTGGCTGACGCATTCGCCGACCGCGTACACGCGCGGGTCGTAGGTCTGCAGCGAATCGTTGACCACGATGCCGCGCGCGCAGTGGATCCCCGCGTCCTGGGCCAGGCGGATGTTGGGACGGATGCCGACCGCCATCACCACCAGTTCGGCCGGCTCCTCGCTGCCGTCGGAGAAGCGCACCGCGCGCACCGCACCTTGCTCGTCGCCGAGCAAGGCCTCGGTCGAGGTGCCCAGGCGGAAGCGCAGGCCGCGCTCGCTCAGCGAGCGTTGCAGCAACTCGCCCGCGACCGGGTCGAGCTGGCGCTCGAGCAGCCACTCGGCCAGGTGCACCACCACCACCTCCATGCCGCGCTGGCGCAGGCCGTTGGCCGCCTCCAGGCCGAGCAGGCCGCCGCCGATCACCACCGCATGGCGCTTGACCCGGGCGGCGTCGATCATCGCCTGGGTATCGCGGATGTCGCGGTAGCTGATCACCCCGCCCAGGTCCTTGCCCGGCACCGGCAGCAGGATCGGCAGCGAGCCGGTGGCCAGCAGCAGGCGGTCGTACTCGGCTTCGGTACCGTCGGCGGCGATCACCCGCCGGCGCACCCGGTCGATCCGCACTACTTCCTTGCCCAGGTGCAGGCGGATCCCGTTCTGCTCGTACCACGACAACGGATTGAGCACGATGTCGTCGAAGGCCTGCTCGCCGGCCAGCACCGGCGACAGCAGGATCCGGTTGTAGTTCGGATGCGGCTCGGCGCCGAACACGGTGATGTCGTACAGCTCCGGCGCCAGCTTGAGCAGTTCTTCCAGCGTGCGGATGCCCGCCATGCCGTTGCCGATCACCACCAGCTTGAGTTTGTTCATGGGCTCTCCCCTCAGACCCGGGCCGCGCCGACCGCGGTCCACTGCTGGCGCCAGTGCTGGCGCAATCCCGCCACCGACAACCAGGCCAGTCCGGCGAATGCGGCGAAGCCCCACAGGCCGGGCGCATAGCTGCCGTATTCCTGCTTGAGCACGCCCATGCCGGCGGCGAGCAGGAAACCGCCGACGCCGCCGGCCATGCCGATCAGGCCGGTCATCAGGCCGATGTCGCTGCCGAAGCGCTGCGGCACGAGTTGGAACACCGCGCCGTTGCCGGCGCCCAGGCACAGCAGGGTCAGCACGAACAGGCCCACCGTCGCCGCCGCGCCCAGGCCCAACGCGGCCAACGCGACCAGCAACGCCGCCAGCGCGTACACCGCCAGCAAGGTGCGGGTACCGCCGATGCGGTCGGCGATCGCGCCGCCGAACGGACGCATCAGCGAGCCGGCCAGCACGCAGGCCGCGGTGGCCCAGCCGGCGAGCTTGGGTTCGAAGCCGAACTGATCGTGGAAGTAGCCGGGCAAGGCGCTGGCGAAGCCGGCGAAACCGCCGAAGGTGATCGCGTAGAAGAACATGAACCACCACGAATCGCGGTTGCCGACCAGCACCCGGCCGTAATCGCGCAGGCGCCGCTGCGGTACCGCCACCGGCGCGTCCTTGGCGTACAGGGCGAACACCGCCAACACGACGAGCAGCGGCAGGCAGGCCAGGCCGAACACGTTGCGGTAGCCGAACGCAGCGGCCAAGGCCGGCGCGAACAGCGCCGCCAGCACCGTGCCCGAGTTGCCGGCGCCGGCGATCCCCATCGCCGTGCCCTGGTGCTCGGGCGGATACCAGCGCGAGGCCAGCGGCAAGGCGATCGCGAACGAGGCGCCGGCGACGCCGAGCATGGCGCCGAGCAGCAGCACCTGCGCATAGCTGTGCACGCCCGAATACCAGGCCACGAACAGCGCCGCGATCACCACGCCCTGGGCAAGCAGGCCGGTGCGGCGCGCGCCGATGCGGTCGGCCACCAGGCCCAGCAACAAACGCAACAGCGCGCCGCACAGGATCGGCACCGCCACCATCAGCGCGCGTTGGCGCGTGTCCAGCGCCAAGGCTTCGGCGATCTGCACCTGCATCGGCCCCAGCAGGTACCAGACCATGAAACTCAGATCGAAATACAAAAACGCCGACAACAAGGTGGGCGTATGCCCGGCCCGCCAGAACGAACGATCCATCCGCGCAATCTCCGAAAGGTGGCCGCGCCGCGCCGTTCCATCGGCACGCCAGGCGACCGCAAGGGGCAAACGAAAACGGCGCCTTCCCGGTGCGAACCGGAAAGACGCCGTTGTCTTCGGCAACCGGACCGCCGTTGGTCCGCCTGCCGCTATCGGGTTGTCGCGAACGCGCCGTTGCGCCCGCACGACAGATCAAGCAAAGCCCGTGCCAATCGCGTGCGAGGCATTCGTCGAATGTGATTCGTTACAAATTCAGATGCTTAGGCGCCCTGCCTCCTGCGTGGATCAGCGCCAGGCAGCCCCGCCGCGCCAAAATCGTGCGGCGCTGCACCAATATTGTGCGACGCACCAGGTCTCGACGTGTCGCAGGCGTAAGCCGTGGCCGCGTCGGCTCGGACAGGCGATCCCAAACAAGCGATCCCAAACAAGCGATCTCGAACTAGCGATCTCGAGCAGGCGATCTCAGACAAGCGATCCTGGTCGGAACCCGTTCCGGGATATTCCGAACCGGCGCCATCGAGCGGTAGTCGATGGATGGCCCTGCTGCGCCTGCGGGCAACAACGGCAAGTCCGCGCCTATGCGCGTATCCCCATCGCGGTCCGCGCTGACGCAGACGCAGGCCGCACCCGGCACCGCTCGCTCAGCCCACCGCGCCCGCATGCGCCAGCAGCCAGGCGCGGAACTCGGCCGCCAGTTCCGAACGCGACACCTGCCTGGGCCAGACCAGGTAGTAGGCATAGTCGGTCGCCACCGCCGTCGCGAACGGACGGACCAGGACGCCTGCGCCCAGGTCGCGCTCCACGATCGAGCGTCGCGCCAGCATGACGCCGCGTCCGTCGATCGCCGCCTGCAGGGTCAGCGCCGCGTCGTTGAAGGCCAAGGCCGGACGCGGTTCCAGCGGGCCGAGCCCCGCCGCCTCGAACCACGGGCGCCAGCCGGGCGGATCGGCCTGCAGCAGCGGGAGCGCGCACAGATCCTGTGGGCCCAACGGCGGCCGCGCATCCAGGAACGCGGGGCTGCACACCGGGAATTGCTCGTCGCGCAGCAGCAGTTCCGAATCGACGTTCGGCCAGCCGCCGGGACCGAAGCGGATCGCCAGGTCGACCCCCTCGGCGGCGAAATCCACGTGCGCGCTGCCGGTACGCAGGCCGAAGTCGATCTCGGGATGGGCATCGAGGAAGCTGCCGATGCGCGGCATCAGCCAGCGCGACGCGAACGAGGGCAAGGTGCTGATCACCAGGCGCTCGGGCCGTTGCCGCTGGATCCGCCGCGCCGCATCGGCGACCTGCTGCAGGGCGCCGCGGACCTGCTCGGCGAAGTCCCGCCCCTCGCCGGTCAGCACCAGGCTGCGCTTGCCGTGGCGCACGAACAGCGCCGCGCCCAGGAACGCTTCCAGCGCCTTGATGCGGTGGCTGACCGCCCCGGGGGTGACGTGCAGTTCCTCGGCCGCGCGCGAGAAATTCTGCAGGCGGGCGGCGGCCTCGAACGCGCGCAGCGAGCTCAAAGGCGGCAGTCCACGCATCATCGCTTGTTATTTCCAGTCATAAGACTTGCGAGAAACGATCGTTTCCTGTGGCTCGTAAGCGTTCGTACGATTCCGTCAGGCACTTCCATAACGGACGGTTGATGTTACATCTACTCAAGATATCGCGATGGGCGCCGGCGCTGCTGTCGCTCGCCCCCTCGACCGCACTCGCCACGCCCGCCGAAAACGGCTCCGGCGGCGCTGACGGCACCGCGCTGCGCGCCCTGCACTGCGGCCGCCTGGTCGATGTCGACCGCGGCCAGTTGCTCGGCCCGACCACGGTGCTGGTGCGCGATGCGCGTATCGCCCAGGTGCTGCCCGGCCGCGTCGCCCCCTCCGGCGCGCGGGTCGTGGACCTGAGCGACGCGACCTGCCTGCCCGGCCTGATCGACGCCCATGTCCACCTGTCCGACCAGGTCGGCCCGGCCAGCGCGGTCGAGAAGTTTCGCCTCGACATCGCCGACTATGCGGTCCGCTCGACCCGCTATGCGCGCGACACGCTGCTGGCCGGCTTCACCACGGTGCGCAACCTGGGCGACAACGCCTACGAGACGGTGGCCCTGCGCGATGCCATCGCTGCGGGCTACGCGATCGGCCCGCGCATCCTCACCGCGGGCGTGCCGATCGGCTCCACCGGCGGCCATGCCGACCCGACCAACGGCTATCGCGCCGATCTGGCCGGCGACCCTGGCGTGGCGCAGGGAGTGATCGACGGCGAGGACGATGCCCGCAAGGCGGTGCGCGAGCACTACAAGCGCGGCGCCGACGCGATCAAGCTGATGACCTCGGGCGGTTTTCTGAGCGAAGGCGCCAGCGCCGACAACGCGCAGATGACCGTGGCCGAGATCAAGGCCGTGGTGGCCGCGGCCCGCGACTACGGCTTCAAGGTCACCGCGCATGCGCACGGCGCCGAAGCGATCCGTCGCGCGGTGCTGGGCGGCGTGGATTCGATCGAACACGGCACCTACGTCGACGAGGAAGGCCTGCGGCTGATGAAGGCGCACGGCACCTGGTTCGTGCCCACCATCAGCCCCAATGCCTACACCTTCGACAAGGCCGACCAGTCCGGCTATTTCCCTCCGGTGGTGGCGGCCAAGATCAAGGCAGCCGGCTTGCGCAACCTGCAGACCACCGCGCGCGCCTACCGGGCCGGGGTGAAGATCGCCTCCGGCAGCGACGCCGGGGTGTACCCGCACGGCGAGAACGCGCGCGAACTGCAGTTGCTGGTGCAGGCGGGGCTGCCGCCGATGCGCGCGATCCAGGCCGCGACCCTGCACGCGGCGCAGATGCTGGGCATCGACCGCGAGACCGGCGCCGTCGCCGAGGGCAAGCAGGCCGACATCGTCGCGGTGGCCGGCGATCCGGTCGCCGATATCGGCCTGCTGCGGCGGGTATCGTTCGTGATGAAGGGCGGGCAGGTGTATCGCGACGATCCGGCCGGCGGTCGCGACAGCGCGGCGCATCCGGCCGCGGCCGACGGCCCTCCCGCAACGCCATGATCGACGCGCCGATGTTGGCCTGGTTCGCGGGCGCCGCGACGGCGGTGATCGTGGTGCCCGGCCCGACCACCCTGCTCGCGCTGAGCCACGGCAACACCGGCGGGCTGCGCCTCGCCGGCTTCGGCATCGCCGGCGCCGCCCTGTCCGACCTGATCCTGATCGGCGCCGTCGCGGTCGGCCTGGGATCGGCGGCGATGGCCTCCACCGCCGTGTTCCTGGCGATCAAAAGCTTCGGCATCGCCTATCTGGCTTGGCTGGCGCTGCAGCTATGGCGCACGGCGGACACCGCGATCGCCGAGGATCCGCCGCAGGATCTGCCCAGAACGCCGACACCCGCACCGACGCCCGCAGGCGCCTGCGCATTCGTGCGCTGCCTGGCGGTGGCGCTGGGCAATCCGAAGGGCTGGCTGTTCTTCTGCGCCTTGCTGCCTCAGTTCGTACGCGACTCGCAGCCGTTGTGGCCGCAGTACGCGCTGCTGGCCCTGGTGTTCGTCGCGATCGATGTTCTGGTCATGGGCGCCTACGCGCTGGCAGGCGCCAGCGCGGCCCGGCGGTGGCGCGCGCGTGGGCTGCGGCGGATCCATCGCGGAGCGGCGCTGGTGCTGCTGGGACTGGCGGCGGCCCTGGCCTTGCATCGGCAAGCCGACGGATGAGGCTCGGCCGCGCATCGCCCCTTCATGGGCCGATCGGCTCGTCCAGTCCACCTCCGCCGTCGGCTCGCTTGAGTCGCAACATCGGCATGCACCGCAGCGGCTGTCGCGGCCGACGCCGCTCCTACAGAAAGCGGCGCCGCCTTTGCTGTTCCCCCCTTTGAAAAAGGTAATTCCCTACGAATCTGGACCAGATTAGGCTGGTTCCAGATGCAAAAATGTCCTGTTTGCCAACGTGCGCGGCCATGGAAATTGAGCGATGGACGGCTCAAGTGCCGGGCGTGCGCCCATCGCTTTCGTCCGGCCGTCTTGGCCTGGGAATCGGTCCGATTGAGCGCTTCCCAGAAGCGGCAACTGATCGAACGTTTCGCTCTGGGCGTACCGGTCTACCGGCAGCGATTCCGGCCCGTATGCAGCCCGGCCACGGCAGAAAAGTTCTACCGCGTCCTGCGGGCTTGCTGCGCCTTCGAAGAGCAGTGGCGAGGGCCGTTCGATGGGGTCGTGGAATGCGACGAAACTACGTTTGGCGGCATACGTCATGGCAAAACCGGTTGGGGCGCCGCCGGCAAGGTGATCGTGTTCGGCATCGTCAAGCGCAACGGCCAGGTCAAGGCCATGCCGATCGCGGCGCACGATCGCGACAGCGTGATGCAGCAGATCGAGGCGCACACCCGCGAAGGGTCGCTGTACTACACCGACCGCTGGCAGGCGTACGCCACGCTGAAGCTACGAGGCGACCACGTGATGATCCGCAAGGAGAAGGGCAAGCCGGTCGGACGCGACCACATCAACGGCATCGAAGGCTTCTGGAGCTACGCCAAGAACTGGTTAGCCCCGTACCGTGGGGTGCCCCGCCAATTCTTCCATCTGTATTTGGGTGAAGTTTGCTACCGCTACAACCACCGGGCCGAAGACCTGCAAGCCTTGCTGGACAAGGCTCTGCGGGTCATAGACCTTGACCAAATCACTCCACTTTTGGTCCAGAAACGTTAGGAATTACCTTGAAAAAGGGGGGCAGGGGGGATTTGCTTTCCGCCGACGCAACCAACGCAGCTCGATCAGCGACGGCATCGTCGTTGCATTCTCTTCGCGTCCCCTGTCGCGGCTTACGCCGCTCCTACCAAGCGACGGGGTCGGGGCGTTCGACCGATACGGGCAGGGCGATGCCCAGGCGCTGCGCGGCGGAACGATAGCTATCGAGCCGATGCAGATCGGCCAAGCGGGTTTCCTCCTCGTCCGCCGCGGCCGGCGCCAGCCAGCCCCAGCGGCGGAACTGGCGCAGGAACCAGCGCCCGTCCGAACGCCGCGGCGGGTTGACCTCGCCGTCGCCGTGGAAGCGCAGCGCCGACGGGTCGGTCGGCGGCTGCGCCAGCAGACAGTCGGCGATCGTCGCCGCCGGCAGACCGATCGCCTCCGGTTGCGCCAGCCAGGCCACGGCCTCGCACCGGTTCTGCGGCTCGTCGAGCCAGCGGCAGGCTTCCAGCACCGCGGCGGTCAGCGCCGTCGCCGTATCCGGCTGCAAGGCGGCGAACGCGCGCCGGCAGGCCAGCACCTTTTCCGGATGCCCCGGCCACAGCCGGCCGCTGGGCAACGCGACCGCACCCGCATGCGCAGCAATGGCCTCGGCGGCCCAAGGCTCACCGGCGCAGAACCCGTCGAGTTCGCCGCGCGCCAGCGCCTGCGGCATCTGCGGCGGCGGCAGGGTCAGGCTGCGCACCTCGCGCAGCGGGTCCACGCCCTGCCCGGCCAACCAGCCGTACAGCCACATCGCGTGGGTGCCGGTGGGAAAGGTCTGGGCGAACACCGGCACGCGCGGCAGCGTCGCCAGGGCGGCGCGCACGTCGCGGCCCTCGGCCAGCGCCGCGGCCAGCGACGAGGACAGCACGATCGCCTGGCCGTTGTGATTGAGCGTCATCAGCACCGCCAGGTCGGCCTGCGGTCCGCCGATGCCGGCGTCGACGCCGTAGACCAGTCCGGCCAGGGCCTGCGCGGCGTCGAGTTCGCCCGACAGCAGCTTGTCGCGCAGGGCGGCCCAGGAGGCCTGCCGCTGCAAGCGCAAGCGCAGGCCGTGGCGACGATCGAAGCCGAGCCGGGCCGCGACGATCAGCGGCGCGCAGTCGATCAGCGGCAGATAGCCCAAGCTCAGGGTGACGTCGGTGCTCTCGCTCATCGGCTCCTCATCCCAGCAGTTCGGCCAGGTCGATGATCCGCCGCGCCACGTCGGCCAGCCTGGCGCCCTGCTTCATCGCCTGCTGGCGCAACGCGGCATAGGCCTGCGCCTCGCTCATGCCGCGCTTCTCCATCAACAAGCCCTTGGCGCGGTCGATCAGCTTGCGGTCGAGCAATTGCTGCTGGACCCGGTCCAGGCGCTGGCGCAGGTCGGCCTGATGCTCGAAGCGCGCCATCGCGACCTGGACGATCGAGGCCAGCCGCTCCGGCGCCAGGCCGTCGACCACATAAGCGGCGACCCCGGCGCCGACCGCAGCACGGATCAGACGCTCGTCGCCGTCGGCGGAGAACATCACCACCGGCCGCGGCGCATGAGCATGCAACATCGCCAACTGCTCCAGGGCGTCGCGCGAAGGCGAGTCGACGTCGACGATGACCACGTCCGGGCGCTCGGTCTCGACCGCACGTAGCAGACCGCAGGTCGTCGCGACTTCACCCAGCACCTCGTGCCCGGCCGCCTGCAGGACCGCGCGCAGTTCGCCGATCGGCTTGTCGGTGTCGGTGACCAGCAGCACACGCGGCATCGCGGGACAGTCCGATGGGGTACGGCCACATGTTGCCATGCAACATGAGCGGCGCAACAGCCGCGTCGCGGCCGGCCCCGCCAGCCGGCACCCGCCCGTCCGCGCCCCTCCCGTCATGCGATGGACCGGAATTTGATACTCGCGCGGCGGCATCGCGTATTCATGAAAAGAAAATACCGGCGCCGCCGGCCAATATCGGCCAGATAAACAATTCCACAAGCGGTCACAAATATCGCCACCGTGCGCTCGCGCAGGGAAATAATGTTCAACATTTACTATTCAGCGCAAATTCATTTTGCAAAATTTGGTGTTTGAGCCGAATGCGACATCGGCCTTAATGTGCTTAGCAATATTCATGCGCAGCTATAAGAAACTACGCATCGATACACCAACTAATCGCGGATTTTGTGCAACGCCATAACGGAATTCATCGCCTCCTAACAATACTCATTCAGCCTCGTGAAAAGTGATTTGAATCACGCAAGCCCCTTCAGTCGCGCTCGTTGCCGAGCCGCCACCGCGATTGTTATCCATATCAATAGGCGACCGGACGCTCGGTCGCGACAGGAACAGGGGAAGGGAGATGGTGCTTCAGGACGCCGGCGGGCTGGACGCGCTGATCAACGAATATTCCCGTTCGGACGCCCCCTGTGGGGACGATCTCGAATATGACGAGGAATATCTGCATATTCTGCGTCTGGCCGCCGGCCGCGAAGAGCGACAATATGGCGCCGCGGTGATTCCGGCCGAGCCACCGGACTGGAACGAGGTCGAGCGGCGCGCGCTGCAACTCAGCGCGCGCACCAAGGACCTGCGCATCGCCGCGCTGATCGCCCAGGCCAAGCTCGAGCGCGACGGGCTGCCGGGGCTGGCCCAGGGCCTGGAACTGATCGCCGCCTGGCTGGACCGTTACTGGTCCGACCTGCACCCGCGCCTGGACGCGCTCGACGACCACGATCCGCTGCCGCGCTTGAACGCCGTGGCCGGCTTGAGCGACCCCACGGGGATGGCGCGTTCGCTGCGCAACGCACCGCTGCTGCGCGACCGGCGCGGCGCCACCATCAGCGTCCGCGATGCCGCGGTCGCGGTCGCGGTGGTCAACTCGACCGCGCTGGCGACGAGCGAGCAGGCGGCGTTGATCGGGCAATTGCGCCGCGCCCATGCCGAAGGCCAGGCCGACGTCGCCAGCATCCCGGGGGTGCTGGCGGCGCTGGCGCGGATCAAGGCGCGCTTCGCGCTCGAACTCGGCGCAGAGTCCATCCCCGACTTCAGCCCGATCGAGCAACCGCTGCACACGATCGAAACCGTGTGCGCGGTCGCCGAGGAATCGCCCGCCGCCATCGCCGCCGACGCCATCGCGCAGGCCGAGCCCGGCGCCGACAGCGCCGCCGCCGCGCCGCACGACCCCGCCGCGCTGCAGCTGCGCTCGCGCCGTGACGTCGCCTCGGTGCTGGAACTGGCCAGCGCCTACCTCGAGCGCCACGAGCCCAGCCACCCCGCCCCGCTGCTGATCCGGCGTGCGTTGCGGCTGATGGACATGAGCTTCTACGACATCGTGCGCGAACTCGCCCCGGCCAGCCTGGCCCAGGTCGAAACCGTCGCCGGCATCGCTCCCGCATCCGCCGACTGATCGGCGCGCGCTCCGCCCCACCCCGCCCTTTCAAGCCGAACCAGAGGAATCGCCGTGGTCAACACCAACATCAAGAAGGGACTCAAGCAAAAGTCCGGCGGCCAGAAATTCATCGGCCGCAACCGCGCGCCGCGCGTCCAGATCGAATACGACGTCGAGCTGTACGGCAGCGAGCGCAAGGTCGAAATCCCCTTCGTGATGGGCGTGATGGCCGACCTGGCCGGCAAGTCCAGAACCCCGCCCAAGAACCTGGAGCAGCGCCAGTTCCTGGAAGTGGACATCGACAACTTCGACGAGCGGCTCAAGTCGGTGGCGCCGCGGGTCGCCTTCCAGGTGCCGAACAAACTCACCGAGGGCGACGACATCCTGGTCGACGTCACCTTCGAAAGCATGGACGACTTCTCGCCGGCCCAGGTCGCGCGCAGGGTCGAGCCGCTGAGCCGCCTGCTCGAGGCGCGCATCCAGCTGGCCAACCTGCTGTCCTACATGGACGGCAAGAACGCCGCCGAAGAACTGATCGCGCGCGCCCTGCGCGAACCGGCGCTGCTGGCCGCGCTGGCCAATTCGCCCAAGCCCGCGGCCTCCGACGACGCCACCGTAGGCGCCGCCGCGCCCGATGCCGACGACAGCGCCGACTGAACGACGCACCGCTGCGATACCGCCGCCGAGCCAGGACATTGCCGATGAAGACCCAGACCCAACCGACCGAGAAGAAAACCGCCGCCCAGGCGGTGCACGCCGCCGAAGCCCTGCAGGCGGACGATTTCTCCAGCCTGCTCTACCGCGAGCTGCGGCCCAAGACCGACCAGGCCAAGCAGGCCGTGGAAAGCGCGGTGCGCACGTTGGCGCAGCAGGCGCTGGAGAACACCGTCACCGTCTCCTCCGACACCTACCAGACCGTGCAGGCGATCATCGCCGAGATCGACCGCAAGTTGTCGGAGCAGATCAACGCCATCCTGCATCACCCCGAGTTCCAGCAACTCGAATCGTCCTGGCGCGGCCTGCACTACCTGGTCAACAACACCGAGACCAGCGAGACCTTGAAGATCCGCTGCATGCCGATCAGCAAGAAGGAGCTCAGCCGCGTGCTCAAGCGCTACAAGGGCATCGGCTGGGACCAGAGCGCGATCTTCAAGAAGATCTACGAAGAGGAATACGGCCAGTTCGGCGGCGAGCCGTTCGGCTGCCTGGTCGGCGACTTCTATTTCGACCACAGCCCGCAGGACGTGGAAACCCTGGGCGAAATGGCCAAGATCGCCGCGGCGGCGCACTGCCCCTTCATCGCCGGCGCGTCTCCGGCGGTGATGCAGATGGACTCCTGGCAGGAGCTGGCCAACCCGCGCGACCTGACCAAGATCTTCCAGAACACCGAATACGCCTCCTGGCGCAGCCTGCGCGAATCGGAGGATTCGCGCTACGTCGGCCTGGCCATGCCGCGCTTCCTGGCCCGCCTGCCCTACGGCATCCGCACCAGCCCGGTCGACGACTTCGATTTCGAAGAGGACACCGAGGGCGCCAGCCACGCGCGCTACGCCTGGATCAACTCGGCCTACGCGATGGCGACCAACATCAATCGCTCGTTCAAGTCCTACGGCTGGTGCACCTCGATCCGCGGCGTGGAATCCGGCGGCGCGGTCGAGAACCTGCCGACCCACACCTTCCCGACCGACGACGGCGGCGTGGACATCAAATGCCCGACCGAGATCGCGATCAGCGACCGGCGCGAGGCCGAACTGGCGAAGAACGGCTTCATGCCCTTCGTCTACCGCAAGAACTCCGATTTCGCCGCCTTCATCGGCGCCCAGTCCCTGCAGCGGCCGTTCGAGTACACCGACACGGAAGCCACCGACAACGCCAAGCTCTCCGCGCGCCTGCCGTATCTGTTCGCCTGCTGCCGCTTCGCCCATTACCTGAAGTGCATCGTCCGCGACAAGGTCGGCGCGTTCCGCGAACGCGCCGAGATGGAGACCTGGCTCAACGACTGGATCATGGGCTACGTCGATGGCGATCCGGCGAATTCGTCCCAGGACACCAAGGCCCGCAAACCGCTGGCCTCGGCCGAAGTCATCGTGGAGGAAGTCGAGGACAACCCGGGCTACTACAGCGCGAAGTTCTTCCTGCGTCCGCACTACCAGCTGGAAGGCCTCACGGTCTCGTTGCGACTGGTATCCAAGCTCCCCTCGCTGAAGGAAGGCGTCGCCTGAGACGCCATTGGCAAGCAATCACTCACTGAAGAGGAAACGAAATGGCAATCGACATGTACATGCGCGTCGACGGCGTGGTCGGCGAAGCGAAAGACGCCAACCACCGCGGTTGGAGCAACGTGCGTTCCTACGGCTGGGGCGCCAAGCAACCCGGCAGCATGGCCACCGGCTCCGGCGGCGGCACCGGCAAGGCCAGCTTCAACGACCTCAAGGTCACTGCGGTGATCGACAAGGCTTCGCCGGCGATCCTCAAGTACTGCGCCAACGGCCGCCATCTTCCGTCGGTCGAGATCTCGGTCTGTAAGGCCGGCGGCACCCAGGTCGAGTACCTGCGCATCACCCTCAACGAGGTACTGGTGACCGCGGTCGAGCACACCGCCGACCACGACAGCGACGCGATCCTGATGGACTACACCTTCCAGGCGGCCAAGGTCACCAAGCAGTACTGGGAGCAGACCGACCAGGGCACGCGCGGCGGCGAAAGCGTGCTGACCTGGGACATCAAGCAGAACCGCGAAATGTAAGACCTGCCGTTTCCGACCCGCTCGGCATCGGCGTCCCCCGCTGCCGCTCATGCATCGAAGGCTGGACCGGGTCGGGTCCAGCGCGTTCCGGGACTCCGGGACGGTGTCGGTGGGCCGCATCCAGCGGCCGTTCCCCCTCGAAGACGGTCACCGACCGCCGGCCCGCTCCGGCGTCGCCGGAGGCTGCCTCCGACACCGTTCCGGAGCCTTTTTTCCGCTCCCTCCCCATCCGCTCCATCACCGTATCGACCCAGGCCGACCGCATGACTCCATTCGCGCCCGCGCTGCTCCCGACCGCTCCGACCCGCAGGGCCGGCGGCGAGGCCAGCCTGCTCGACCGGCTCACCGATCGTTCGGCCGAACGCAAGGGCGCGCCGGAGGTCGATCCGTCGGCACCCTCGCGCCTGCGCGACGCGCTGCTGCGCGACCTCAGCTGGCTGCTCAACACCGCCAACCTGGAAGCGGACATCGATTTCGACGCTTATCCGCACGCGCGCCGCTCGGTGGTCAACTTCGGCATCAGCGCCCTGGCCGGCATGCGCATGTCCGAGGTCGAATGGGACGACATCGAACGCACCATCCGCGCCGCGATCGTCGATTTCGAGCCGCGCATCTGCGCCGGGTCGCTGCAGGTGCGCTGCCTGTCCGAGTCCGGCGCGCGCGCGATCGGCAACGTGCTGAGCCTGCTGATCCAGGGCGACGTGATCTCGCCCGATCGCGCTACTGCGTTCTCGTTCCGCTCCGAGATCGACCTGGAAAGCGGCCACATCTCGCTGCGCGCGCAACGGGCCGAATGACATGGACGCGCGCCTGCTGCACTACTACAACCGCGAACTGGCCTATCTGCGCGAACTCGGCGCCGAGTTCGCCCAGCTCCACCCCAAGGTCGCCGGCCGGCTCGGACTGGGCGAAGGCGAAAGCGCCGATCCCTACGTCGAACGCCTGCTGGAAGGCTTCTGCTTCCTAACCGCGCGCATCCAGCTGAAGATGGACGCGGAGTTTCCGCGCTTTTCCCAGCGCATGCTCGACGTGGTCTATCCCGGCTATCTGGCGCCGACGCCGTCGATGGCGATCGTCGCCTTCGAGCCGAACGTGCGCGAAGGCAATCTGCGCGCCGGCTTCACCCTGCCCGCCGGCACCGCCGTGCAGGCCAAGCCCGACAGCGAGCGCCAGACCGCCTGCGAGTTCCGCACCGCGCATGCCGTCACCCTGTGGCCGCTGCGCCTGAACGCGGCCTCGTTCGCGGGCGAGCCCGGCGACCTGCCGCTGGCCGCGCTGGGCCTGGCCCGGCGGGTGCGCGGCTGCTTGCGGCTGCGCCTGGAAACCCAGGGTTCGATGCCGCTGCGCGAACTGTCGCTGGAACGCCTGGCCCTGCATCTCAGCGGCCCCGACCGCGAGGCCTCGCGGCTGCTGGAATGGCTGATGTGCCGGACCGTGGCCGTGGTCTGCCACGACCCCGAACGCCCGCTGCGCTGGCATCACCTGCTGGGCGCCGACGCGCTGCGCCACGACGGCTTCGAAGCCGACGAGGCGCTGTTGCCGACCGGGCCGCGCGGCTTCCAGGGTTACCGGGTGCTGCAGGAGTACTTCGCCATGCCCGCGCGCGGCCTGTTCCTCAGCCTGCACGGGTTGGGCGCGGCGGTGCAGCGCGCGCAGGGCCGGACGATGGAGATCAGCCTGCTGTTCGACGCCGCCGACCCCGAGCTGGAGGCCAGCGTCGGCAGCCACAGCCTGGCCCTGCACTGCACGCCGATCGTCAACCTGCAACGCAAGCTCAGCGACCGCATCCCGGTATCGACCCAGCGCTACGAGCACCATCTGGTGCCGGACCGGACCAAGCCGCTCGACTACGAGGTCTACAGCGTCGAGAAAGTGGTCGGCCACGGCGCCCGCAGCGGCGAGAAGTGGCAGTTCCATCCGTTCTACAGTTGCCTGCGCGACGGCAGCGAGCAGGGCCGGTTCTTTTCCCTGCGCCGCGAGCCGCGCATCGCCGGCGCACCCTCGCAGGCGGTGCAGCCGCGTTCCCGCTACGCCGGCAGCGAAGTGTTCCTGAGCTTGGTCGACGCGCAGGAAGCGCCGCATGCCGACGAGCTGCGCCAGCTGTCGGTGGAGATGTGGTGCAGCAACCGCGACCTGCCGATGCGCCTGCGTCCGGCCGAACACGGCCTGGGCCTGCGCGTGTCGGCGCCGGTGGCGTCGATCCGCCTGCTGCACGGCCCGACCCCGCCGCGTCCGGCGCTGGCCGAAGGCGAAGCGGCGTGGCGGTTGATCAGCCATCTCGGCCTCAACCACCTGACCCTGACCGATCTCGACGAGGTCCAGGGCGCGCAGGCGCTGCGCGAGCTGCTTGAGCTGTACGCCGGCCGACCGGGTTCGGCCCTGCACCGGCAGATCCAGGGTCTGCGTTCGGCGCGGCTGGAGCCGGTGCACCGGCCGATGCCGGCGCTGGGGCCGATCGTGCTCGCGCGCGGGGTGCGGATCGAGATCGGCCTGGACGAAACCGCCTTCAGCGGCGCCAGTCCCTATCTGCTCGGTTCGGTGCTGGAACAGTTCCTGGCCCGCCACGTGGCCTTGAACAGCTTCATCGAACTGGCCTTGCACAGCCTGCAACGCGGCCCGTTGCACCAGTGGCCGCCGCGGCTGGGACGGAGGCCGGTGGCATGAACGCCGCGACCGAACTGGCCCCGTTCGACCGCAACGCCGGCGCCGACTCGGCGGACTTCTGGCGCCGGCTGGCGCAGGCCCCGCACGAGTACGACCTCTATCACCTGCTGCGCTGGCTGGATGCGCGCATGGACCATCGCGCGCCGCTGGGCCGCGCCGCGCGACCGGCCGAAGAGCCTCTGCGCCTGGGCCAGGAACCCGGCCTCGCCTTCGCGCCTTCGACCCTGGCCGGCGTCGAACTGGGCGCCGGGCCGGCGCCGAAGCTGTCGATCTTCAGCTTCGGCCTGTTCGGCCCGAACGGCCCGCTGCCGCTGCATCTCACCGAATACGCTCGCGACCGCGCCCGCCACCACAACGACCCGGCGATGAGCCGCTTCGCCGATCTGTTCCATCATCGCCTGATCCTGCTGTTCTACCGGGCCTGGGCCGATGCGCAGGCCACCACCAGCCTGGATCGCGGCCCGCGCGGCGGCGCGCGCTTCGGCGACTACATCGCCAGCCTGATCCATCTGGGCCAGCCCGGCCTGCGCGGCCGCGACCGCATCCCCGATCACGCCAAGTTGTTCATGGCCGGCCACCTGAGCCGCCAGACCCGCAACCCGGAGGGCCTGCAGCAGATCCTGGCCACCTACTTCGGCTTGCCGGTGCGGATCCGCGAATGGGTCGAGACCTGGATCGCGGTGCCGCCGGCGCGCCGCACCCGGTTGTGCGGCCGCGGCGCCGGCCAGCCGCTGGGCAGCGGCGCGGTGCTCGGCGCGGCGGTGCGCGACGTGCAGTCGACGTTCGAAATCGTGATCGGCCCGCTGTCGCTGAGCGACTACCGCAAGCTGCATCCCGACGCCGAAGCGACGCGCGAAATCCTGCAGTGGGTGCGCAACTACGTCGGCCTGGAATTCGCCTGGCGGGTGCGGCCGGTGCTGGCCCGGGACCAGGTGCCGCCGGCGCAACTCGACGGCAGCGCGCGCCTGGGCTGGGACGCCTGGCTGGGCCAACGCCGCGCCGACAGCGACGCCGACGATCTGACCTATTCGCCCGAACAGCGATCGGCCGCCGCCACCGCTGCGGCCGCAGTCCCCTGGAACCGACCATGACCCATATCAGCCGTAAAACGCTCTACGCACGGCTCAACCCGTTCCTGCTCGGCACGCTCGAGTCGGCGACCGCGTTGTGCAAGCTGCGCGGCAATCCCTATGTCGAACTCTCGCACTGGCTGCATCAGATCGCCCACGAGCACGACAGCGACCTGCATCGCCTGGCCCGGCATTTCTCCCTCGACTGGGCGCGCCTGACCGCCGACATCAACGCCTCGCTCGATCGCCTGCCGCGCGGCGCCAGCGCGATCGCCGACTTCTCCAGCTTCATCGACGAAGCGGTGGAACGGGCCTGGGTCTACGCCAGCCTGTTGTACGAACAGGCGCAGATCCGCAGCGCCCACTTGCTGGCCGGCATGCTCCAGTCCGGCGGCCTGCGCCAGGTGCTGTGCGGGATCTCCGGCGAACTGGCCAAACTGCAGCCGGACGCGCTGCTGGAGCGGCTGCCCGAGGCGGTGGCCGGCTCGCGCGAGCAACCGGCGAGCGCCGACGCGACCGCCGCGCCGGCCGCGACCGCAGCCGGCGCGCAGGAAAAATCGGCGCTGGCGCGCTACGCGGTCGACCTGACCGCGCGCGCCCGCAGCGGCGGCATCGACCCGGTGGTCGGCCGCAACGACGAGATCCGCCAGGTCATCGACACGCTGATGCGCCGGCGCCAGAACAACCCCTTGCTCACCGGCGAGGCCGGGGTCGGCAAGACCGCGGTAGTCGAAGGCCTGGCCTTGCGCCTGGTCAGCGGCGACGTGCCGCCGCCGTTGCGCGGCGTGCGCCTGTGCGCGCTCGATCTGGGCCTGCTGCAGGCCGGCGCCGGGGTCAAGGGCGAATTCGAGCAGCGCCTGCGCCAGATCGTCGAGGAAGTCGAAGGCAGCGCGCAGCCGACGGTGTTGTTCATCGACGAAGTCCACACCTTGATCGGCGCCGGCGGCGCCAGCGGCACCGGCGACGCCGCCAACCTGCTCAAGCCGGCGCTGGCGCGCGGCCAGCTGCGCACCATCGGCGCCACCACCTGGAGCGAATACAAGAAACACATCGAGAAAGACGCCGCGTTGAGCCGCCGCTTCGAAGCGATCCAGGTGCCGGAGCCGTCCGAACCGCAGGCGCAGGACATGCTGCGCGGCCTGGCCGGGCGGCTGGAGTCGCATCACGGCGTGCTGCTGCTGGACGACGCCATCGCCGCGGCGGTGCGGCTGTCGCATCGCTACGTCCCCGCGCGGCAGCTGCCGGACAAGGCCATCGCCCTGCTCGACACCGCCTGCGCGCGGGTCGCGCTGAGCCAGCACGCTGCGCCATCGCAGGTCGAAGCGCTGCGCCAGCGGATCGACGCGCTCGACATCGAACTGCGCCGGGCCCGGCGCGAGTGCGCGATGCAGGCGGGCGACCCGGCACGCCCCGACCGCCTGGACGCCGAACTGCGCGAACACCGCCGGCGGCTCGACGAGTTGGTCGCGCGCTGGCAGCGCGAGCGCGAGTTGGCCGAACGCATCGCCCAGACCCGCACCGCGCTGGAGCGGCTGGACCGTGCGGACCCGAGTGCGGCCCCGAACGCGGACCCGAACCTGGACGCACCGGACGCGCCGGCCGATCCGGCCCAGGGCGACGCCGCCGCATTGCGCAGCGCGCTCGCGCAGGACCAGGCGGAGTTGCGCGACCTGCAGCACCCGGCGCCGCTGGTGACCCCGGCGGTCGACGCCGATGCGGTCGCCGCGGTGCTGGCCGACTGGACCGGCATCCCGGTGGGGCGCATGGTCAAGGACGAAGCGCAGGCAGTGCTGGTGCTGACCGAAACCCTGCAACGCCGGGTGCTCGGCCAGCTCGACGCGATGCAGGCGATCGCCCGCCGGGTGGAGATATCCCGCGCCAAGCTCGACGACCCCGGCAAGCCGATCGGCTGCTTCCTGTTGTGCGGCCCCTCCGGCGTCGGCAAGACCGAAACCGCGCTCGCCCTGGCCGAAGCCTTGTACGGCGGCGAGCAGAATCTGATCACGCTCAACATGAGCGAATTCCAGGAAGGCCACTCCGTCGCCACCCTGCGCGGCTCGCCGCCGGGCTACGTGGGTTACGGCGAAGGCGGCGTGCTGACCGAGGCGGTGCGTCGGCGGCCGTACAGCGTGGTGTTGCTCGACGAGGTCGAGAAGGCGCACCCGGACGTGCTGGAGGTGTTCTACCAGGTATTCGACAAGGGCTGGATGGAAGACGGCGAAGGCCGCCGCATCGATTTCAAGAACACCATCCTGATCCTGACCTCCAACGCCGGCGACGAACTCATCGCCGAGCGTCGCGGCGACGATGCCGCCGCCCTGGCGCCGAAGCTGCACGACGATCTGTTGCAGGTCTTCCCCGCGGCCTTTCTCGGCCGGCTGACGGTAGTGCCCTACCGTCCGCTCGACGACGACACCCTCGGCCGCATCGTGCGCCTGCAGCTGGACCGCCTGGTCGAGCGCATGCGCGCCGCCCACGACATCGGCTTCGTCTACGGCGAAGACGCGGTCGGCGCGATCCGCGAGCGCTGCGTGCAGCGCAGCTCCGGCGGCCGGGTGATCGAGTCGGTGATCGTCGACACCGTGCTGCCGCCGATCAGCCGCGCGGTCATCGCCGCGATCGCCGACGGCCGGCCGCTGCAAGCGGTCGAGCTGCACGACCAGGGCGGAACCCTCGCCCACCGCTTCTTCCCCACCCCCATCGATTCCCCACTCGCACTGACGGACCCGGCATGAACAGAGTCGTCGTCGCACATACCCCCCTGCCCGCGGACAGCCTGCGCTTTCGCAGCCTCCGCGGCACCGAGCAGTTGTCGTCGCTGTACGAGTTCGCTGTCGAACTGGTTTCGGAAGACCCGACCGTCGACATGAAATCCCTGCTCGGCAAACCCCTCACTCTCGAGATCCGGACCCAGGACCGCGATCGCCGCCACTTGTGCGGCCAGATCGTGCGTTGCGAACTCAGCGGCCGCGAAACCGAGACCCCGCGCAGCTACATCTACACCCTGACCCTGCGCCCGAGCCTGTGGTACCTGACCAAGACCATCGACTGCCGGATCTTCCAGAACAAGAACGTGCTGGACATCCTCGACGAGGTGTTCGGCAAGTACGGCTTCCCGGTGGAAAAACGCACCTCCGCCAGCTACCGGAGCTGGGAATACTGCGTCCAGTACCAGGAAACCGACTTCGCCTTCGTCAGCCGGCTGATGGAGCACGAAGGCATCTACTACTACTTCAAGCACGAGCTGGGCCAGCAGACCCTGGTCCTGGCCGACGAACTGGGCTCGCACGACGAACTGCCCGGCTACGCCACCCTGCCGTACATCGCCCACGACCGTCTGGCGCTGCAGGACGAGCCCGGCATCGACCAGTGGCGCAGCGCCGAGGAAGTCCGCTCCGGCGCCTACAGCATCGACGACTACGACTTCAAGAAGCCCGCCGCCAAGCTCGGCCAATCGCTGGCCCAGCCGATGGACCACGACCACGCCCAGTTCGAGAAGTACATCTGGCAGGGCGGCTACATCGAGGCCGACCAGGGCACGCACTATGCGCGCATCCGGCTGGAGGCCGAGCAGGCCGAACATGCCCGCATCCGCGCCCACAGCACCGTCCGCGCGATCGCCTGCGGCGGCCTGTTCACCCTGATCGGCTGCCCGCGCGACAACGAGAACCGCCAGTATCTGATCGTCGGCGCCGACTACGACCTGCGCGAAGGCGGCTACGCCACCGGCAGCAGCGACGCCCGCTACGACATCGACTTCACCGTGCAGCCGGCGCAACTGCCGTTCCGCGCCGCCTGCGTCACCCCGGTGCCCAAGGCGACCGGCCCGCAGACCGCGGTGGTGGTCGGCCCGCCCGGCCAGATCATCTGGACCGACCAGTACAGCCGGGTCAAGCTGCAGTTCCGCTGGGACCGATACGGCAACAGCGACGAAAACAGCTCGTGCTGGGTGCGCGTGTCCGACGCCTGGGCCGGCACCAACTACGGCTCGATACACGTGCCGCGCATCGGCCAGGAAGTGGTGGTCGACTTTCTCAACGGCCAGATGGACCGTCCGCTGATCACCGGACGCATCTACAACGCCGACCAAATGCCGCCGTTCGAAATGCCGGTGTCGTGCACCCAGAGCGGCTTCGTCACCCGCACCCCGGGCGGCGGTCCCGACAACGCCAACATGCTGCGCTTCGAGGACAAGCAGGGCAGCGAACAGGTGCGGCTGCACGCCGAGCGCGACTACGACGCCTCCGCCGAGCACGACTCGACCCTGACCGTCGCCAACAAGCTGTTGTTCACCGTCGGCAGCATCCTCACCCCGCACGACGGCGCGCAGAGCCCGCTGCCGTTGATCGACGGCGCCGCCGCCGGCAACTTTCCCAAGCCATCGGCGGTGCAGGCGCCCAGCGGCGCCGAAGCCACCACCGCGGCGGCGCGCACCCAGCAGCAGCAATCGGCGAGCGCGGCCGCGGCCAACGCCGCCTCCGCCCAAGGCGTACAGATGCCGCCGCCGAAAGCCAAGTCGGCAGCCGCGGGTGCGGCGTCCGCGGGCGCCGGCAGTTCTGGCGGCGCCGGCGGTTCTGCCGGCTCTGGCAGCTCCAGCGGCTCCAGCGGCTCCGGCGGTTCCAGTGGCTCCGGCGGCTCCGGCAGTGGCGTGTCGACCTCGTCGACCGGCGTCAGCGTGTCGCGCACCGGCGCCTCGTTCTCGTCCACCGGCCTGAGCATGTCCAGCACCGGCGCCTCGTTCTCGTCCACCGGCGTCAGCGCTTCGGCCACCGGCGCTTCGTTCTCCGCCACCGGGGCCAACGTATCGGCCACCCTGGCCGACGTCAGCGCCAAGATCGCCAGCGCCTCAGTGACCATGTTCAGCGTCTCGGTGCAGGGCTTCACCATCAGCGTCACCCTCGGCGGCACGATCTCGGTCACCACCGGCTGCGCGATCAGCGTGCTCAACGGCAGCTCGTTCTCCGACGTCAACGGCAACACCAGCAGCTTCGTCAACGGCAACTCGACCAGCGTGGTCATCGGCAACACCGATTCGGCGGTAATCGGCAACACCGCCTCGCTGGTCTGCGGCAACTCGACCTCGGTGCTGGAAGGCAGCTCGCACTCGACCACCATCGGCAGCACCTGGTCGTTCGTCCAGGGCAGCACCACCTCCACCATCATCGGCAGCACCATGTCCACGGTGCAGGGCAGCACCCGCTCGCTGGTGGTCGGCAGCACCGATTCGACCGTCGAAGGCAGCACGCGCTCGCTGGTGGTCGGCAACAGCGACTCGACCACCGAGGGCAACATCACCTCGACCACGGTCGGCAACGTCACCAGCACCACGCTGTCCAACGACACCAGCCTCACCGTCGGCAACAAGACCGCGACCACCATCGGCAACAAGACCGAGCTGACGGTCAGCAACACCACCTCGACTTACATCGGCAACACCAACGCGTTGACCGTCGGCAGCAGCCAGAACGTCAAGATCGGCGCCAGCACCAACATCAACGCCACCCACGACACCAACATCAACACTTCGACCCTGGGCATCACCGGCAGCTCGATCAGCATGACCGGCTTCAGCTTCAGCATCACCCAGGTCGGCTACAGCCAGACCATCGTCGACCTCAAGGACATGCAGAGCTCGGTCGAAATGGTGGGGAACAAGATGATCATGTGAAACCGACGTCATCCGTTCCGGGCGGCGCCGAAGCGCCGCCCGTCCGCCTCCTGCGCTTCCGCCCTCGAACGCATCGACGATGAAAACGACCAAGCCTACCCACCTCAGCTATCTCACCCGCTGCTTTCGCGACCGCGGCAGCGAACACTTCGGCCTGGCGGTAGCGGCGCTGGTGAATCTCGGCGCCAAACCCAGGCTGGGCTCGGACCAGGATCTGTGGCGCCTGGTCGGCGAAGAGATCTCGCCGATGCCGCTCGACGAAGCCGTGCCCAAGGGTTGCGCCGAGTACCTGGTCAGCGGCTACGCCTATCCGGAGCCCGGCCAGGCCAGCGCCGAACGCGGCTTCGTTCGGGTGCGGTTCGCCGGCTTGGAGAAGCAGTTGCAAGTGCACGGCGATCGCTGCTGGCTCAACGCTTTCGAAACCAGCGACCCGACACCGTACGAGCGCATTCGGCTGGACTGGCAGCATGCCTACGGCGGTTCGGGCTACGACGCCAATCCCGACGGCATCGGCGCGCCCGGCGCCGCCACCGGCGAAACCGGGCTGCGCCGGGTGCCGAACGTGGAATACGCCGACTACGCCCAGTCGCGCGCCGGCGCCGAAGCGGCACCGGCCAGCTACGCGCCGCTGCCGCCGGCGCGGCCGCAGCGAAGCGAGTTGTACGGCCGGGTCGACGATCACTGGCTGCAGCACGACTACCCCGGCCTGCCGCGCGATCACGACCGCCGCTACTACAACCTGGCGCCGGCCGATCAGCAACTCGCCGGCAGCGTCGCCTTTCCCGTCGCCGCCGAGTACGAAATTCTCGGCATGCACCCCGATCGCGCGCGCCTGCATGGACGATTGCCGGCGCTGAAGGCTCGCGCCTTCGTGCAACGGCGCGGAGGCGGCGAGCTGGAAGAAATTCCGCTGCGCCTTGGCACGGTCTGGTTCTTTCCGCACCGCGAACAGGCGATCATGATCTTCCATGGCCAGGCGACGGTCGAGGCCTTCGATGCCAGCGACCTGTCCGGCTTGCTGCTCGCCGGCGAACAGGACGGCCAGGAGCGGCCGTTGTCCTGGTACCGGCAGGTACTGCAATGGCGCAACGATCCCAAGCATGGCGCGTTGTATTGCTTGCGCGACCGGGATTTGCTGCCCACCGAGCTGTTGCCCGAAGCGCCCGCGGCCGCAAGCGGCGGCGTCGACCCCAAGCTGCAACGCGCGCTGGACCGCGCCAAGCGCCAGTTGCGCGAGGTGCCGCCGCCGAGCCACGGCGCCGCCCCCCTGCCCGATCCGGCGCTGACGGTACCGGCCCTGCCGACGGCCGATGCCCTGCCGGAATTCGCCCTGAAGACCCAACGCCGCGCAGAGCGCGAACTCGACGCGCTGCGCAAGATTTCCACCGATGCCCTGGCCGAGGAACATACCGAACGCGCGCGCGTCGCAGCCGACCCGCACGGCAAGACCGTGACCGTACCGCCGGCGCCGCAGGGGCCGCCGAAGTTGGCTCGGCCGGACCTGGACGCGCTGGCAGACCGGGCACCGAACGCGGCCGATCGCGCCGCGCTGGAGAGTCGCCTGCAACGCTGCGAGACCGATCTGATCGCTGGCTATCGCTGGTCGGCCCAGCACCAAAAAGCCGCGCCGCGACTGGATTCGGCCGCATCCCAGACGCTGCGCGAACGCGTCGCCGCACTGCATGCGCGCGGCGAAACCCTGGCCGGACTCGACCTGACCGGCGCCGACCTGCGCGGCATGAACCTGCACGGCGCTCACCTGGAAGGCGCGCTGCTGGAAGGCGCCGACCTGTCCGACGCCGACTTGTCCGGCGCCCGACTGGACGACGCCGTGCTGGTGCGTTGCGACCTGACCCGCACGCGTCTTTCGGCGGCGGTCGGCAAGCGGGTCAATTTCGCCCAGGCCATCTGCGAGAACGCCGACTTCAGCCTGTGCGATCTGAAGGAAGCCAACTTCGAGGCAGCGAAGCTACAACGCTGCCGGTTCTCGTCTGCCAGCCTGGATCGCTGTCGCTTCGATCGCGCCATCCTCGAAGCGATCGATTTCAGCTCCGCCAAGCTCAGCCATCTGATGCTGATCGGCAATACCCTGCGCGATATCGACTTTCACCGAGCTCAACTTCGCAAAATCGTATTCATGCAATGCCGCTTGCACGATATCGATTTGTCGGAGGCCGATATCGAGAGCTTCGCGCTGAACGACACCCAGGTCGGAGGCGACCTGCGCCTGGTCCGCGCCCAGCTGCGAAAGGCCTCCCTCGGCGCTGCGGTGCTGCCGCGCGCCAATTTCAGCCAGGCCCAACTGGCCGAGGTAAACTTCCGCGGCGCCAAGCTGCGCGGTGCGCGCTTCGTCGCCGCGCAGGTGCACACCACCGACTTCACCGATGCCGACCTCACCGAAGCCGACCTGAGCCGGGCCAAGATCCACGACGGTCTGTTGGTCCGCACCCTGCTATGCGGCGCCGACCTCAGCTCGTCCGACCTGATCGGCGCCTACATGCGCGGCGCGCGCCTGGAAGGCGCCGACCTGGACATGGCCAACCTGTTCCGCGCCCACCTTTCGGAAGTCTCGCTCGACCAGAGCACCCGCCTGCGCGACACCTACCTGGAGAAGAGCTTCGCCTATCCGGTTCGGGAGCGCGCGCCATGAGTCCGGAACTGAGCGCCCTGCTCGAGCACCTGGCCGAGAACAGCACCGTATCGGAATTGGCCCTGCACAGCGCCGATCTGCGCGGCGCGGACATCGCCGGCGCGGTGTTCGACCGGGTGGATCTTTCCTACGCGCAACTGCAGCACGCGCGCTTCGTCGACTGCGCCTTCCACGACTGCCGCTTCGACCGCGGCGAACTGGAAGCCGCATCCCTGCGCGCCTGCCGCTTCGACCGCGGCCGCTTCGACCAATCGCGCTGGACCCAGGCGCAACTGGAGGAATGCGTGTTCCACGAGGCCAGCGCCGCAGGCATCGATCTGCGCGGCGCGCGCATGGCCCAGAGCCAGTGGTTCAACGGCGACCTGCGCCAGGCGGTGTTGCGCGAGGTCACGCTGGATCGTTGCATCTTCGCCGGATCCACCCTGGAACAGGCCGACTTGCAATCGGCGCAACTGCGCCAGGTCGGATTCGACCGAATCGACCTGCGCAATACGGATTTCGCCGCCGCGGCGCTCGACCAGGTCGCGTTCTTCGACTGCGACCTCAGCGGCAAGGTGCTGCGCGGCCAGCGCATGCCGCGCAGCCAGTTCGTGCGCACCCGCCTGGCCGGGATCGACCTGTCCGGCGCCGACCTGACCCAAAGCAATTTCCAGGGCGCCGACCTGCGCGGCGCGCGCCTGGAGGCGGTGGCCGCCGCATACGCCAACTTCTGCGGCGCCGATCTCAGCGACGCGCGCTGCCAATCGGCCTACTTCGCCAACAGTCTGTGGGTGGAAGCGCGCCTGGACCGCGCCGACCTCAGCGGTGCCGACCTGGAGTCGGCATCGATGCTGCGCGCCAACGCGGTCGG
The DNA here is from genome assembly GCF_019733395.1 of Lysobacter sp. BMK333-48F3. NCBI lineage: Bacteria > Pseudomonadati > Pseudomonadota > Gammaproteobacteria > Lysobacterales > Lysobacteraceae > Lysobacter > Lysobacter sp. BMK333-48F3. The sequence continues at coordinate 3,940,685 of NZ_JAIHOO010000001.1, read as the reverse complement.
CACGCGCTTCTCCCGCGCCCGGCTCAATCAGGCCGACCTGTCCTATGCCGACTGTTCGGAAGCCGACTTCGACGGCGTCTCGTTCTCGGCCACGCGCGTGCACCGCGCCACGTTGCCGCGCGGCCCCTGGCGCCGGCAGTCCGGCGTGATTTTCCAAGACGCGGATCTGTACGCGGCCGAAGCCTGGTCGCAACGCCGCGATGCCCTCTACGACTGAAGGAGTCGATCATGTTGCAGGAACAGGAAAGCGCAGCTTCGGTGTTCGCCGAGTTGCTGTACCACGAAGAAGCCCCCTGGGCGGGCGCGGTCACCGTGCTCGCGGTCGACGAAGATGGCGGCATCGTGATCGACCGCCTGGGGCGGCGGCTGCATTGCCGTCGCGCCCACAGTTGCCTGACCCCGCCGGAAGCCCGCGACCGGGTCTGGGCGGTGTCCGACGGGCGCAGCGAGCACTACGTCTGCACGGTGCTGCATCGTCCCGACGCCGGCCCGGTGCGCCTGCAGGTGCAGGGCGACCTGGAACTGCACGCCATCGACGGCGACTTGCGCCTGCTCGGCGGCAAGCGCCTGCAACTGCGCAGCGAACAGGAGCTGCAGGCCGACACCGGAACGCTCGCCTTCGCCGCCCGCGAAGCGCGCCTGGACGCCGATGCCGTGCAGGTCCGCAGCAACCGGATCGAAACCCGAGCCGGCCTGCTGCGTGTGGTCGGACGCGTGCTGGAGTCCGCGGCCGAACGCATCGTCCAGGCCAGCCGTCACAGCGTGCGCAGCGTGGAAACCGTCGATTACCTGCGCGCCGGGCAGATCGACTACAGCGCTAGCGCCGACGCTCGCCTGCATGCCGAACACGTCGTCGTCACCGCGGACAGGGTGGCCAAGATCGACGGCGAGCAGATCCATATCGGCTGACCGGCACGCATCTTCGAGCCCGTTCCACTTCCGCCGCCTCACCAGGAGCACCGCCATGCCCACACCCGCGAACTGCTGCCAGAACGGTTTCGGCCAAGCCGTCACGACCGACCGCAATGTCGCTTCGATCCCGCAAGCGTTTCCGAACATCGCCCCGCGCAATCAGACCATATCGGCCTGCCCGCACATCCAGTTCGCCGGCGCCCCGGCCTGCAACATGGCCTCGATCACCCCGACCAGCAACGGCGACGAGGGCGGCTGCCAGGGCGGCGTGGCGTCGGGCACGTTCTGCTCCACCGCGCGCAACACCCAGGGGTCCGACAAGCTCATCTTGTCCGGCACGCCGGCCACGCGCATGACCAACATGACCTCGCAGAACTCCAACAACACCACCGGCAGCGACGCCGCACCCTGCCAGACCAAGGTGTTCATCAACTGAACCGCCGCCCCCGGCCGCCCGATCCTCCGACGCGATGCGATCCGCCATGAACCGACTGCCCGTGCGCCTGCTGAGTTTGTTCTGTGTACTGCTGTCGGCGGGTTGCGCCGGCCTGAAAACCCAGGTCGCGCCGCCCTACGACCTGGACATCCGCGTCGCCGCCGACGCCAACCGCAACGCCCGCGGCGAGGCCGCGCCGGTGCTGGTCGCGATCTACGAACTCAAGGCCGATACGACGTTCTCCAACGCCGACTATCCGCAACTGCAGGACGACGACAAGACCGCGCTCGGCCCCGACCTGCTGGGCGGCGAGCAGTTGATCCTGCACCCGGGCGAGCAACGCCGGCTGCGCCGCAAGGGCAATGCCGAAGCGCGCCTGATCGGCGTCGCGGTCGGCTATCGCGAGCAGGGCAAGCCCTGGAAGGCGACGCTCGCCCTGCCCTCGGCCAAGGACAAGTACTTCCAGATCAAATCGGGCCGCCGGTTGTTCCAAGTCGATATCGGCGCCGGCGGACTGCGGTTGCTTGCTGACCGGCGCGACCGGCCCGAGCCCGAACCGCCGCGCGTACGCGCCGCCGAGGCTCCGAGCCCGACTCGCGGTGCCCGTGCGACCGCGCCAACGCGCCACGCAACCGCCGTACCGCGGCCTGGGCAAGCGGCGCGCGATGCGTCGCAATCGCCGACCCGCGCGGCGAAAGCGGCTTCGAAGATCGCATCGGCGATTGCAGAAACGACGTCGAAGGCAGCCTCGACGACCGTCGGGGCCACTTCGAAGATCGCTTCGACGATCTCCGCCGCGACGTCCAAGACCGTGCCCACGATTCCTCCGGCCGCTTCGAAAGCGGCCTCGGCGATCGCCGCGGCAACGTCCAAGACCGTCCCGACGCCTGCGTTGCCGGGTCCGAAAGCCGCCTCGGCCGTCGCCTCGGCTTCGTCGAAGGCCACCTCGGCGATCGCTGCGACGGCCGCGAAGACCACCTCGCCGGCCGCTGCGACGACTTCGAAGGCCGCTTCGACCATCGCCGAAAAGGCCTTTAAGGCCGATCCGACGCCCATTGCGAACGCATCGAAGGCGGCTGCGACGACATCGAAGAGCTTGCCGCCAGCCGCCGCGCCGATGTCGAAGTCCGCCGCGACGACTTCGAAGACGGTTGCTGCAGCCGCCACGACGACGGGAAAGACCGCCCCGGCGGCCGCCATGCCGGCTTCGAAGACTGCTCCGAAAACCGCCACACCAGCTTCGAAGACCGCTCCGACCGCCGGCGCGACCGGTGCGAAGACTGCCACGGCCGCTACCGCGACGACGGCAAAGACTGCTTCGACTACCGCCACGCCGGTTTCGAAGACCGCGCCGGCGGCCGCTGCGCAAACCAAACCGAAAGCCGATTCGCGAAAGCGCGCGCGAGCGTCCACTCATGCCCCGGCGCAGCCTCCCCCCTATCCGCAGATGTACCCGACCGACGCCATTCCCGCGCCCTCTCCCTCGTCCCCATCCAGCCAGCGGAACCGCAAATGACTTCCAGCGAATCGCCGATCAAGGACGCGCACCTGTCGCGCAGCAAAGTCGTTTGGTCGGAGGGCATGTACCTGCGGCCGCAGCACTTCCAGCAGCAGGAGCGCTATCTGGAAAGCTACGTCCAGCAGCGCTGCCTCGGCCAGCAGGCCTGCTTCTGGGGCTATTGCGACTACGACATCGACCGCGATGCCTTGGCGCTGGGCAAGATCGTGCTGGCCTCGGCGCGCGGGGTGATGCCCGACGGCACGCCGTTCCAGTTCGCCGGCGGGCGCGAAGCACCGCCGCCGCTGGAGGTGGCGCCGGGCTGCCGCGACGAACTGGTGGTGCTGGCCCTGCCGCTGCAGCGCCAGGGCGGCGAGGACCTGATCTACGCCGACAACGAGCAATCGCTGGCGCGCTACACCGTCCAGGCCTGCGACATGGCCGACAACAACGCGGTCGCGTTCGGCCCGGCCAGCATCCAGGTCGGCCGGCCGCGCTTCCGCCTGGTGCCTGCCTCGCAGTTGGGCGTGGAATGGCAGGCGCTGGGGCTAACGCGCGTGCTCGAACGCCGCAGCGACAACTCGATCCGGCTCGATCCGCGCTACATCCCGCCGATGCTGAGCGCCAACCAGTGCCCTCCGTTGGCCGGCTTCGTCAACGAACTGCACGGCCTGCTCGAACAACGCGGCGAAGCGATGGCGCATCGCCTCTCGCACACCGGCCGCGGCGGCGTGGCCGAAGTCGCCGACTTCCTGCTGCTGGAGCTGATCAACCGCAGCATGGCCGACACCTGGCATGCGCTGAACCTGGATGGCCTGCACCCGGAGCGCCTGTTCCGCGACTGGCTGCGGCTGGCGTTCGACCTGTCCACCTACACCACCGCCGAACGCCGTCCCGGCGTGCGCCCGACCTATCGCCACGACGAGCTCAGCGCCAGCTTCGAACCCCTGATGGCCGAACTGCGCCGTTCGCTGTCGACCGTGCTGGAACAGAACGCGATCGCGATCGAACTGCAGGAGCGCGCGCCGCGGGTGTGGGTGGCGCAGATCCCCAGCGTCGAACTCATCCGCACCGCCGGCTTCGTGCTCGCGGTCAACGCCAGCGCGCCGGCCGACGTGGTCCGCACCCGCTACCCGGCCCAGGTCAAGATCGGCCCGGTCGAACTGCTCAACGACCTGGTCCACCTGCACCTGCCAGGCATCGGCATCCGCAGCCTGCCGGTCGCGCCGCGCCAGATTCCCTATCACGCCGGCTACCACTACTTCGAGCTGGATACCGGCAGCGAGCTGTGGCGGCAGATGGAAACCTCCGCCGGTCTGGCCCTGCATTTCGCCGGCGATCTGCCCGGCCTGAGCATGGAGTGCTGGGCCATCCGCAACTGACGCATCGCGCTACTCCGACCGCGCTCCTTCCGCCTACGCCTACACGCCGGAATCTCCGCCATGAACCTGCTCGCCCTGGCCGCCAAACCGCGCTCCGACGCCGCACTGCCGTCCGCTGCCGACGGCACCGATCCGTCCGCCCTGCCCGACCGCCAAGGCGGCAGCAATCCGCTGGTCGCCGCCGCCAATCCGTTGTTGGATCTGCTGCCGACGATCCGGCGCAGCAAACACCACGACTCACCGGAACGCCTGCGCGAGTACCTCGCCGCGCAAGTGCGGCGGTTCCAGACCCGCGCCCAACAGGCCGACATACCGCTGGAGACCATCGTCGCCGCGCGCTACTGCCTGTGCACCGCGCTGGACGAGGCCGCGGCGCTGACGCCCTGGGGCGGCGGCGGCCTGTGGTCGGCGCACAGCCTGCTGGTGACCTTCCACAACGAGACCTGGGGCGGCGAGAAGTTCTTCCAGTTGCTGGCGCGGCTGTCGCAACAGCCGCACGCGCACCGGCAGATCCTGGAGCTGCAGTACTTCTGCCTGGCGCTGGGCTTCCAGGGCCGCTACCGGATCGTGCCCAACGGCCAGGCGCAGGTGGAGAACGTGCGCGAGCGCCTGCTCAAGCTGCTGCGCGAAACCGGCTCGCCCACCGCCGCGGCGCTGGCGCCGAACTGGCGCGCCGCCGCGCCCGACGCCGAAGCGAAACGGCGCTGGATGCCGGCCTGGGTGTGGCTGGTGCTGGCCGCCTTGCTCGGCTGCGGCGCCTACATCGGCTTTCTCACCACGCTGCAGGGCCACGGCGACCGTACCTATGCGGCGATCAACGCCATCGCCCTGCCCAAGCTCGACACCTTCGTCCAGGCGACCCGCCTCACCGGCCTGCTCGCCGACCAGCTGGCCGACGACCGCATCTCGGTGGTCGACGAGGCCGACCGCAGCGTGGTGACGATCCGCGGCGACGGCCTGTTCGATTCCGGCTCGGCCCAGCTCAAGGACGGCTATCTGGCGACCATCCAGCGCATCGGCAGCGCGCTCAACAGCGCCGAAGGCACGGTGCGGATCATCGGCCACACCGACTCGCAGCCGATCCACAACCAGAACTTCGCCTCCAATACCGAACTGTCGCAAGCGCGCGCCGACGCGGTGCGCAACTTGCTGGTGCTGTCGCTGCAACGTTCGAAGGACATCCAGGCCGTCGGCCTGGGCGCCGAACAGCCCGTCGCCGACAACGCCAGCGCAGAAGGCCGCGCCCGCAACCGCCGGGTCGAAATCATTCTCCAGGCGCCGGCGCAGGCCGATCAACCGCAACCCTGAGGTCCGTCATGTACTGGATATTCCGCATCTTCGGCCGGTTGTTCTCGATCCTGTTCTCGCGCGAGCTGTGGCTGTTCCTGGCGATGTTGCTGGTGCTGGCGCTGATCTGGGCCTATGGGCCGGCGCTGGACATCAACGGCTGGCGGCCGCTGGAAACCAAGCTCTGGCGTTACGTGCTCAGCGGCGCGATCGTGCTGTGGTGGCTGGTCCGGCTGCTGCGCCGCTGGCGCTGGTCGCAGGCCGGCGGCGCGCGGGTGCTGGAACGGATGCGCCAGCCCGGACGGCACAAGCGCGACGCCGCCGCGCCGCGCGAAGTCGCCCACGATCCGTTGCGCGCCGGCTTCGACGGCGCCTTGCGCAAGCTCGGCACGATGCCCTCGGAAGCGCGCGGCCTGTGGGGGCGGCTGCTCGACCGGCTCAGCCAGCAGTATCGCTACCGGCTGCCGTGGTACCTGGTCGTCGGCGGTCCCGGCGCGGGCAAGACCTCGGCCCTGCTGCGCGCCGGGATCGATCTGCCCGACCCGGACGCCGACCCGGCCGGCCTGTTCTCCGATCACGCCGGCGACAGCGACTACGCCTGGCTGTTCTCCAATCATGCGGTGCTGATCGACGCACCGGGCCAGGCCTTCGACGCCGACGGCCGCGCCGAGGCCGAAGACGCGCGCTGGCTGCAGCTGCAGAACTTGCTGCGCAAGCATCGCAGCCGGCAGCCGCTGAACGGCGTGGTGCTGACCGTATCCCTGCCCGAGCTGCTCGGCCTGGACGACCGCGGCCGCATGCGCCAGGCGGCGCTGCTGCATCGCCGCCTGCTCGACCTGCAGGCGCGGCTGGGGTTCCGGATTCCGGTCTACCTGCTGCTGACCAAGCTCGACAGCGTGCAGGGCTTCCGCGAGTACTTCGACGGACTGGACCGCGACGCGCGCGAGCAGGCGTGGGGCTTCGCCTTTGCGTCCGGGCTGTCGTCGGAGCAGGCGATCAAGCGCTTCGACGCCGAATACGGACTGCTCGCCGAGCGCCTGCACGCCGGCGTGCACGAGGTGCTGGAACGCGAACCGGAACTCGACGACCGCTGGGCGGCGTACGTGTTCCCGCAACAGTTTTCGACCTTGGGGCCGGTGCTGAAGGAGTTCTTCGCGCGCGTTTTCGCTGCGTCGAAGTTCGAGTCCGGGTTGTGGCCGCGCGGCGTCTACCTCAGCAGCGCCGCGCAGCACCAGGCGGTCATCGACCGGGTGTCCGATCCCAACCTGCCGGGCCTGACCGCGCTGCCGGCGCGCGCGCCGCGCCCCGGCGCGGGCCAGGGCCTGTTCCTCAAGCGCTTCTTCTCCGAGGTGGTGTTCGCCGAATCGGGCTTGGCCGGCACCCATCCGACCTGGCGGCGCCGACACCTGTGGGGGCACGTCGCCACCTGCGTGCTGATCGCCGCCGCACTGAGCCTGGCGGTGTGGGGCTGGACGGTTTCTTACCGCAACAACCGCGACTATCTGCAGGAAGTCGCCCAACGCGCCGAGCGCTTCGAACGCACCTCGCCCAAGCAAATCACCCTGCCCAGCGGCGCGGTCCAGCCCTTGTCGCCGTTGCTCGACACCTTGCTGAGCCTGCCGCAGAGCCCGAGCCTGGATACCGCCGATCCGCGGCTGAGTTACCGCTTCGGCCTCTACCAGGGCGCGCGGGTGCAGGGCGCCGGCGACGCGCTGTACCGCCGCGCCCTGGTCGAGAAGCTGTTGCCGCAGCTCGCCGTGCGCCTGCGCGACATCCTCGCCGATGCGCCGGCCGAGGACGTCGAGTACTCGTACCAGGCGTTGAAGGCCTATCTGATGCTGTACGACGGCGAGCACTACGACGCCGACTTCCTCGCCGCCTGGCTCAACTGGAACATCGAGCGCAACCTGCCCGCGACCATCACCAGCGAGCAGATCAAGACCATGCAGGCGCATATCGGCCGCCTGCTGCAGCCCGGCGCGTTGCGCTCGCCGTATCCGGTCGACCGCGGCCTGGTCGACGCCACCCGCATGCGCATCACCCAGGTGCCGATCAGCCAGCGCGCCTACCAGCGCCTGCGGCGCAAGCTGCTGCGCACGATCGAGATGGATCCGATCACCTACGTCAGCACCGGCGGCCCGCAGGCGGCCCTGGTGTTCCGCCGCCGCAGCGGACGCCCGCTCACCGAAGGCATCCCCGGGCTGTACAGCTATCGCGGCTACTGGGAGGTGTTCAACAAGCAGGTCTCCAGCGCCACCTCCGACCTGGAGAAGGACGACGCCTGGGTGCTCGGCGTGCGCCAGTTGCAGGGCCTGGACGACATCGCCCGGCGGCGCCTGGTCGGCGAGGTCAAGCGCGAGTACTTCAACGACTACGTCGAAGTCTGGGACCAGTATCTGGACGACCTCAGCCTGGCCAGCAGCGAGTCGCTGACCCAGAGCATCCAGATCGCGCGGGTGCTGTCCTCGCCCGACTCGCCGCTGAAGCTGTTCCTGCAATCGGTGGCGCGCGAAACCCATTTGCTGCGCGGACGCGTCGGCGACCGCCGTTCGCTGCTCGGCCGCGCCCAGGAAGGCATCAGCCAGGCCCAGCAGGCGCTGACCGACGTGTTCGGCGATGCCCTGCCGACCCGCCGCCGTCCGGTCGAGAACCAGCGATTCCTGGAGAGCATCGTCGACGACCACTTCGATCCGCTGCGGCGCATGGTCGCCGGCAACGCGCCCGACGGCAGCGGCCCCTCGGCGCTGGACGGCACGCTCAAGACCATCGACGAGCTTTACAGCTACCTCAACTCGACCCAGTCCGCCCAGGCCACCGGCAGCCCGCCGCCGCCGCCCGACGTGCTGAGCAAGCTGCAGTCCGAAGCCGGGCGCATGCCGATACCGCTGCGGCAGATGTTCGACGAGTTGTCCGGCATCACCACCCGCCAGGTCAGCGGGGTCGGCCGCAGCAGCCTGATCGGCAATGCCGAAGCCTCGGTCGGCCGGCAATGCCGGCAGATCATCCAGGGCCGCTATCCGTTCGTGCGCGATGCCGAGCGCGAAGTCTCGGCCGAGGACTTCGCCCGCTTGTTCGCTCCGGGCGGGCTGATGGACGCGTTCTACCAGAAGCACCTGGCCGATCGCATCGACATGAGCACCCAGCCGTGGTCGTTCCGCGACCCCGGCGCGGGCGCCGAACCGGTCGATGCGGCCCTGCCGGTGGCGTTCCAGCGCGCCGAGGTGATCCGCGACGTTTTTTTTCCCTCGGGTGAGCGCATGCCGACGGTCCGCCTGCGGCTCACCCCGATCGACCTGGATCCGGCCATCGAGCAATACCAGTTGAACATCGACGGCCAGACCCTGCGCTATGCGCACGGCCCGCCGACGCCAGCGAGCATGACCTGGCCCGGTCCGCGCGGCAGCGCGACCGCGCAGTTGCAGATCAGCCCGGGCACCGACGCGATCCGCACCGAGGGCACCTGGGCCCTGCATCGTTTGTTCCAGCGCGGCCGGATCAAGCCCGGCGCGGCGCCGGAGGACTTCGTCGTGTCCTACGGTTTCGGCGGCCGCAAGCTGTCGCTGCGGGTCGCGGTCGGCGGCAGCCGCAATCCGTTCCACCTGGCCGAACTGGAATCCTTCGCCTGCCCCTGAACGCCGCGCGGCGCCTGTACGCCAGCGCCGCCTCCCCCCTGGAGTCGTCATGAAGGAGTCGTCATGAAACTGATTCTCGTCGGCCGGCCCGGTACAGCCTGCGAAAGCGACAAAGCGGTGCAGTTCGACCATCGCGGCGGCACGCTCGGCGCCGCTCCCGACAACGACCTGGTCCTGCCCGCCGTCGACGGCAACGTCGCCGCGCGCCAGGCCAGCATCGTGCGCGGACGCGGCGAATGGCGATTGCGCAACGAAGGCAAGCGCTTCGTGGTCGTCAACGGTCGCTGGCTGGAATGCGGCGCCGAGCGCGCGCTGGCCGACCACGACGTGATCGAGATCGGCGACCACGTGTTGATGGTCGAGGACGCGACCCTGGACGAAGACGTGGTGGACGATGCGATCGCCGAACCGGCGCTGGCCGCTTCGGACCCGGCCGGCAATCCCTTGCGCGCCTATCCCGCCGACGAACCCGGCACGCCGCCCTCGCCGCTGGGCGAACACGCGGGCGCCGGCCTTGACCCGGCCGAACTGCTCAACACGCCGCTGGACCCGCTGAGCCTGTTTCCCAGCGCCGGGCACGGCGCCGGTGGCGCCGGCATGGACCTGTTCGATCCCGGCGAGCCGCTGTCGCCGGCCGACCCGACCTCGCTGGCGTTCGCGGCCGAAGCGCCGCGCGCGCCCGTCGACGGCGGCTTCGGCCTGCGCGCGGTCAAGGACACCATGCCGGAGTTTTCCGGACCGATGCAGATCCGCATCGCCGAGGACGCCGCAGCGAAGGCGACGCCGCCGCTGCGCGATCAAAGCGGACTGGCGGCCGCGCTGCAGGCGTTCTCGATCGAGTCCGCGCCGGCGGAGGCGGCGTCCGCGGTCGAGCCGAGCGACCCGGTCGCGGCCGCGGCGCGGTCGCCCGATGTCGCGCTGCCCGATGTCGCGCCGTCCGAAACCACGCTATCCGAAACTGCGCTATCGGAAGCCGCGCATGCGCCGTTGCCGAGCACCGCAGAGTTGATCGCCTCGTTGACGACGCCGGTAGCGGCTGCGCCGGTCGCTGGTTTCGGCATGCCGCCGACGGCCTTGGCCGGGCCGGAACTGGTCGAACAGCACTGCAGCCTGGCGCGCGCCTTTCTCGAAGGCGCCGGTGCCGACATCCATGTGGCCCAGGACCTGTACAGCCTGGACTTCATGCACCGTCTCGGCGGGTTGGTGCGCAACCTGCGCACGCTGGCCGGCGCTGGCAGCTGAATCCGCGACGCAAGCGCGGGCCGGACGGGAGGGGATGCGTTCGGCTCGAACCTGGGCGCCGGCGGGGCTCGGCGCGAGGCTTGTGAGCAAATCCCCCTGCCCGTCCGGCCAGCCGGCATAGCCGGCTGGCGTTCGATCGTGCGCGAACCTGCGGTTCGCAAGCGCACGCTCTCACCCTTTTTCAAAGGGGGGGACGGCTGGGCGGGACCAGCATGAGGGGAGCGGCTTGGGGCAGAGCGCTTGATCGGGTGCCCGATAGCCGGTAGGTTCGGCCAGCGTCGCCTTGCGTCGATCCGATCCGCTGCGATCCGCTGCGATCCGGTCGCAACGCAGCATGAAGGCGGCATCCGTCGATGCGGTTTTTCGCGCCCGAGCATGGAGGCCATCGTGCCCACATTGAACGTTTCCGACCTGCGCCCCTTCATCCCTGCGCAGGACTTCGCCTTGTCCAAGCGCTTCTACGCCGCGCTGGGCTGGGAAACCCGCGACGTCGACCGCGGGCTGGCCCTGGTGAGCCTGGGCGAAGAACAGCACTTCTACATCCAGGACTACTACATCAAGGAAGTCGCCGAAAACACCATGCTGCACCTGACCGTCGACGACGCGCCGGCCTGGCATGCGCACGTCGCCTCGGTCCTGCGCGACGGCGATTTCGCCCCGGCGCGGGTGCAACCGCCGCGCTGGCAGGACTACGGCGCCAGCGTGGTGTTCGTGCACGACCCGGCGGGCGTGCTGCTGCATCTGTGCCAGTGGGATCGTTGATCCGCACGCCCTCTTCGCTGACGAGCCACGATGCAGCTGCTGCCGAACTAAAGATTCAGGCTTCCACCGGGACAGACGAAACTCGACCGTGAAGCCAAGCCCACGAGGGACCAGATGATCGCACCGACCATCGCATCTACAGTTACGAACTTCCGTCAAATTGCCACATCAATGTTTAAGACGTAGATATGGTCCACAGAGCTTATCGAGCTCGTCGTATTGCTCGACCAGCCACTTAATTGTCTCTGCACGAGCATGGATATGCTTGCTCCTCTCTTCCCTGTCGGTGCTCGATAACATCGCGTTATGCAGGCTAAAGTCGACAATTTTGTGCCACAAAGTCTTTGTCAGATACTCGGCCACCTCGGGCCCAAATAGCCACTGCGCCGTGCGAATTCCGGATAGATACTCAACTTCATCGTCCTGAGTCAGCTTTCCATGACTTGTTGCAATGCCTAGAGTTTTTCGCACCACGTCGTAGATGGCGATTCGCTTGTCGTATAGATCAAGTTTTAGCTTGTTTCGCGCAATCTGTGATTGCCGGAATGCGATCCACGCTGCAATCAATGCAACCACGGGAACGACAACAGCTGTTATGTAGACAGTCCAGTGCGGAGTAGATGCGGCACTAGAGATCTGTTGTGCGATCAACTGATGGGCTGGGTGCATCGATCTAACCGCCTTTTTAGACAGACTCTCGATAAACGATATTGAGCTGGATCGCATCCCCGCCCCGGTAATCGTCCGGCTCCAGCCGGAACGCCACGAGGATATGTTTCGGCGGCGGCACCCCGTCCCAGCCGTTGAACTGGATCGCGTTCAGCGGCTCTGCCCTGCCCTCGACGCGCAGGGTCAGCTTCAGGTGCTTCTCGCCGAGCACGCGGTGGTTGAGCACTTCGCAGTGGGCATGGAAGGTAGGCTCGGGAAAACCCTGGCCCCAGGGGCCGCCGTCGCGCAGGCATTCGGCGTGGCGGCGGTCGAACTCGGCGGGTTGCAGTTCGCCGTCGCTGAGGATGTCGGCCTGCAGCAGCTCCGGGGTCAGCAGGCGCTGGGCGCAGGCCTCGAAGGCTACGCGGAACGCGTCGAAGGCCTCGCGCTTTAGCGACAGGCCGGCGGCCATGGCGTGGCCGCCGAAGCGTTCGATCAGTTCGGGATGCAGCGCGGCCACGTCGGCCAGGGCGTCGCGGATGTGGAAGCCCGGAATCGAACGCGCCGAGCCGCGCAACTGGTCGCTGCCGGGCTCGGCCGGGGCGAAGGCGATCGCCGGCCGGTGCAGGCGTTCCTTCATCTTCGAGGCGACCAGGCCGACCACGCCGGGGTGCCAGTCGGCGTCGTACAGGCACACCGCCAGCGGCGCGCTGGCCGCGTCGAGAGCGACGCGGGCGAACGCGCTCTGCGCCTCGTCGGTCATCTGCTGCTGCACCGCGCGGCGCTCGGCGTTGATCTCGTTGAGGGTCGCGGCGATCTCGCGCGCCTGGCCGGCATCGTCGGTGAGCAGACATTCGATGCCAAGCGCCATGTCTTCCAGGCGCCCGGCCGCGTTGAGCCGCGGCCCGACCGCGTAGCCGATGTCGGCCGCGGTCAACCGCCGGTAGTCGCGCTGCGAGACTTCGATCAGCGCGCGCAGGCCGGCGCAGCCTTGGCCGGCGCGCAGGCGGCGCAGGCCGGCCGCGACCAGGGCGCGGTTGTTGGTGTCCAGCGGCACCAGGTCGGCGACCGTGCCGACCGCGACCAGGTCCAGCAGCACGCTCAGGTCCGGGCCCTTGCCGTCGGCGAAGACGCCGGCCTCGCGCAGGCGCCGGCGCAGCGCCAGCAGCACGTAGAACATCACTCCGACGCCGGCCAGCATCTTGCTCGGGAAACCGTCGCCGGGCTGGTTGGGGTCGACAATGGCGTCGGCCTCGGGCAGGCGCTCGCCGGGCAGATGGTGGTCGGTGACCAGCACCTGCCAGCCGCGTGCGCGCGCCGCGGCGATGCCGGCGTGGCAGGCGATGCCGTGGTCGACGGTGACCAGCAGGTCGGGTTGCAGCGGCGCCAGTTCCTCGACCAGCGCCGGCGACAAGCCGTAGCCGTGCACGATCCGGTTCGGCACCGCGTGCGAGACCCGTTGCGCGCCGAGCATGCGCAGCCCGCGCACGCCGACCGCGCAAGCGGTGGCGCCGTCGCAGTCGAAATCGCCGACCACCAGGATATGGCGTTGCGCGGCGATCGCCTCGGCCAACAGTTCGGTAGCCCGCTCCAGCCCGAGCAGGCCGTCGAGCGGCAGCAACTGGGTCAGCTTGGGCTGGGCGAGGGCCGCGTCGGTGGCGCCGCGCGCGGCGTAGATCCGCTGCAGCAGCGGCGGAATGCTGTCGGGAAAATCGCCGCTCTCGCTCGGCGGCCGGCGGCGCAGACGTGCGGCCGGCGTCATTGCGCCGGCTCGGGGTCCAACAGCGAACGCAGCGGCTTGCGCCAGAAGCGCCAGCGCTGCGAACGCGCCAGTTCGAAGCGCTCGCCGTCGGCGAAGGCCAGTACCGCGCGTTCGATCGCGCCGGCATCCAGGGCCTGGCCGATCGGTTCCAGCCAGTCGCGCTGGACGATGGCCAGGTCGCGGGTCGCGCGCAGGTCGAACAGGCAGGCGCCCTCGCCCGCGCTCCAGCGCGGCGGCAGCGCCTGCGCGGCGACGCCGGCCTGGGCGCCGAACGCGGTCAGCGCTTCGTCGTCGCTGAACACCTGCGCGTAGTCGCTGCGCACATGGTCGGGCAGCACGCCGGCGCCCCAGAACCACAGCGAGTTGATCGGCGCCAGCCCGGCGGCGATGCGCTGGGCGTTGTGCGGGTGGTTGTGCAACACCACCTGCGCCTCGCTGAGCAGGCTGCGCCAGCGCCGGCCTTCGGCGCCCTCGCCCTCGGGCAGGTGCTGGAACAGATCCTCGCCCAGCGCCTGTTCCGGCGAGGCGAACCGCGGCAGGCGCGCCTCGCGCGGCAGGCGCAGGTACCAGCGGGTCGGGCTGGGCGCGTCGATCGGAAAGCCGGCGTCGCCGAACAACGGCCGCAGCGCCGGCAGCAGCGCGGCGCTGTCGCGCTCGCTCAGCGCCAGCGCCTGGCCGTAGGCGAGCAGGCGCGCGCCGTTGATGTCCGGGCGCACGTAGGCGGGATCGGCGCGCAGCCAGGCCGCGTGCGCGGCGTCGCCGGCGTCGCGCTGGCGGGTCACCGCCGCGACCGGCCAGCCGCGCGGCAGGATGTCGAACGCGCGCGCGGCCTGGTCGGCCGCCTCGACCTGGCGGTCGGCGCGGCCGAGCCGGCGGCCGAAGGCTTCGCCGAAGCGCTGGCCGCCGTAGCGCTCGCGCGCCGGCAGCAGGACGGTGGCGGAATTCATGCGCGCGGGACCGCGGCTCAGCCCTGGTAGCTGACGCCGACGATCTCGTATTCGCGGGTGCCGCCCGGCGCTTCGATGACGACGCTGTCGCCCTCGTTCTTGCCGATCAGGGCGCGCGCCACCGGCGAGGAAATCGCGATCAGGCCCAGCTTGATGTCGGCTTCCAGGTCGCCGACGATCTGGTAGGTCTTTTCTTCGTCGGTGTCGACGTCGGCCAGTTCGACGATCGCGCCGAACACGACCTTGGAGCCGGCGTTGAGCTGGCTGATGTCGATGATCTGGGCGTGCGACAGCTCGGCTTCGAGCTGCTTGATGCGGCCTTCGATGAAGCCCTGCTGTTCGCGCGCGGCGTGGTACTCGGCGTTCTCCTTGAGATCGCCGTGCGCGCGCGCTTCGGCGATCGCGTTGATCACCGCCGGCCGCTTGACCGTCTTCAGTTCGTCCAGCTCGGCGCGCAGACGCTGCGCGCCCTTCGCGGTCATGGGTGCTCTCATTGCCTTCCTCTCGCCGGACGCCGCCGGCCCATCGTGTTTGACTGTAACGGCATTGTGCCGGGAACAGGCCGGCTTGGCACCCCGTTGCGGGGCGCCTGCGCGGAACGTGTGACCGATCCCGGGGATTTGCGCGCCGCCCTGCGCCGGCCTGGCCGGCCGCAGGGGGTTTCGCCGTAGCCCCGGCGGCGCGCGGACGCGCCGCCGGCGAGTGTGCCGGCGACCGCGGCTCCGATCAGGCCGCCCCGATCAGGCCGCGCCGATCTGCGCGTGCAACTCCTGCAGCGACCACACCGGCCCCTGGCCGCGGTAGTCGAGCGAGTTGACCAGGGCGCGCGCGCCCGACACGGTGGTCGAGTACGTCACCCGCTGCTGCAGCGCTTCGCGGCGGATCGAGAACGAGTCCGAGATCGCCTGGCGGCCTTCGGTGGTGTTGATGATGTAGACGATCTCGCCGTTCTTGATCAGGTCGACCACGTGCGGGCGGCCCTCGGTGACCTTGTTGATCGACTCGCAGGCCACGCCGTGCCCGCTCAGGAACTCCTGGGTGCCGCGGGTCGCGACCAGGCTGTAGCCGCGGCGCACCAGTTCCTGCACCACCGGCAGCACGCGCTGCTTGTCCGGGTCGCGCACCGAGACGAACACCTTGCCGACCGGCGGCGCCTTGATGCCGCCGGCTTCCTGGGCGCGCGCCATCGCCGCGCCGAAGTTCTTGCCCACGCCCATGACCTCGCCGGTCGAGCGCATCTCCGGGCCGAGGATCGGGTCCACGCCCTGGAACTTGGCGAACGGGAAGATCGCTTCCTTGACCGAGTAGTAGTCCGGCACGATCTCCTCGACCGCGTCCTGCGAGGTCAGGGTCTGGCCGACCATGCAGCGCGCGGCGATCTTGGCCAGGGCCATGCCGGTGGCCTTGGACACGAACGGCACGGTGCGCGAAGCGCGCGGGTTGACCTCGATCAGGTAGATGGTCTCGTTGCCGTCGGCGTCGGTCTGGATCGCGAACTGGGTGTTCATCAGGCCGACCACCTTCAGCGCCTTGGCCAGGGCCACGACCTGGGCGCGCAGCTTCTCCTGGGTGGCGGCCGACAGCGAGTACGGCGGCAGCGAGCAGGACGAGTCGCCGGAATGCACGCCGGCCTCTTCGATGTGCTCCATCACCCCGCCGATCAGCACCCGGCCTTCGCGGTCGGCGATCACGTCGACGTCGACCTCGACCGCGTTGTCGAGGAAGCGGTCCAGCAGCACCGGCGAATCGTTGGAGACCTTGACCGCGTCGCGGATGTAGCGGGTCAGGTCGGCGTCGGAGTAGACGATCTCCATCGCCCGGCCGCCGAGCACATAGCTCGGGCGCACCACCAGCGGGTAGCCGATCTGGCCGGCCAGGACCAGCGCCTCGTCGGGGTTGCGCGCGGTGCGGTTGAGCGGCTGGGCCAGGCCCAGCTCCTGGACCAGCTTCTGGAAGCGCTCGCGGTCCTCGGCCAGGTCGATGCTGTCCGGGGTGGTGCCGATGATCGGCACGCCGTTGGCTTCCAGCGCGCGCGCCAGCTTCAGCGGGGTCTGGCCGCCGTACTGCACGATCACGCCCTTGGGCTTCTCCAGGTCGGCGATCTCGAGCACGTCTTCCAGGGTCAGCGGCTCGAAGTACAGGCGATCGGAGGTGTCGTAGTCGGTCGACACGGTCTCCGGGTTGCAGTTGACCATGATGGTTTCATAGCCGTCCTCGCGCAGGGCCAGGGCGGCGTGCACGCAGCAGTAGTCGAACTCGATGCCCTGGCCGATGCGGTTGGGGCCGCCGCCGAGGACGACGATCTTGTCGCGGTTGGTCGGCGCGGCCTCGCACTCGTCCTCGTAGGTCGAGTACATGTAGGCGGTGGTGGTGGCGAACTCGGCCGCGCAGCTGTCCACGCGCTTGTACACCGGGCGCACCTTGAGCGCGCGGCGCAGGGTGCGCACCGCGGTCTCGTCGGTGTCGGTCAGCTGGGCGATGCGCGCATCGGAGAAGCCCATCCGCTTGAGCGCGCGCATGCGCGCCTGGTCGAGCGCGGCCAGGCCGGCTTCGGCGACGTCGCGCTCGGTCGCGATCAGCTCTTCGATCTGGTCCAGGAACCAGGGATCGACGAACGACAGCGCATGCACGTCCTCCACACTGAGGCCGGCGCGGAACGCGTCGCCGATGTAGAACATGCGCTCCGGGCCGGGCTCCTTGAGCTCGCGCTTGAGCCGGGCCAGGTCGTCCTCGCTGGCCAGGTCCAGGCCGGTCGGGTCGAGGCCGACCTTGCCGGTCTCCAGGCCGCGCAGGGCCTTGTGCAGCGATTCCTGGAAGGTGCGGCCCATCGCCATGACTTCGCCGACCGACTTCATCTGCGTGGTCAGGCGCGCGTCGGCCTGCGGGAACTTCTCGAACGCGAAGCGCGGGATCTTGGTGACGACGTAGTCGATGCTCGGCTCGAACGAGGCCGGGGTCGCGCCGCCGGTGATCTCGTTGCGCAGTTCGTCCAGGGTGTAGCCCACCGCCAGCTTGGCGGCGATCTTGGCGATCGGGAAACCGGTGGCCTTGGAAGCCAGCGCCGAGGACCGCGACACGCGCGGGTTCATCTCGATCACCACCACCCGGCCGTTCTTGGCGTTGATGCCGAACTGGACGTTGGAGCCGCCGGTGTCGACGCCGATCTTGCGCAGCACCGCGATCGAGGCGTCGCGCAGGCGCTGGTATTCCTTGTCGGTCAGGGTCTGCGCCGGGGCGACGGTGATCGAGTCGCCGGTGTGCACGCCCATCGCGTCGAAGTTCTCGATCGAGCAGACGATGATGCAGTTGTCCGCCTTGTCGCGGACCACCTCCATCTCGAATTCCTTCCAGCCCAGCACCGATTCCTCGACCAGCACTTCGGTGGTCGGCGACAGTTCCAGGCCGCGGTTGACGATCTCGATCAGCTCTTCGCGGTTGTAGGCGATGCCGCCGCCGCTGCCGCCGAGGGTGAACGAGGGACGGATGATGGTCGGGTAGCCGACCCGGGTCTGGATGTCGATCGCCTCTTCCAGGGTGTGGGCGACCTCGGCCTTGGGGCATTCCAGGCCGATTTCCTTCATCGCCACCCGGAACAGCTCGCGGTCTTCGGCCATCCGGATCGCTTCGCGCGAGGCGCCGATCAGTTCGACGTTGTACTTCTCCAGCACGCCGTTGTCGGCCAGGTCGAGCGCGCAGTTGAGCGCGGTCTGGCCGCCCATGGTCGGCAGCAGCGCGTCGGGCTTTTCCTTGGCGATGATCTTCTCGACCGTCTGCCAGTTGATCGGCTCGATGTACACGGCGTCGGCCATGTTCGGGTCGGTCATGATCGTGGCCGGATTGGAGTTGACCAGGACCACGCGGTAGCCCTCGTCGCGCAGCGCCTTGCACGCCTGCGCGCCGGAGTAGTCGAACTCGCAGGCCTGTCCGATCACGATCGGGCCGGCGCCGATGATCAGGACGGTTTTGATGTCGGTACGCTTGGGCATGTCGTCCTCAGTAAAGTCGTTCCTGCCACGTCTCGGGGGCGCGCCAGGTGATCTGGTCGGGCGATCGCGCATCGATCGCCCCATGGTCGACCGCGGCGCGAACCTCGCGCTGCATCGCGGTCCAGGTCGGAGCGGCGGCGCCGAGGCGCGCGCCGATCCGGTTGTTGTGGGCGTCCATGGCCCGGCTCGGGTTGCCCTCGCCGCCCCGCTCCATCACCGCCGTGACCCAGTCGACGCAGCGCGGCGACGCGGTGTAGGCGACGATCGCGCTGGCCAGGCTGTGCCGGTAGGCATCGGCCGGGCCGTTGCGACCGCCCGGCAGGTTCGCGCCGAGCCACTGCGCGTACACCGCGCTCAGCACGAACGCCGGATAGGCGGCGAGCAGCGCCAGCGCCGCCAGCGCGCGCAGACGCCAGCGGCGTCGGCGCGGCGGCGAGGCCGGCGCGGCGCTCATCAGGCCGCCTTGGCCTGTTCGAGCAGCGAAACGAAGCGATCGAACAGCGGCGACACGTCGTGCGGGCCGGGGCTGGCTTCCGGGTGGCCCTGGAAGCTGAACGCCGGCGCGTCGGTCAGGGCGATGCCCTGGTTGCTGCCGTCGAACAGCGAGCGGTGGGTGACCCGCACGTTGGCCGGCAGGCTGGCCTCGTCGACCGCGAAGCCGTGGTTCTGCGAGGTGATCATGACCCGGCCCGAATCCAGGTCCTGGACCGGATGGTTGGCGCCGTGATGGCCGAACTTCATCTTCAGGGTCTTGGCGCCGGAGGCCAGGCCGAGCAGCTGGTGGCCCAGGCAGATGCCGAAGGTCGGGATCTTGCGGGCGACGAATTCCTTGATCGCGACGATCGCGTAGTCGCAGGGCTCCGGGTCGCCGGGGCCGTTGGACAGGAACACGCCGTCCGGATTCAGCGCCAGCACCTCGGCGGCCGGGGTCTGCGCCGGCACCACGGTGACCCGGCAGCCGCGCTCGGCGAGCATGCGCAGGATGTTCAGCTTGACCCCGAAGTCGTAAGCGACCACGTGGAAGCGCGCCGGCGCGTCGACGAAGGCGTTGCGGTCCAGGTCGAGCTGGCCGGCGGTCCATTCGTAGCGCTCGCGGGTGCAGACTTCCTTGGCCAGGTCCATGCCCTTCAGGCCGGGGAACTTGCGCGCGGCTTCGAGCGCCTTCGCTACGTCGATCTCTCCGGCCATCAGCGCGCCGTTCTGGGCGCCGGTGTCGCGCAGCAGGCGGGTCAGCTTGCGGGTGTCGATGTCGGCGATCGCGACCACGCCGCGCTCGCTCAGCCACTGCGGCAGCGCGACCTGGCTGCGCCAGTTGCTCGGCCGGCGCGGCACGTCGCGCACGATCAGGCCCGAGGCCCAGACCTGGCGCGCCTCGTCGTCCTGGTCCGTGCAGCCGGTGTTGCCGACGTGGGGATAGGTCAGCGTCACCAGTTGGCGCGCGTACGAGGGATCGGTGAGGATTTCCTGGTAGCCGGTGATGGCGGTGTTGAATACGACTTCGCCGACGCTGAGGCCGGGCGCGCCTACGGAAACGCCCTCGAACACGGTTCCGTCTTCGAGGGCGAGGATTGCGGGTTGGGTCACGGGGGTCGCCTTGGCTGCCGAAGGATCTGATCCCGTGCGCGACTGCGGCAAAACGCAAGTTGCAGCAAAGCGCGGACGCGGTGCTGGACCGGTCCGGCGTTCGGGATTCAGGCGAGCCGGAATTGTAGCGGCGAAGGCCCCCGGGCGCCAGCGTTTGCGCAGCCCGATTCGCCCCGGCCCGGGCGCAGCGGCGCCCGGACGCGGCCGCCGTTCAGGCAGTCGCCCCGCTGCGGGCAGGCCCCGTACCGGGCCGTCGCGACCGCTGCGGCGGCGCCTGGACGGTGCCCACCGGGCGTTTCTCCCCCGCCCGCCCACCTTCGCGGCGGCCCGCTCAGGCCGCCGCGAAGGTCTGCAGCGGAAGGCCCGCGCGAACTGCCCGAGCGAGCCGCTCAAGGCAGTCCGCCCGGATCGGCGTGCCCGGATAGGCAAGCCCGGACCGGCCGTTCAGGCCAGGCCGTTCACGTTCCCAGCGAGGGCTTGTAGGTCGCGACCATGTCCTGCATGCGGATGCTCTGGTCGTCGGAGAACGTGTTCATGCACGAGTCGTAGCTGTAGTCCATGAAGTTGGTGATCGGATCCAGGCCGCCGCCCGGGCAGCTGTCGCGGCCGACCGGGCAACCGGAGCTCGGGCTGGCCTGCGGCGGCGTGTCGGCGACGAAATCGCCCGGCTCGCTGCAGCCGCCTTCGAAGGTGTGTTCCAGACTCAGGTGATGGCCGACTTCGTGGGTGACCGTGTCGCCTTCGTTGTAGTTGCTCGACGAGCCGCCCGGCAGCGAGGAATGCAGCACCACCACGCCGTGACGCTTGGACGACTCGGGATAGCTGTCGGGCAGATAGGCATAGCCCAGGTAGCTGCCGGGCTTGCAGGTGTAGATGTTCAGATTGCGCGCCGGGTCCACCGCCAGCGCGTTCTTCATCTTCATCTCGTTGTTGACGCAGTTGCCGTACCAGGTGTTGTTGCGGGTCCGGGTCACCCCGGCCAGGGCGAACTGGAAACCGCGGCCGACGTAGGCGGCGTTGAGCACCTGCAACTGCTCGGCGATGCGCGCGTCGCTGACGTTGCCGGTGTTGTCGGTGCGGGTGACCACGTGGAACCAGACCGGCACGGTCTTGCTCGCCGCCGTCGCCGCCCACACGCCGTTGCGCAACGGCGTAGCGGCGCGCAGCTGCTGCAGGCGGCGCTCGACCTCGCGCCGGCGCTGCGGCGTCGATGGCGGCGCGCCGCAGCGCAGGCCGTCGCGCTGGAAACCGTGCTCGTCGACGATCTGGATCAGCGGCTGGCGCTGGTAGCCCTCGGCGCCGGCCACCACGGTCTCGGCATCGCCGGCGGCGGCCGGCCCGACCAGCAGCGACGCGGCGACCGCAGCGGCCGCGAACATCCCGTTCTTGCCCATGATCTGCCTCCCGGAAAGTAAGAACGCCGCGGGTCCGCGGCGTTCTCACTCTGCTCCGGCGCCGGCCCGGCCGGCAGCGCGATTCGCGCCGCAGGCCCGGCGCGGAGCGCGGGCGGCATCACAGATTGGGAAACATCAGCTCGGCCAGGCCGTAGCGCCCCGGCGCCTGATGGGCCACCCGCAGCGCCGCCTCGAGCGCGCCGCGGGCGAAGATGTCGCGGTTGGTGGCGCGGTGGATCAGCTCCAGGCGCTCGCCGGCCGCAGCGAACTGCACGGTATGTTCGCCGACGATGTCGCCGGCGCGCAGGCTGGCGTAATGCGGCGCCGCGCCGCGGCCGATCTCCGCCGCCGCGCCCAGGTGCAAGGCCGTGCCGGAGGGCGCGTCGAGCTTGCGGGTGTGGTGCGCCTCGACCACGTCGCAGTCCCAGCCCGGCAGCGCCGCCGCGGCGCGCCGGACCAGTTCGGTCAGCACCGCCACGCCGAGGCTGTAGTTGGCCGCCCAGACCACCGCGATGGCGCTGGCGGCCTCGTTGATCGCCGCGTTCTGCGCCGAGCTCAGGCCGGTGGTGCCCGAGACCAGGGCCCTGCCGCGCTGCGCGCACAGCGCCAGCACCGGGTCGAAGCCCTGCGGCAGGCTGAAATCGACGGCCACGTCGAACGCCGGCGCGCCGTCGAGCTCGCTGGAGGCGAACTGCGGCACGCCGTCGACCACCCGCTGGGTCGGCTGCGAACGCGAGAAGGCGGCGACGACCTGCACGTCGTCGCGCTCGGCCGCCAGACGCAACAAAGCCTGGCCCATGCGCCCGGAGGCGCCGTGAATCAACAGTCGTAGGGGTGCGCTCATGCGCGCAGGCTACCGGCTGCGCCGCCGCGACGGCAAGCGCGGCGGGGCATTCGCCTTCGGCAGTCGGCGCCGCGCGGTGCGGGTTCGCGGTCGCGACTGGCGTCGCTCCTCCCCCTGGGCGGATGCGGCTTCGATGAGCGGCAAGACGGGCGGTGTCTCTGCGCGTCGTGGGTCGCGGCTCACGCCGCTCCTACACGAGGCGGCGTCGCTGTTGCCGTTCCCCCCTTTGCAAAAGGGGGGCCAGGGGGGATTTGCTTTTGCTTTTGCTTTTGCTCTCGCCCCGACACCGCGCTCAAGGGCGGTGGAACTGCGCCAACGACCGGCGCAGCGAGCCGCCGTCGGGCGAGATCAGGTCGGCGATGCGCCAGCAGCCGCGCTCGTGGACGAACAGCAATTGCGCGCTGCGTTCGCTGCGTTCCTCGCCCAGCTCGAAGCGGTAGGCCACCCGCACCCGGTCCCGGCCCTCGGCCTGGAAACGCGGGTCCACCGCTTCGCCGTCCTGCGCGCCGAGCCAGGGGTCGGCGTCGATCGCGCACAGTTCGCCGCCATCGCGGCAAGCGTGTTCGCTGCGCAGCAACGCCAGCAGCGGCGCGGCGACGGCGTCTCCCAGGCGCTGCGGCGCCTGGTCCCAGAACAGGTAGTGCGAGCGGTAGAAGGACTGCGCGACCGCCGTCGGCGTGGCGCCGCTGCAGGCGGCCGCGGCCGGCGCTGCGGCCGCCAAGGCCAACACGAAGGCGGCCGCCCTCGCCGCCCGGCGCGCGAGCGCAGGCCACGCGATCGGTGTCCGGTTCGGCGTTGCGTGAGGTAGCGGCATCAGGGACTCCATGTCGATGGGAACGAGGCAGCGAACGTTCGGTGAGGCGCTGCGGATCGCGACGCCTTGCTCTGCGCGTGCTTTCTAGCACATCGCTGCGTTCCTGCCCGCCGGCGCGCGCAAGCCGCCACATCGGGCGAAGAATCGTTTCGAACGGGATGCCGAGGCCGCCGTCGATAACGTGCGGGTTGCCGCATCGCGCCTGCGTTTCGGCACCTCGCGCGGGCCGGTGTCGACGCTGTCGGAACCACCACCGCAAAAAGAAAGGACCACATGGCGGCCCTTTCCAAATGCAGCAGCGAGCGGCTCGGCGCGCCGTCCGGCTCAGGAGGCCATTCGGGACCGCCACCGAAAAAAGAAAGGACCGCATGGGCAGCCTTTTCCAGATGCAGCTACGAGCGGCACGACGCCCCGCCCGGCTCAGGAGGCCATTCGGGACCACCGAAAAAAAGAAAGGGCCGCATGGGCGGCCCTTTCCAAATGCAGCTACGAGCGGCGCGGCGCGCCGCCCGGCTCAGGACGTCATCCGATCCCAGAAGCCCTTGACCCCGTCGAGGAAGGTCGAGGAGCGCGGCGAATGCTTGCGCGCGCCCTCGCCGACGAAGGTGGCCTCGAACTTCTCCAGCAACTCGCGCTGCTCGGGAGTGAGGTTGACCGGCGTTTCCACCGCCACCCGGCAGTACAGATCGCCCGGGCGGCGGCTGCGCACCGACTTGACGCCCTTGTCGCGCAGGCGGAACAGCTTGCCGCTCTGGGTCTCGGCCGGAATCCGCAGCTCGACCTCGCCGTCCAGGGTCGGCACCCGGATCGAGTCGCCGAGCGCGGCCTGGGAGATCCGGATCGGCACTTCGCAGTGCAGGTCGTCGCCGTCGCGCTGGAAGATCTCGTGCTCGCGCACGCGCACTTCCACGTACAGGTCGCCCGGCGGCGAACCGGCCGGGCCGGCCTCGCCTTCGCCGGTCAGGCGGATCCGGTCGCCGTTGTCGACGCCGGCGGGAATCTTGACCTGCAGGGTCTTGGTCCGCTCCACCCGGCCCTGGCCGTGGCAGTCGCCGCAGGGATTGGCGATGGTCTGGCCGCGCCCGTTGCAGTGCGGGCAGGTCTGCTGCATCGAGAAGATGCCGCGCTGGAAACGCACCTGGCCGCGGCCGTTGCAGGTGGTGCAGGTCTCGACCTTGCCGTCGGCCGAGCCCGAGCCTTTGCAGGTCTCGCACTCGTCCAGGGTCGGGATTTCGATCTGCTTCTCGACTCCGCCGACCGCTTCCTCCAGCGACAGCTCCATGACGTAGCCGATGTCGGCGCCGCGGCGCGGACCGCGCGCTCCGCCGCCGCCGGCACCGCCGAAGATGTTGCCGAAAATGTCGCCGAAGATATCGCCCATGTCGGCGAAGCCGGGGCCGCCGGCGCCGCCGCCCATGCCGTGCTCGAACGCGGCATGGCCGTGCTGGTCGTAGGCGCGGCGCTTGTTCGCGTCGGACAGGACTTCGTAGGCCTCCTTGCACTCCTTGAACGAGGCTTCGGCTTCCTTGTCGCCCGGATTGCGGTCCGGATGGAACTTCATCGCGCAGCGGCGATAGGCCTTCTTCAGGTCGTCGTCGCCGGCGTTGCGCGCAACGCCCAGCACTTCGTAGTAATCGCGTTTGCTCATGGGCTGGGAATCGAGAGTGGGAATCGGGAATGGTTGGATCAAAAGCCAACGGCGCGGCGTGCGCGCCGTGAGCTACGGATACGAGAACGGGGAATCGGGTTCCTGACAGGTCGCGGCGCTCGCCGCTCCTCCCATTCCCGATTCCCCACTCCCCATTCCCGGCTTACTTCTTGTCGTCCTTCACCTCGGTGAACTCCGCATCGACCACGTCGTCGGACTTGGCCGAGGAGGCGCCGGCGTCGCCGGCCGGGGCGTCGGCATGGCCGGCGCCGGCAGCGGCGAACAGCGACTGCGCGGCCTCTTCCAGGGCGCGCGACTTGGCCTCGATCTGGGCCTTGTCGTCGCCCTTCATCGCCGTTTCCAGCTCGGCGATGGCCGACTCGGCGCGGCCGATCGCCTCGCCCGGCAGCTTCTCGCCGTGCTCCTTGATCGCGCTGCGGGCGCTGTGGATCAGCGCGTCGGCGTGGTTGCGGGCCTGCACCAGCTCATGGAACTTCTGGTCTTCCTCGCGGTTGGCTTCCGCGTCGGCGACCATCTTGGCGATCTCTTCCTCGGACAGGCCCGAGCCGGCCTTGATCTCGACCTTCTGTTCCTTGTTGGTCTTCTTGTCCTTGGCGCTGACGTGCAGGATGCCGTTGGCGTCGATGTCGAAGGACACCTCGACCTGCGGCATGCCGCGCGGCGCCGGCTCGATGCCGGACAGGTCGAAGCGGGCCAGCGACTTGTTGTAGCGGGCCTGCTCGCGCTCGCCCTGCAGCACGTGCACGGTCACGGCCGACTGGTTGTCCTCGGCGGTGGAGAAGGTCTGCGAGGCCTTGGTCGGGATGGTGGTGTTCTTCTCGATGATCTTGGTGAACACGCCGCCCAGGGTCTCGATGCCCAGCGACAGCGGGGTCACGTCGAGCAGCAGCACGTCCTTGACGTCGCCGGCCATGACGCCGCCCTGGATCGCCGCACCGACGGCGACGGCTTCGTCCGGGTTGACGTCCTTGCGCGGCTCCTTGCCGAAGAACTCGGCCACCGCCTGGCCGACCTTGGGCATGCGGGTCTGGCCGCCGACCAGGATCACTTCGCTGATGTCGCTGGCGCGCAGGCCGGCGTCGTTCAGGGCGATGCGGCAGGGTTCGATGGTCTTCTTGACCAGGTCCTCGACCAGCGACTCCAGCTTGGCGCGGGTCAGCTTGATGTTGAGGTGCTTCGGACCCGAGGCGTCGGCGGTCACGTACGGCAGGTTGACTTCGGTCTGCTGCGAGGAGGACAGCTCGATCTTGGCGCGCTCGGCCGCGTCCTTCAGGCGCTGCAGGGCCAGCGGATCCTTGCGCAGGTCGATGCCCTGGTCCTTCTGGAACTCTTCGACCAAGTAGTCGATGACGCGCTTGTCGAAGTCTTCGCCGCCGAGGAAGGTGTCGCCGTTGGTCGACAGCACTTCGACCTGCATTTCGCCGTCGACCGAGGCGATCTCGATGATCGACACGTCGAAGGTGCCGCCGCCGAGGTCGTACACGGCCACCTTGCGGTCGCCGCCCTTCTTGTCCATGCCGTAGGCCAGCGCGGCCGCGGTCGGCTCGTTGATGATGCGCTTGACTTCCAGGCCGGCGATCTTGCCGGCGTCCTTGGTCGCCTGGCGCTGGCTGTCGTTGAAGTAGGCCGGGACGGTGATCACCGCCTCGGTGACCGGCTCGCCCAAATAGGCTTCGGCGGTCTTCTTCATCTTGCCCAGCACTTCGGCCGAGATCTGCTGCGGCGCCATCTTCTTGCCGTCCTGGGTCGCGACCCAGGCGTCGCCGTTGTCGTGCGGGACGATCGCGTACGGCACCAGGCCGAGATCCTTCTGCACTTCGGCGTCGGTCATCTTGCGGCCGATCAGGCGCTTGACCGCGTAGAAGGTGTTCTTCGGATTGGTCACCGCCTGGCGCTTGGCCGAGGCGCCGACCAGGACTTCGCCGTCCTTGGTGAAGGCGACGATCGACGGAGTGGTGCGATCGCCTTCGGAATTCTCGATGACCTTGGCCTTGCCGCCTTCCATGATCGCGACGCAGGAATTGGTCGTGCCCAGGTCGATGCCGATGATCTTGCCCATTGCTAGTGCTCCCTCTCGAATGCTTGGAATTTAAGGGGCGGGGCGCGCTTGGCGCCGGCCGCCGATGTTCGCTATCTGGGGCCCGGTGCCGGGCAGTTCAAGCGCCCGTGCCCTGCCCCGTCGGTCCCGGTACCGGCCCTTCACCGATACCCGGACGCAGATCTCAGGCGTCCTGGCTGACCACCACCAGGGCCGGCCGCAGCAGGCGCTCGTTGAGCAGCCAGCCCTTCTGGTAGACCTGGACCACGTGGTTCGGCGCCACGCCCGGCGCCGGCACCAGGCTCATGGCCTGATGGTGCTCGGGGTTGAACGGCAGGCCGACCGGGTCGACCGCGACCAGGCCGTTGTCGGCGCCGACCTTGAGCAACTGGCGCAGGGTCAGTTCCATGCCCTGGCGCAGCGCGCCGCTGTCCTCGCCGGCGGCGGCCAGGCCGGCCTCCAGGCTGTCGATCACCGGCAGCAGGTCGCCGAGCAGGCGTTCGTTGGCGAACTTGCGCGCCATCTCGATATCGCGCGCCACGCGCTTGCGCTGGTTGTCCAGCTCGGCGCGTTCGCGCAGCGAGTCTTCGCGCAGCTTGCCCAGTTCGGCGCGCAGGGCGTCGAGTTCGGACACATCTCCGGCCGGCGCCTCGTCCTGGGCGGCCTGGGCCGATTCGGGGTTCAGATCGTGTGAGTTCATGCTGGTTCCTGGCGGTCCATCCGCGACAGGGGCAGCTATGGGGCCGCGCCGGCGCCATTCAAGTGCCGGGATCTGCGCCGATCGGCCGGGATCGACGCCGAGCCGCGGGGTTCGTGAACGGCTGCGCGGTCCGGTCGGCCGAAGCGAAACGCCGTCGCCCTTGCCGTTCCCCCCTTTGGAAAAAGGGGGGCTAGGGGGGATTTGCTCCTGCCTCCGGGCCGCTTGCGCCGGCCAGCGCGGGTTCGCGGTCGCGGCTCGCGCCGCTCCTACCCAGAAACGCCATCGCCTTTGCTGTTCCCCCCTTTGAAAAGGGTCTTAGGAAGCAAACAGCCCCTCAGAGTGGGTTGGATCGTAGCAACTTGAGGGTCGCCCGGTAGAGGTCTTCGTGGCGGTGGTTGAAGCGGAACTCGCACTCCTTCAGGTGCAGGTAGAAGGTGGCCTTGGGCACCTCGTTGAATTTGGCCAGGCGCCGCTTGGCGAAGCTCCAGAAGCTCTCGATGCCGTTGATGTGGTTGTCGCCCTCGGCGAAATGATTGCCGCTGTGGCGAATGCGCCAGTGCTTGGCATAGCCCAGGTCGACCAGGCCGTCGTAGCTGGACAGACAGTCGGAGAGGATTTCGCTCTCCAGGCGAATATGCCCACGAATTAAGGCCTGAAGCGTGGCGGTTTTGCAGTTGGGGACGATCTGGGTGTAGACGTGCTGGCCGCGTTTGAGCATGCCGAAGACGATGGTTTTCTTGCCGGCGCCGCGGCCGCGTTTGCCGCGCACGCGCCACGGTCCGAAGAAGGATTCGTCGACTTCCACCTGGCCGGTGAACGGCGAATGCTGCTCGCATTCGGTGGCGATGGCACGACGCAAGGCAAGGAAGATCGAGTTGACCGATCGCACGCTCAACCCGGTCAGTTGCGCGGTGCTGGTCGCGGTCAGGTCCAGGGCCCAGCAGCGCACGAGGGCCCGAAATCGGGCCTCGCTGATTTTCGAACGGCTGTAGTACCTATTTTTCTTATTCATTTCAGGAAGATAGCTGCGTTATGAGGCAGCTTTGCTTCCTAAGACCCTTGAAAAAGGGGGGCCAGGGGGGATTTGCTCCTGCCTTCCGTGCCGCTTGCGCCGGCCAGCGCGGGTTCGCGGTCGCGGCTCGCGCCGCTCCTACCCCTTGACCGCCGTTCGCCTCGCTCTTGCTGTTCCCCCCTTTGAAAAAGGGGGGTTAGGGGGGATTTGCTTCTGCCTTCCGGGCCGCTTGCGCCGGCCAGCGCAGGTTCGCGGTCGCGGCTCGCGCCGCTCCTACCCGCAAGGCCCGTAGCGTTTGCTGTTCCCCCCTTTGGAAACGGGGGCTGCTCCTACAAGGAGCCGGGGTGCTGCGGGGGCTCGCCGCCCTCGCCGGGCTGGAACGCATCGCCGAGCGCGTCGGCGGCGGCCTGCACCACCGGGATGACCCGGTCGTAGGCCATCCGGGTCGGCCCGATCACCCCCAGCACCCCCAGCACCCGGCCGCCGGCGGTGTACGGCGCGGTCACCAGCGAGACCCCTTCCAGCGGCGCCAGCCCGGTTTCCTCGCCGATGAAGATCCGCACCCCCGGCGCGCGCACGGTCCGCTCGAGCAACTGCAGGATCTCGCGCTTGCGGGCGAAGGCCTCGAACAGCTCGCGCAGCCGGTCCAGGTCGGCCAGTTCCTGCAGCCCCATCAACCGGGTCTGCCCGGCCAGGACCATGTCGTCGCCGTCCGGGGCCAGCACCTGCTCGGCCAGCTCCACCGACTGGGCCAACAGGGCCTGCATCTCGGCCTGGGCATGGCGCAATTCGTGGACCAGGGTGGCGCGGATCTCGGCCACCGGCCGGCCGGCGAAATGAGCGTTCAGGTAATTGCTGACCCGCTCCAGCTCGCCGCCGTCGTAGGGCCGGCGGGTCTGGATGATGCGGTTCTGCACGTCCTGGTCGGCGAACACCAGGATCGCCAGCACCCGCTGCGCGTCCAGCGGCACGAAGTCGATGCGCCGGAACGCGAATTGCTCGCGCTTGGGCACGCTGACCACGCCGACGAAATGGGTCATCGCCGACAGCAGCTCGGAAGCGCTGCCGAGCAGGGCCTGAGTGCCCGAGCCGGCCGGCAGTTCGCTGCGCAGCCGCGCGACCTCGCCCTCCGGCAGCGGCCGCACCTGCAACAAAGAGTCGACGAACAGCCGGTAGCCTTGCGCGGTCGGCACTCGCCCGGCCGAAGCGTGCGCCGCGCTCAGCAGCCCGGCCTCTTCCAGGTCGGCCAGGATGTTGCGGATCGTCGCCGCACTGACGTCCAGCCCGGCGTGTCGGGCCAGGGTCTGCGACCCGACCGGCTCGCCGCTGTGGATGTAGCGGCCGATCAGGGTGCGCAGCAACTGCCGCGCACGCGGGTCGAGGACGGGTTCGGGCGATCGGCGGGTCATGGGGTGGATATAGGCGTCGCGGCGGGTGGGTGCAAGGGTTGGAGCGGGGAATAGGGAATCGGGAATGGGGAATCGGAAAGGCAACGGCGGCGCCACTGTGACTGCTGTCGTCTCTCTCAAGCCGAGGGCTCTACCGATTCCCGATTCCCGATTCCCGGCCCCAAAGTCTCACCCCCTGAGCCACCCTCCCCCTACCCTACGCCGCTGTCCGCCTCCCATTCCCAGGCCGCCGGCCGTCAAGGCACAATCGCCGCCGCATGCTCGCCCATCTCTCGCTCAAGCAATTCGCCGTCGTCAGCGCCGCCGAACTCAGCTTCGGTCCGGGGCTCACCGTCATTTCCGGCGAGACCGGCGCCGGCAAGTCGCTGCTGGTCGACGCGCTCGGCCTGCTGTCGGGGCTGCGCGCCGACAGCGGCGTGGTCCGCCACGGCGCCGACCGCGCCGAGCTGGTCGCCGACTTCACCCTCGACGACGCCCCGCAGGCCGCGCAGTGGCTGCGCGACAACGAACTGGACGAAACCGGCGACGGCGACGTCGCGGTGTGCCAGATCCGCCGGGTGATCCGCGCCGACGGCGGCTCGCGGGCCTGGATCAACGGCCGTCCGGTCACCCTGGGCCAGCTCGGCGACCTCGCCGGGCATCTGGTCGAGATCCACGGCCAGCACGAGCACCAGGCGCTGATGTCCAAGGCCAGCCAGCTCGGCCTGCTCGACGCCTACGGCCGCTGCGAGGCCCAGCGCGAACCGGTCGAACGCGCCGCGCGCGCCTGGAGCGCGCTGCTGCGCGAGCGCGAGACCCTGCTCGCCCAGGGCGACGTCAGCGACCGCATCGGCTGGCTCGAACACCAGCACGCCGAACTCGAGCGCGAGGCGCTGGAGCCCGAGGCGCTGGCCAAGCTGCTCGCCGACCACCGCCGCCACGCCCACGCCGCCGGCCTGATCGCCGCCTGCGAAAGCGCCTTCGCCCGGCTCGGCGGCGACGAGGGCCCGTCGCTGACCCGCACCCTGCAGCAGGTGCGCGGCGAACTGCAGAAAATGAGCGAACACGAACCGCGCCTGGGCGAGGTCGAGGCCATGCTCGACCAGGCCGCGATCCAGATCGACGAGGCCGTGTCGCTGCTCGACCGGGTCCGCGACGACCTCGACCTGGATCCCTCCGAGTTCGAGCAGATCGAACACAAGATGGGCCGCCTGCACGAACTGGCGCGCAAACACCGGATCGCGCCGGAACACCTGGCCGCGACCCGCGACGGCCTGGCCGCCGAGCTGGAACAGCTGCGCGGCGCCGGCGAACGCCTGGAGCGCCTGGACGGCGAGATCGAGGCCGCGCGCGCCGGCTGGCGCCGCGCCGCCGACGCGCTCGGCCAGGCCCGCCGCGAGGCGGCGCGCTCGCTCGGCGCGCGCGCCACCGAGCTGATCGGCGAACTGGGCATGGGCGGCGGCCGCTTCGACGTCGCGATCGAACCGCTGGACGAAGACCGCCCCGATCCGCAGGGCGGCGAACGGGTCGAATTCATGGTCGCGGCCAACCCCGGCCAGCCGGCCCGGCCGCTGCGCAAGGTCGCCTCCGGCGGCGAACTCTCGCGCATCTCGCTGGCGATCGAAGTCGCCGCGTTCGGCCTGGACGCGGTGCCGACCATGGTCTTCGACGAAGTCGACTCCGGCATCGGCGGCGCGGTGGCCGAGATCGTCGGCCAGAAACTGCGCACCCTCGGCGCCAGCCGCCAGGTCCTGTGCGTCACCCACCTGGCCCAGGTCGCCGCCCAGGGCCACGCCCACTACCGGGTCAGCAAGGCCGCCAGCGAAGGCGTCACCCAGAGCGCGGTGGTGGTGCTGGGCGCCAAGCAACGCGAGGAAGAACTCGCCCGCATGCTCGGCGGCATCGAACTCAGCAAGGAAGTCCGCGCCGCGGCGCGGCGCTTGCTGGCGGATGTAGGGTGAGAGCCGGGAATGGGGAGTGGGGAATCGGGAATGGGAAGAGCGGGCGTGGCGATGGCGCTCGGGGCTTCGCAGCCCTGTGGCGATGACGCGTAAGGCTCCGCGCGCTTTTCTTAAGGCCGTCGGCGCACAGTCCCTGCCTTCGCGCAGCGACTACCCCACTTCCCTCTTCACGCGCTCCCCTCACCGTCATTCCCGCGAACGCGGGAATCCAGGGCGTTTGGAGCGAGAACGCAAGACGTCCTGCACCCGCTGAAGCGGGAGCGTCCGCCCGCCGAAGGCGGTGGATGTTCGGCTACGCCGCAGTAAAGCAGAGCCTGCGCTCGCGTGAGCGACGGCTTGGGGCCTCCAAGCCCCACGGGGCGATCCGATGAAACCAGCCCGCTATTGAAGCCCGGCCCGCATCGGAACCGGCTTCATCCGTCCCGCCCCCAAAAAACAAAGGCCCGCATCGAGCGGGCCTAGTCCAACGTCCAGGGAAATCGACGGTTCCGCTCAGGGATCACGAACGATCAAGCGGCGCAGAACCGCTCGAACCATTCCCCATTCCCCATTCCCCATTCCCGATTCCCAGCCCCTCAGCGCTTCTTGCGCACATACAACACCAAGGAATGCTCCTCGATCTCGTAGCCGTGCTTGGCCGCGATCTTGCGCTGCAGTTCCTCGATCTCGGCGCTTTCGAACTCGATGATCTTGCCGGTGTCGATGTCGACCATGTGGTCGTGGTGGTGGCCGCGGTCGAGCTCGTACACCGACTGGCCGGCTTCGAAATTGTGCTTCAGCACCAGGCCGGCGGATTCGAACTGGGTCAGCACGCGGTAGACCGTTGCCAGACCGATGTCCTCGCCCTTTTCCAGCAGCATCCGGTAGATGTCTTCGGCGGTCATGTGGCGCGGCTTGGATTGCTCCAGCAGCTCCAGGATCCGCATCCGCGGGTGGGTGACCTTGAGTCCGGCGTTGCGCAGGTCTTGCGATTCCATGGCGGTGTTCCTTGCGATCGTTTGCGGCCCGAAGCATCGGGCCCGGGTCTAGACCGGCTGGCCAGGCCGCGAGCGCCTGCGCGTTGAGCGGACTGGGCTGGCTGGGCCGGAATGGCGGATGAACGCGAGGGGTCGCCGCGCGCCCGTGCCCGCCCTTGGTGGGTGCGGGCTTCAGTGTATCATCGGCCCCGTTGCCTTCGACTGCCGCAGACCCCGACCCGATGCGTAAGCTCCTGCTCGTCCTCTCGCTTTCCGTGCTCACCGCCGGCTGCGGCATCATCTACAAGCAGCCGATCTACCAGGGCAACCTGCTGGAAAAGACCGCGGTCGACCAGCTCCAGACCGGGATGAGCAAGCAGCAGGTGCAGATCCTGCTCGGCACCCCGTCGATCGAAGACCCGTTCCACCAGAACCGTTGGGACTACACCTCGACCCAGCGCCTGGACCGCCTCGGCCACACCTCGCGCAAGAACCTGACCCTGTGGTTCGAGAACGACGCCCTGACCAAGTGGGAAGGCGACTACTTCGCCGAGCAGGATCCGGAAATCGCCAAGGCCTCGGTCAAGCAGTTCGGCCGTAACCTGGCCAAGGAAAAGGACAAGAAGCGCCGTCGCGGCAGCTGATCCCGCTCCGTCCATCGTCAGAAACGGCCGCCGCAGGGCGGCCGTCTTTCATTGTGGCGCCTCATTGTGGCGCCTCGTTCCGGCGCCGGTGCGGGCACTCGGCGCCTCTCAGCCCGTTCTCGAAAGCACGCCCGTTCGCACACTGGCCGGCCCGGCCGTGCGCAACCGCCCCGGGCTATTTCTTCGGCGGCGGCTTCAGCGGCCGGTCGGCCGCGCGGCGCCGGCGCGCCTCCTTGGGGTCGAGCTGCAAGGGCCGCAGCAACTCGATCCGGTCGCCGTCGCGCAACGCGGTGTCGGCCGTGGCGCGCACTCCGAACACCGCATAGGCGACCGTTTCAGGCGCGTCCTGCCAGCCGGCGGCGGCCAGCGCCGCGGCCACGGTCGCGCCCTCGGCCAGTTCCAGCGTCAAGGCCTCGTGGCGACGCGGCCAGGCGCGGACCAGCTCGATCTTCACGTCGCCGCCGCCCCGGCCACCGGCGCGCCGGGCTCGGCGCCGCGGTCGGCGACGCGGACGAAGTCGTCGACCATGCGGTCGGCCAGGCTCTGGAAGCCCAGCGCCAGCGCCGGGCCCAGCAGCTTCACCGCCGGCTCGAACTCCAGGGTCAGGGTGACCTTGCACGCCGACTCGTCCAGGGCATGGAACTCCCAACGCCCGCCGAGCTTGCGGAACGGGCCGTCGACCAGTTGCAACTCGATGTGATGCGGCGGCGACAGGCTGTTGCGGGTGGTGAACCAGGTCCGCAGCGCGCCCAGGCCCAGGTCCAGCCGCGCGACCATGTGCTGCTCGGAGACTTCCAGGATCTGCGCCTGCTCGCACCAGTCGAAACGGCGCGGATAGGCGGCCACGTCGTTGACCAGCGCGAACATGCGCGCGGCGGAGTGTTCGACCAAGGCGGAGCGGCGGATGGTAGGCATCGTGTTCGCTAGTTGGGATCGCAACGCTGGTTTCAAGCCGGCCGGACCGGGCCGCCCGTTGCCGCAAGCATCGCCGGCCGAGGGTCCGCAGGGCCGCGAAGCCCCCCGCCGCCCCGCCGGCTACTCAAACCGCCTCCGGATCGGAGACAATCGCGGCATGGCTAAAAACACCAACAACAAGGCCGGCAAGGATAAAGGAAAGGGCGCCGCCGGCGGCACCATCGCGCTGCACAAGCGCGCGCGCCACGAATTCCACCTGGAGGAACGCTTCGAAGCCGGCCTGGCCCTGCAGGGCTGGGAGCTCAAGTCGATCCGCGCCGGACGGGCGAACATCACCGAAAGCTACGCCGTGATCCTGCACGGCGAGATCTACCTGATCGGCTCGCAGATCACCCCGCTGATCTCGGCCTCGACCCATGTCGTCGCCGAGGAACGCCGCACCCGCAAGCTGCTGCTGCACCGGCGCGAGATCGACAACCTGATCGGCCGGGTCCAGCGCGACGGCTACACCGTGGTGCCCACCGCGCTGTACTGGAAGGGCAACAAGGTCAAGATCGAGGTCGCCCTGGCCAAGGGCAAGCAGACCCACGACAAGCGCGAGGCCAGCAAGGAACGCGACTGGGCGCGCGAGAAGCAGCGGGTCATGCGTCGCCACAACCGCGACGCCTGACTCCGCCCCCCCTGTAGGAGCGGCGTAAGCCGCGACCCGGGACGCGCAGAAACCCGATAGCGACGCCATCGAGCGACGCTGGCCTCTCCTGTAGGAGCGGCGTCCCAAGGGGATTTCCTTCGGTCATAAGCCGCGACCCGGCACGCCGCAGAAACCGCACCTGCACCGCTGCGCATCGACGCCGCGGACGCCCGACCGCCCTCACTCCCCGCGCGCGGTCTCCAACGGCAGGGTGAAGTAGAACGTCGCGCCCTCGCCTTCGCGCCCCTCGGCGCGGATCGTGCCGCCGTGGCGCTCGACGATGCGCTTGACCGAGGCCAGGCCGATGCCGTGGCCGGCGAAATCCTCGACGTTGTGCAGGCGCTGGAACGGCCGGAACAGCTTGTCGACATAGGCCTGCGGGAAGCCGGTGCCGTTGTCGCTGAGGAAGAACTCGCGCCCGCCGCCGGGCAGCTCGCGCAGGCCGAAGGCGATCTGCGCCGGATCGCGGTCGCGGCTGAACTTCCAGGCGTTGCCGAGCAGGTTGCCGAGCAGGTTGCGCAGCAGCGAGGTGTCGCCGATGACCCGCATGCCCGGGTCGATCCGCACCTCGACCGCACGCTGCGGTTCGGCCAGGCGCAGCTCTTCGATCAGCTCCGCCGCGACCCGGCTCAGGTCCACGCTCTCGTGCTTGAGTTCGCCGCGCGACAGGCGCGACATCTTCAGCAGCGCGTCGATCAGGTCGCCCATGCGCGAGGCCGCCTTGCGCACCCGGCCCAGGTAGTCGCGGCCGGCCGCGTCGAGTTGGCCGGCGTATTTCTCGCCGAGGATGCGGCTGAAGCCGTCGATCGCCCGCAGCGGCGCGCGCAGGTCGTGCGAGACGCTGTAGGCGAAGGCCTCCAGTTCCTGATTGGCCTGGCTGAGCTCGCGCGTGCGCAGGGCCACGCGCGCCTCCAGGGTGCGGTTGAGCGCGTGCACCCGCGCCTCGGCGCGCAGGCGCTCGGTGACGTCTTCGACCTGGACCAGGCCGGTGATGTCCTGGCCGACGTTGCCCGGCACCGGCGAATAGGTCAGCTGCACCTGGCGGGCGACGCCGTGCTCGCGATGCAGGCGCCGGGTGGCGCGGTGCACGCCGTCCTCGTCGGTGCGGCCGTCGCCCTCCTCCGCGCCGTCGCCGTCGTCGCGCTCCAGCAGGTCCTCGAAACGCCGCCCGCGCAAGGGCTCGATGCCGGTGCCGACGATCCCGGCCAGCGAGGGGTTGGCGTCGACGATGCGGCCCTCGCTGTCGAGCAGCGCCTTGCCGATCGCCGAGTACTGCATGGCGCTGCGGAAACGCGCCTCGCTGCGGCGGAAGTCCTCGGTCATGCGCACGGCGATGTTGCGCGCGCGCGACTCGGTGCGCGCCAGCATCAAGGCGATGCCGTACAGCAGCAACGAAGAGAACAGCCCCAGCGCGAACATGTTGCGCAGCGCGTTCAAGCGCGGCACCGCCTGCTCCACCGGCGCGGACTGGTAGTCGATCCGCCAACTGCGGCCGTAGATGTCGAAGCTGACCCGATGCACGAACGCCGCGGCCTGGCCCTTCATGCCCGGCGCCTCGTACAACAACGTGTCGCGTCCGCCGCTGCGGTCGTAGATCCGGAACAGCATGTCGTCGTGGCTGCCGCCGAGCGTGGTCTGGACGAAGCGCTCCATCCGGAACGGCACGTAGACCCAGCCCTGCATCTCGGCCCGGCGCAGCGACGGCGACTGCGGCCGGCCGCCGCCCAGATACACCGGCAGGGTCAGCAGCAGCCCGCTCGCCTGCGCCTGCGGGCCGTCCTGGATCAGGTGGATCTTGCCCGACAGCCGCGCCTGGCCGGTGTCCATCGCCGCGGCCATGGCCTCGCGCCGGACCGCTTCGGAATAGACGTCGTAGCCGACCGCGGCGGCATTGGCCTGGGTGCTGGGCTCCAGGAACAGGATCGGCGCGTACACCTCACGCATGCCCTGCGGACGCACCGTCAGCAGGCCGTAGCCGGCGTCGCGCCATTCGCTCTGCAACTGCACCAACAGCCGTTGCGGCACGTAACCGGCGAAGCCCAGCCCCAGCGTCGCCGGAAACCGGCGCTGCATGTTCATGCCGTCGACGTAGGCGCGCCACTGCTCGGCGGTCGGCCGCTGCACCGACGCGAACAACGACACGCCGCCGCGCGCGACCAGTTCGTAATTGACCAGGCGCTGCTGGATCAGCTCGGTGACCTGCACGGTGCGGCCGACGAACTCGGCCTGGGCCGAACGCAACTCGCGGTCGCGGGCGATGCGCCAGGCGGTGAACACCAGGATCAGCGAACCGATCAACACGCCCAGCGCCAACAGGTAGCCGCGCCGCGGCATCAGCCCGCTCAGCTCGGCATCGTCGTCGCCGGACGCCGAAGGGGCGTGCTCGGCCGGATCGCTCGTCGTCATCCGATCAAGCATACCTGCCCCTTCGTGTGCGCCGCACTCACGCCCGCCGCCGGGCGCTCAATCCTTGCCCCGTGCCGCGTTTTCCTCGTCCCAGGCGCCGTCCAGCATCAGCCGGTTGATGCACTCCAGGTGTTCGGCGGCGACCTGCCGGCACAGCCGCGGCCAGTGCCGCTGCAGGCTCACCGGCCTTCCCTCCCACTGCTGGCAGGCCAGGAAGCGCTCGATCTCGTCGGCCAGTTCCAGCAGCGCGCGGCCGTTGCGGTCGGCGCGCCGGGCCAGTTCGATCCGCCCGCCCCACGGCGCATGCGGACGCCCCGGCAGCGGACGCCAGGCGCCCGACGCGACCCGTCCCAGCGCCGCCCACCACCGCCGCGCGCGCATCACTTCGCCTCCGCCGGCAAGGCCAGCAACTCGGCCGCCTGGATCCGGAAGCCGCAGGCCTGCGCCATCACCAGCGCGCGGCCGCGGGTCGACACGTAACCGCGCCCGCGCATGCGCCGCAGCATCGCGGTCGACACCCCCGCCGCCTCGGCCGCCGCCCGCGCGGTGGCGAAACAGGCGATATAACGTTCGATGGGATTGGGCTCGCGCGCCGGCGCAAGCCGCGGCAGCGGTGCGCCCTCGTCCTGTGCGGCCTGTCGCGATCCCTGCCCGGAACCGCGTCGCGATCCCGCCTTGCCTTTCGAGTCCATGTCCTGATCTCCGGCCTTGCATCCATGCCAGGCCAACTTACCACCACAAATTGCTCTTTTCAACGACCGCAAAGAGTGATGTTTTGGCGAGGGGGTACGCAACAATGAGTTGCGCTATCCTCCCCTCGGCCGGCGGCCCGGGACGGGCGGCGCCGACGTTTAGCCCTGCAGGATGCTCCGGCGAGACCCCATGACCAACGCGCCCCACCAAGAATTCGCCAACCGCCTGCACCAGGCCCTGGATTTTTCCGGATTCGCCAAGGGCCGGGCCCGCACCGGCGCCCTCTCCGCCTACTACGACGTCAGCCGCGAGACCGCCCGCAAATGGCTGGTCGGCCTGGCCCTGCCCGAACTCGAGCGCATGCTGCAGATCGCCGTGCAGCAGCATGTCAGCTTCGAATGGCTGGCCACCGGCCGCGGCACGATCGAAGGCAAATCGCTGTCGGTGCGCGAGAACGCCGCCAAGTACAGCGACCCCGACGAACTGCGCCTGATGGGCCTGATGCGCAAGCTCTCGCGCAAGAAGCGCCGCGCCCTGATCGAGCTGCTGGACGGCAACTGAGCCGGCGCCGCGGCTGAACCCCGCCCGCCGACCGCTGACGCGGTGCTTGAGAACGCGCCGCCAGGCCCTATACTGAACACGTCAGCGCAGTTTGGCTGTCCCCGGGGGTGCACTGGCTTCGACGGGGGTCGCGAAATCGCTTGGCGCATGCCGAGGGGGTAGCTTTCCTCGTAAATCCAGCTGCAAACTTCTAGTTGCCAACGACGACAACTACGCTCTCGCCGCTTAAGGCGTAAGCCCCGAAACTGCTTGTGTCCGTGCTCGCAGCGTAGGGTCACTATCACGGAATCGCCCGGAGCGGCCGCCTGCCAGCTCCGGGTCAACCTATAGCAGGCTGGTCCGGGGATGCGCTTTGCGCGCCGTGCTGTCCCGGGACGAGATCCAACGGAGCGCTAAGCATGTAGTGCCGGGGATGGAGTGCCTTCGGACGGCGGTTCGATTCCGCCCACCTCCACCAATACCAAAGCCCTCGAGCGATCGAGGGCTTTTTTTTGCGCGACCGGTCATACCGCACCGATGTCCTCGCAGCGCGACGGCTTCGAGCGACACTCGCAGCGTTGCGTGCCGCGGCATCGCGCCGGGCCTTGCCCAACCGGGCCGCTTGCGGTGCTACTCCTTGCGCCGCACTCCACCGCCCTCAACGTTATTGCCGTGGCCGTCGAGGCGGGCGTAGGGCGTCGGCGCGATCGCCGCCTATGGAGAACGAATGCATGAACGCAAACATCAGCCTGCGCGAGGTCACCGCCGACAACTGGGTGCAGGTGATCTGCCTGGAGATCACCCGCGAGCAGGAGGATTACGTCGCGCTGAATTCCGAGTCGATCGCCGCGTCGAAGTTCCACCAGCATTACGTCAACCGCGCGATCTACCTCGACGAGGAGCCGGTCGGCTTCCTCCAGTACTATCCCAATCTGCGCAATGGCCGGCCGGACGAGATCTTCATCGACCAGTTGATGGTCGACGCGAGCCGCCAGGGCCAGGGCATCGGCACCCGCGCCGTCGCCTTG
Source organism: Lysobacter sp. BMK333-48F3 (assembly GCF_019733395.1). NCBI lineage: Bacteria > Pseudomonadati > Pseudomonadota > Gammaproteobacteria > Lysobacterales > Lysobacteraceae > Lysobacter > Lysobacter sp. BMK333-48F3. Next base: position 3,900,914 of record NZ_JAIHOO010000001.1, on the reverse strand, counting down.
GCGCTGGATGAAATCCGCCGGCGCGACGACTGCGGCGCGATCTCGGTCTGCTACGTCGAAGGACACGACATCATGCGTCCGTTCTTCGAACGCTTCGGCTTCCGGGTGGTCGAGCAGGACGAGTTCGACGAAACCATCATGCGCTTGGAACTGGAGCGATAAGCTCGTTCCGCCGTGGCGCTCCGAGGCCGATCAGACTTGCGATTCGGGTTCGGGCTCGGCTGCGGTCGCCGCGGTCTCGGGAACCTCCGACCACTCTTGCGGCTGCGGCGCCCAGCTCCCCGGCCCCAGCACCGCGACCACCAGGTTTTCCAGCGGATAGCCCAGGCGCTCGGCGGCGGCGATGCCGCCATCGCAGGCCTGCGTCTGCAGGACGAACGCGACGAAGGCGGCGTGATCGCCGGCCGCCAGCCCGACCATCTTCTTGGCCAGATCGTAGGACAGCAGGTTGCCGTCGTCGGTGCGCAGGAACGAGGCGCCCGACCAGAACTCCTGGATCCGCTGCGGGTTCCAGAACGCGGCATGCTTGCGTGCGATCTCGGCCGGCGAGTAGAGCTGTGTCCGAGGGTCGGCCAACTGCGGGAACAGGCTGTGTTCGGTGTTGACCGCCATGCCCTCGTTGAGCCACATCGGGATCGGCAGGTGCGACAGCAGGGCGTGGGTCATTTCGTGGGCGATGGTCGCGCGCATGGCGTCGATATCGCCCTCGAACAGGGCGAAATGCCCGTAACCGGCGCGGATGAACATGCCGCCGGACATGGCGTACTCGCCGCCGTCCGGGTAGTAGTGGGCGATGTAGTCGTAATACGCATCCTCATCGGCATACATGAGGCACACATGCTTGCCGCCGCCGGGCGGCAGCGCGAGCTCGCCGAGGTTGCGCACGATCCGGCGCCGGGCCGATTCGCAGAACGACAGGAACGCCCTGCCCTGCTCCGGCGACAGGGCCGACAGCAGCAGAAAGCGGTCCGAGGCCTGCAGGCCGTAGTCCGGCCCCAGCGACTCGGCCAGCGCCGTCAGCCAGTGTTCGCCGGCCCGGGTCCAGTAAGCGTCCCGCAACGGCTCCGACCATGAGCCGTCCTCAGCTTGCGCCAGGCGCTCCCAATCCGGGATCGGCTGACGCGTGTCCGCCTGCCAGTGCATGGCCACTTCCGGCGCCGCTACCCCGATCAGCGCCGGACTCGCGGCCGCGGCGGGACCTCCGAACAAACGACGCAAGCGGGCGAGCATATGCGGTCCATGCATGAGCGGGACACCAAGATTAGCATCGCCCGCGGCGCGCTCTGGTTACGTCTTGCAATGCGCTTGCGCTGTACCGGCCACAGGAGAAAATAGGCCGCCGGGATCGCCGGCCGGAAGGAATGGAATCCCATGAGCATCGAATTCGGCGTCTGGCGCGTGGACGGCGACAGCCCGCAACGCCTGTCCCTGGGCGGGTCGGACAAGGAGAATCGGCTGCAGCAGTGGCTGATCCGCGACCTCAGCATCGTCGCGCCGGAGCTGATGCTGGTCGGCAAGGAGGTTCACGCCTTCGACAACGAGCGCATCGACCTGCTCGCGATCGACCGCGCCGGGCGGTTGTACGTGCTTGAGCTCAAGCGCGATATCGCCCGGCGCGAAGCGGTGGCGCAGCTGCTCGACTACGGCGCCTGGGTCGCCGAGCTGAGTCTGGGCGATCTCAACACTCTGTTCGAAAAGTACAACCCCAACCGCACGGCCGGGCAGACCCTGGACCAGGCCTTCAAGGCGCGCTTCGGCCACGAACTGCCCGAAGAACTGGATGCCACCCACGAACTGTGGCTCGTAGTCGCCGGCATGGACGAGCGCACGCGGCGCCTGTGCGACTACCTGGCCGAACATTACGAATTGCCGATCAACGCCGTATTCGTTCACGTGATGCGCGACGGCGACCGCGAGTACCTGGCCCGCGCCTGGCTGCGCGACCCCACCGAGGCGCCGTCGCCGACGCCGGACCAGGCCGGCTGGAACCGCGAGTTCTACGCCAGCTTCGGCGAGTACCCCGACCGCTCCTGGGAAGAAGCCAGCAAGTACGGCTTTTTCGCCGCCGGCGGCGGCTCGTGGTACACGCGCACCCTCAACCTGCTCAACCCCGGCGACCGGATCTGGGTGCGCAGCCCCAAGCGCGGCTATGTAGGCGTCGGCCGGGTGGTGTCCAAAGCCGTGCCGGTCGACGACTTCAAGGTCGTGGTCGACGGCGTGACGCGCCCCATCGTCGAAGTCGCGCCGGCGATCGCCAAGACCACGCGCTATGCCGACGACCCGGAGAACGCCGAATACGTGGTCGGGGTGGACTGGATCAAGACCGTGCCGCTGGCGCAGGCGATCCACGAACCCGGCTTGTTCGGCAATCAGAACAGCGTGGCGCGCCCGCGCGCCGCGTCCTGGATCGATACGATCGCCCGGCTCAAGCAACGCTTCGGCATCGCCGACTGATCGGCGGAGCTTCGCCCCGCAGAGTCGTCCGGGCACGCCGCTTCTCTCCCGTCGCTTCCGCAGGCATAGAATCGGGCCATCGCCACGGGCGCACGCCCAAGGAACCGGGTCATGGACACCCCCTGGCAGACAAGGACGATCTGGACCGCCGCCGGCGCGTGCCTGGGTTTTCTGGCCAGCGCCGTGCTGGCGATGCCGTGGCTGGAGCCGCTGCCGGATTACGTGGTCAACGCGGTCGCCGGCGTCTGCACCGCACCGCAGCGAACGGATCAAGCAGACCCTGGTGTTGGTGTTCCAGGACATGATGGAAGACATCAATACCGCGCGCAAGGTTGATCGAGCGACCTCAGAAAGGGAAGACATCTTGGAAAGATGGACGGACGGAATGTTGTGGGCGCTGGCCGAAAAGCTGTCGGCGAGGATCGATGCCCTGAACCGGCCTGCAAAGCCTGGCCTAACTCACCGGAGTTTGCCGTTTAGACCCCGTGACAACGTTTTAGCGTTTGAGGCGCACGCTCGCGCGCGACCTTCGGGCAAAGCCGCCAATGCTCAACGCGTAGGTGAAATCAACGAAATGGAGGGGGCCGATGTTTCGTAATTGCCTGATCTTACTCGCGCTCATCGTCGGCGCGACCGGATGCGTTTCGTCCAGCATTCTCGTTGGAACTGCAAGACCGCCAATTGACCCAAGCCAGGTGAGGCTCTACGTAGACCCACCAGAACGCTTCGAAAAAATCGCCATACTCGAATCGAACAGCGACGCCTCTTGGGCTATCACTGCTCAACAGAAGACAAACAAGGCTGTCGAACGACTGAAAATCGAAGCCGCTAAATATGGTGCAAATGGCGTCCTTCTGCAGAACGTAGGCGACCAATACAACGGCAGCGTCGGTGTAGGTAACGCGTGGGCCAGTGGCAATTCGGCATTCGGGATAGGATCAAGCGTCGCCAGCTATCGTAAGGCCGGCTCAGGTCTGGCGATTTATGTGTTCGACCAGACCTCGGCTCGCACCGAGCCTGTTTCCGTTGCCACCGCGACACAAGAAACCGCGGCTCCACAGGGCGGAACCGCATACGAAGCTGCGCTGAGGTACGCATCAGAACGAGGTTGCGGAGCCGGCGGAGTATCGCTCATCAGTGACAACACGTACCGGGCGAGTTGTCCATCTACCGGGCGTTCTTTGCTAATCGACTGCCAGGGATCGATGTGCAAAGAATCACAATAGTGCCCCCCCTTAACGAGTAACCAAGCTCGCCCCATCGGATCGGCTTGTTCTTCAATCGAAGCCCCCACTCCTGGCAATGGCGGTCCTCAGGAGCGGCCTTCGCGCTCGGATCGCCCTATCGAAACTTTATTGCGGGGCCAATCCGTGTCACGACGGTCTGAGGGCGATGCCACACTGGCACTTGGATGCGCCCACAGTCATAGAATCGCTACGAAGCCACGGGCGCACGCCCAAGGAGCCGGGTCATGGGAACCCCCTGGCAGACAAGGACGATCTGGACCGCCGCCGGCGCGTGCCTCGGTTTTCTGGCCAGCGTCGTGCTGGCGATGCCGTGGCTGGAGCCGTTGCCGGATTACGTGGTCAACGCGGTCGCCGGCGTCTGCACCGCGGTCATCGCCGTGCTGGGCGCGTTCTGGCTGTGGCATCGCCAGCAGTTGCACCGCAGCGAGCGGATCAAGCAGACCCTGGTGTTGGTGTTCCAGGACATGATGGAAGACATCAATACCGCGCGCCTGGCGTTGGACCGCACCGGCGCCAAGCGCATCGTGCGCGAGATCGACCCGGACTGGAACGAGGCTGGGATCGATCGTTTCCAGATCCACACCGCGCCGCGCTTGCTCGAGGTCGCGCAGGCCAAGACCTGCATCGCCATCGATCTGTTCCATGCGGTGCAGGATGCGACGCTGTCGTTCCAGGCGCAGGATCTGAAGGCCGTGCTCGCGCTGTACCACATCGCCTGCGAAGCCAAGCGGCAAATCCCGGAAACGCTGAAAGGCGTCCAGGCGCAAATCCAGCAAGGGCAGCTACCGGCACTCGACGCGCGCAACGAAGGCCTGTGGAACGCCGGCGTTTCCCAGTGCGCGCATCACCTCAACCGGCTCGACGGCGGGCTGCGGGACTGTTCCTACTTCGACGCGTTCGGCGATACCTACGAGCGCATATCGGCGGTCGCGCGCACTCAGTTCCCGGTGTCGCCGGCATCGCAGGCGCGAAACGCCGCGTCCTTGGACCCGGCCGGCGGCACGAAGCCGCCGACGTTGCAGCATTGGCAGTAAGCGCGGCCTAGCGCGGCCCTGACTCGCTCGAACTCAGCGCACCATCCGCCCGCGGAACGTCGGCACCAACGCGCCTTCGGCCTCTTTACCGCTGGGCTTCCAGACCACGGTTTGCTTGGGGAAGGAGTTGTCGCGGGCGTAGGCGCCGGCCTTGGTCGCGAGCAGCTTGACCGCGCCGCGCGCCTGCGGGTTCCAGGCGAACACGCCCTGGCGGCCGTACCAGACCACCGGGGTCTGGGCGTCCAGGCGCAGGTCCGGGCAGAGGACGAAGTCGCGCTGTTCGATCATGCGCAGGGCGCTGGCGGGGATCGAGCGGATGCCCGGGCCGGTGCGCTCGGCGCTGTGGTCGGGGCAGACGCGCGAGGCGCGCTCGATGGCCGCGTCGTACACCGCCCGGTCGGCGTTGGCCTTGCCGCCGCCGCGCTGGCGCTGGGCCTGGGCCGGCAGCGCAGCGATCAAGGTCAGGCCCAGACCGGCGATCAGGATGCGTGAGCGGCAATTCATGGCGACTCCTTACCTACTGCATTGAAGGCGACGGCGCCCCCTCGGGCCGGCGACCGGCGCGAAGCATAGCAACCGCAAGTGGCGAGTTCAGCACGACCGGGATGTTGGCGGCGTGGAGACGGCGGCCGCGACGCTGCGACTTTGCGCGATATGGCGCTGCGACCGGAATCGGGCCTGCCAGACCGCATCGCGGCCCCGCTCGTCGGCTCCCGGCCAGTGTAGTCGGGCGGTGTCTCAGAGCCTGCGCCCGGCTCAGCCGGCCCGGTAGATGTCCGGCGCATAGCGCTCCATCAGCGTGTGCGGACGGCTCGGCGCGGCGAAGCCGAACTGGGCGTACAGGCCGTGCGCATCGGCGGTGGCCAAGGTGAAACGGCGCAGGCCCTGCAGTTGCGGGTGCGCCAGCACCGCCTGCACCAGGACCTTGCCGTAACCGTGGCCGCGGTGTTGCGGCAATACGAACACGTCGACCAGGTTGGCGAAGGTGGCGCGGTCGGACACCACCCGCGCGAACGCGACTTGCTCGGTGCCGATCAGGCCGGAGAAACAAAGCGAATGGGCGATCGCGCGTTCCAGCGTCGCGCGCGGGATGCCTTGCGCCCAGCCGCTTCGGTTGGACAGGAAATCGTGGACGCGGCCGAGGTCGATCTCGGCCGGATCGGTGCTGATCCGCAGAACGGGCGTTTCGGTCATCGTCGGCCGGGGCGGGCGTACGCCGGTGGCTCTCCGGCCGAGGCCGCCCCGTTCGCGCCGTCGGCGCCGGGACCGCCAACGCAGTCTGCCGACACCGCCGCGCCGCGGTATCGGCCATAGGTCCCGTTGACCGCGGCTCAGCGCTCGCCGCGACGTTTGCAGCCGCAGGCTTCGGCGTAGACGCGGCTGAGTTCGCGCTTGAGCGCGGCCTGTTCGGCGGCGAGGCGGGCATGATCCGCCGCAGGCGCCGCCGGCGACGATGATGCGGGCGGCTTCGAGGCGGACGGCTTCGAAGCGGACTGGTTCGTTGCGGGCGTGGCTGCTGGGCGGGAGAGCGGCTTCGCTGGGCCCATCGTTCGGCTCCGGGTCGGCATTCGAGGTTCTGCGGCCGAATCTAGCACCGCTCCCGTCCAGGCCATGTCGCCTCGCCGGCCCTCGGCCCGGGCCGGGGGTGGTCGCGCCAAATTGGGCAATGCGTCTAATTTTATGCTAATGTCAGTCCCAATCCAGACAACTCCGTCGCTCATCCCATGACCAAAGCCGCCAAGAAGCCCTCGCCGGCCAAGCCGCCGCTCAAGTCCCTGGAACGGGGCAAGACCACGCTACGCGAGAGCCCGCTCAATCTGCGCGACGCGCCCTACCCGGCGCGCAAGCGCGCGCCTTCGCTGAAGGACCCGGTGCCCGACATCGGCCCGGCGACGCTGAAGGGCTACGTCAGCTATCTGCGCACGGCCACGCCGCTGCAGCGGGTCGCGGTCGAGCGCGAAGGCGTGCCGGCGCAGGTGATCAAGGACATGGCCGCGAGCATGGAATTGCCGGCGGTGCGGATGTTCAACATCCTCGGCATCGCCAAGGCCACCGCGGAGAACAAGGCCGCGCAGCAGGCGCGCATCGCCGGCGCCGGCGGCCAGGCCGCGCTGGGGCTGTTGCGGTTGATGGTGATCGCCCAGTCGATCGTCGACGCCAGCGTGTCGGCGCAGGCCGGCGAGTTCGACCTGGCGCGCTGGCTGGGGCGCTGGATCGAGCAACCGCAGCCGGCCCTGGGCGGCCGTCGTCCGGCCGATCTGCTGGACACGCCCAGCGGTTTCGACGTGGTCGCGCGCCTGCTCGGCTCGCTCGAAAGCGGCGCCTACCAGTGACGCGCCGCGCCGCCGCAAGGACGAGGCCCGGCCGATGAGACTCTGGCGCATCGCTACCGAAACCCGCGCTTACCGCGCCGACGATCTGAGCGGCGCGGGCGCGGCCAAGTACCCGGGCCGCTGGAACGACGACGGCCAGCGCGTGCTCTACACCGCGACCTCGCTGGCCCTGGCCGCGCTGGAAACCGCCGCTTATGTCGACGCACACGGTCTGCCCCTGAACCGGCACGTGGTCTCGATCGAGGTGCCGGCCGCGGTGTGGAAGGCGCGCGTGCAGTTCACGCCGCACGACTTGCCCGGCGGCTGGGACGCGGTGCCCGCCGGCCAGGCCAGCGTGCGCGTCGGCGCGCAATGGCTGAGCAGCCAGGCCTCGGCGATTTTGCTGGTGCCGTCGGTGATCGTGCCGGAGGAATACAACGCGCTGATCAATCCCGAGCACCGCGACGCGAAGAAGCTGCGCGCGACCGCGGGGCGGCGGTTCCATTACAACGTGTTGTTCCGCGCGCCGTAGGCGCGGATCTGGGCGCGGAACCGCCGCCAGCGGGATCGCGGCGATCGCTCGCCTCGTCATGCCTGCGCAGGCGGGCATTCCGAGACTTCAGGGTCTGGTCGCGATGAAGCCCTGGATCCCCGCGTTCGCGGGGATGACGGTAGGTGGGTTTCGTTCGCTCGTCTCGTCATGCCTGTGCAGGCGGACGCGGAAAGGGACGGAGGGGGTTAAGCCAGCTTAACCCCCTCCGTCCCTTCGGTTCTCAGTCGTAGCCACGACAGTGGGTTTTCGCCCCCAAGCCGTCATGCCCGCGCAGGCGGGCATCCAGAGACTTCAGCGTCATGCATCGATGAAGCCCTGGATCCCCGCCTTCGCGGGGATGGCGACAACGGGGTTTCATCGCAGACTGCCCAGTCAGCAACGGCAGTAGGTTTTTCCGCGACAGGCGGGTTTCGTCGCGATTCGCCTCGGCCGTCCCTGGCCCGGAGTTACGTTCCCTGTCGCCGCTTCCCTGCCCCCCCCTGTCCGGCGGATTCCCTGCCGCCGTTTCAGCCCCGCGCGCTCTCCATGCGCTCGAACGTTCCGTCCTGGTGGAACAAGGGCCCGAACCACGGATGCGCGACGTCGATGCTGACTTCGAAGCGCGTCGCATCCAGATCCCTATGCACGAGAACGAAGCGGCCCGGCCAAAGCGGACGCGGCAGCGGCAGGCGCCAGCCTCGCCAGTGCAGGAAATAGCCGTCGTCGACGAACACCAGCCGGTTCGGCAGCACTTCCAGCCGCACCCGCATGCCCAGGCCGCCGCCGAACCGCTCCAGCAACTCGCCGTCGCGGCCCAGGCTCATGCGCGAGCGGAAGCTGAACACTTCGTCGGCGAAGTGGTAGGTGCGGGTCTTCAGCCAGCCCAGGCCCTCGCGCAGAGGCTGCACGTCGAAGCGGAACGGCACCTGTTCGGCGTTGTGGTGCGGCAGCACCCGCGCGTAGCGGATCAAGCGCGCGAACAGGCCGCCTAAGCGGGTGCAGCGCACCTGGTGCATGGTGCCGAAATACTCGGCCTGGCCCTCCTCCGGCGCCAGGGCGAAACGCGCGCGGATATGCGGATGCAGCAGCGCCCAGCGCGGGCCCAGCGCGGCGCGCAGCAGCGCGGCCAGATCGTGCGCGGCGGGCGGCGCGGCGGGCGCCGGCGTGCGTTCGCGATCGCTGCCGGCGAGCGCCGGTTCAACGCAGGCGGCCGGCGCCAGCCGGGCCATGTTCGACCGTTCCATGGAACTCCCCCGGGTGTTCTCCACCCTCATGATCGAGATGCGGTGCGGGCGCGTGGACGGCGAGCGCGCTGTCCAGGCCGGCGTGTACGAAGCGATGGCGCTGATCGAGCAGGCGCTGCGGTTCGACCTGCGGGCCGTCGAGCAGCATGGTCGCCATCTCGCCGAGCGCGGCGCGCAGCGGCCAGGCCGGCACGCGCAGCCAGGCCGGGCGGCGATGCGCGCGCGCCAGGGCGCGGGCGAACTCGGCCTGGGTGCAGCCGCTCGGCGCGACCAGGTTGTAGGCGCCGCGCACGCCGGGGTGGCGCACCGCGTCCTCGACGAAGGCCAGCACGTCGTCGAGATGGATCCAGGCGAACCACTGCCGGCCGCTGCCGAGCGTGGCCGCGCAACCCAGCGCCGCGCTCAGCGACAGCATCGGCAGGATCCCGCCGCTGCGGTGCAGGACCAGGCCCAGGCGCAGCGTCGCCATGCGCATGCCCTGCTCGGCGATCGGCGCAGCGGCGCGCTCCCAGGCCACGCACAGTTCGCTGGCGAAATCGTCTGCGACGGCTTCGGGCGCACGCCGCTCCGGGCCGCTGCGCGCCTGTGCGCCGTAAATGCCGATCGCGCTGGCCTGCAGCCACAAGGCCGGCCGGCGCTGCGCGCGCTCGCACCAGGCGCGCAACGCACGCGTCGTGCCGACCCGACTGGCGAGCAAGGCGCGCTTGCGCGCAGCGCTCCAGCGCCGGCCGACCACCGGCGCGCCGGCCAGGTTGACCACCACGTCGACGGCCTCGTCGTCGCGCAGTTCGGCGGTGTCGGCGATGCAGCGCGCGCGGCCGCCGAAACGCAAGGCGGCGCGGCGCGGATCGCGGCTGAGCACGGTGATGCGGTGGCCGCCGGCGAGCAGGCCTTCGATCAGCGCGGTGCCGATGAAGCCGGTGCCGCCGCTGACCAGGAAATGCTGCTGCGGATGCTCGCCCAGCAACGGCCGCGGCGGCGGTTCGGCCGCGTTGGCGCGCGCGGCCAGGCCGTCGCGCAGCGCGCTCAGGCCGATGCCGAGCGCCGCCGCGCTCAAGGCCCAGGACATCCAGCCGTGCGCGACCGGCGTCAGCGCGCTCGGCAAGCCCCAGTCGCCGCGCGTGGCCAGCGCGTAGACCGCGAACATCGCCCCGCCGTTGACGGCCAGGATGGTGTGCAGCACGCGTTCGCTGTTGGGCAGCAAGCGGGTCGCGTCCTCGACCACGAAGTCCCACAGGGTGATGCCGACCTCGACCAGCACCAGCGCCCACACCGCCGCCAGCCACAGCCCTTGCGGCCGCAGCCAGGCGAACACCAGGAACAGCAGGCCGTAGACCAGGCCGCGCGCCGCATGCAGTCGCAGTTCCAGCGCGGCGCTGCGCCGGTTGGCGAGTTTTTCCATCAGCTCGTGATGGGCGACGGTGTCCAGCGCGCCCATCGCGATCTGCAGCAGCAACAGACTCAGAAACAGAGTGTGCAGGTCCATGACCGCGTCCTCAGTAATGCACCGGGCAATGGCCGTCGTCGCAGCGCGGGGCCGGCTCGGTGCCGGCTTCGCGATAGCCGAGCCAGCGCGAGACGCGATGCCGGTTCGGCGCGATCCAGCGATAGGCGCGCGCGGCGGCGCGGCCGGCGCCGGGCACGCGCAACGGCCAGGTCAGCCAGCCCAGGCCGACCGCGCGATAGGCCTCGGCGATGCCGGGCACGCCGATCCGCCACTGGCCGTCGGCGCCGCGCACGTGCAGGGCGTTGCGCAGCGCTTCCAGTTCGAAGCCCCAGGCGGCGGGGTCGAAGTCGGCCGCGGCGATATCGACCAGGCGCAGCCGGTCGCGGCGGTCGCGCGCCTTGAGCCGGTGCATTTCGGTGCGGCACAGCGGGCAGGCGCGGTCGTACAGGGCGACCACGGGTTCGACGGCGTCGCGGATCGGATCCTTGCTCATGATCATCTCCTACAGTTATTTCGGTAATTACAGAAATTGATGGACAAAAAAGGGGGCGAGGCTCAGGACGGACGCTCGCGCGGCGGCACGGCCTGGGCCTGCGCCGCGGCGGCCTCGTCTTCGTCGGCGAACAGCACGCCGCCGCCCTGCGCCTGCGGTTCGGGCAGCGGCTTGGCCGCGCCGCGCACGAACTGCTGGATGCGCGCGCCCATCTTCAGCAGCTTGATCAGGGTCTTGGGATCGAGCCGGTTCATCTCGTCGATCCAACTGGTGCCGGTCTCCATGAACTCCAGCACTTCGCGCATCCGCGCCAGGGTGGCCCGATCGCGCGGGTCGCTCTGGTCGGGCGGCACCGCGGCGTTGTCGCCGTCGAGCACGGCGGTGCGCAGCATGGTCAGGGTCGGCTCGATCTCGCGCCGGCGCCGCTCCTGCACCACGGCGCGGAAGATGTCCCAGACGTCCTTGTAGGTTTCGAAGTGGTCGCGGCGGTCGCCGAGCACGTGCACCACCCGCGCCAGGTTCCAGGACTGCAGCTCGCGCAGGCTGGTGCTGACGTTGGAGCGCGCCAGGTTGAGGGTCTCGCAGATCTCGTCGGCGGTGATCGCGCGCTCGGACAGGAACAGCAGGGCGTGGATCTGGGCCACGGTGCGATTGACGCCCCAGCGGCTGCCCATCTCGCCCCAGTGGAGGATGAAGCGTTCTTGCAGCGGGCTGAGGGACATGGCGGCCTTCTCTTATTTCTGTTTAGACAGAAATTAATGAAGGCAGTGAAGTTCGTCAATGCCCGTTCGTCGGTGCGGGCGCTCGGTCCCTGTAGGAGCGGCGTGAGCCGCGACCGAGATCGCGACGCCTGTAACGCCGAAGGCCGGCAGATCATAGGGATACAAGATCTTCGCGATCTGGGGTCGCGGCTCACGCCGCTCCTACAGGGGCCGCCGCGTCGCAAGTTGGGAGACAAGACCGGCCCAGGCTGTACCGATCCGCCCCTCCGTCCGTCGGCCGCGCTCCGGCCCCGTCTTACCGGCGCGCCGACTTATTACTAAAATTAGTACATGAGCCTCACCGACCTCCGCCGCGCCCTGCTCGTCTACCTGCACCAGCGCATCGCCGCCGACGGCCTGCCGCCTTCGCAGCAGGAAATCTGCGCGCGCTTCGGCTTCCGCCAGAACCGCTCCGCCGGCTACCACCTGCAGGCCTTGCAGGCGCAGGGGCTGATCGAACTGCGCCCGGGCCGCGCGCGCGGCATCCGCCTGTTGCCGGCCGGGCTGGTCGAGGCCGGGCTGGTCGAGGCCGGTCTGGTCCCAGCCGGCTTCGACGACAGCGACGCCTATCTCGCCGACGCGCCGACGCGCGACGCCCTGCCTCTGCTCGGCCGGGTCGCCGCGGGCGCGCCGATCGGCGCCGACGCCGACATCGAGCGCCACGTCCTGGTCGACCGCAGCCTGTTCTCGCCGCGCCCGGACTATCTGCTGCGGGTACGCGGCGACTCGATGCGCGAGGACGGCATCTTCGACGGCGACCTGGTCGCGGTGCACCGCACTTCCGAAGCGCGCCACGGTCAGGTCGTGGTCGCGCGGATCGGCGAGGAGATCACCATCAAGCGCTTGAGCATCGGCGCCGACGGCATCGAACTGCTGCCGCGCAATCCCGACTACGCGCCGATCCGGGTCCCGGCCGACGCCGATTTCGCCATCGAAGGCCTGTACTGCGGCCTGGTGCGCGGGGGCTGAGGCCGATGGGCAAGCTGGTCGCCCTCGACGGTCTGATCGACGCGCGCCGGCTGTGGCGCGGCCAGCCGGCGCAGCGCGCGCCTTCGTCCCAGCCCACCGGCCTGGCCGAGCTCGATGCCGCCCTGCCCAGCGGCGGTTGGCCCGAGGCCGCGCTCAGCGAATTGCTGCTGCCGATGCCCGGGGTCGGCGAACTGGAACTGCTGTGGCCGGCGTTGGCGCGGCTTTCGCAGGCCCAGTCGTCGCAGGCACAGTCTTCGCAGGCCGCACGCATGATCGCCCTGGTCGATCCGCCGCTGCTGCCGTACGCGCCGGCCTGGCGCAACGCCGGGGTGAGCTTGTCGCGCCTGCAATGGGTGCGCGCGTCGGCGCGCGAGGCGCTGTGGGCCGCCGAACAATGCCTGCGTTCGGGCGCCTGCGCGGCGGTGCTGTGCTGGCCGCAACGCGCCGACGACCGCGCTCTGCGCCGGCTGCAGGTCGCGGCCGAAACCGGGCAATGCCTGGGCTTCGTGATGCGCGATGCGGGCGCGGCGCGCAACGCCTCGCCGGCCGCGCTGCGCATCGCCATCGACGCCGCGCCGCGCCAGTTGCGCGTGCTCAAGTGCCGCGGCGGCAACGCGCCGACCCGGCCGATCGCGTTTCCGCATGCCTCCCATGCCGACCTCGCGCCGGCGGCCGGGCCGATTCGTCTGGACGACCGCCTGGACGACCGCCCCATCGCCCCCGCGAACATCGGCAACGCCGGCGCCAGCGTCGTCGCCCTGCCGCGCCGCTGAGGACGCCGCCGTGCGCTGGGCCTGCCTGCTGTTGCCGCAACTCGCGCTGGACGTGGTACTGCGCCAGCGCGCCCAGCCGCAGCGCGCGCTGGCCCTGGTCGACGGCCCGCGCGCGCGCCGTCGCCTGTACGCGGTCAACGCCGCCGCGCGCGCGCTCGGGCTCAAGCCCGGCATGTCGCTGATCGCGGCCCAGGCCATCGCCGACGGCTTCGACACCGTCGACCACGACCCCGACGGCACCGAGCGCGCACGCCAGTTGCTCGCCGCCTGGGCCTATCGCTACAGCTCCCAGGTCAGCACCGAATTCGCCCACGCCGTGGTGCTGGAGGTCGGCCGCAGCCGCGCCCTGTTCGGACCCTGGCCGCAGTTGCGCCAGCGCCTGGGCAGCGAACTGCACGAACTGGGCTTCCGCCATCGCATCGTCGCCGCGCCGAACCCGCACGCGGCGCGGGTGCTGAGCAACCTCAGCGAACATGTCGTGATCGAGCACGCCGCGATCGAGCACGCCGCGGTCGACGACGCGCACCTGGAAGCGGCGCTGGCGCAGCTGCCGATCGAACGCAGCGGCTTCGACGCCGACACCGTGCAGGCGCTGCAACGCATGGGGCTGCACCGGCTCGGCGCGCTGTTCGCGTTGCCGCGCGCGCCGCTGGGGCGACGCTTCGGCGCGGCGGTGCTGACCCATCTGGATGCGTTGCGCGGCCTGGATGCGCCGCCGCTGCGTTATTTCCAGCCGGCCGACCGTTTCGAAGCGCGGATCGAACTCGGCCACGAAGTCGAATCCAGCCAGGCCCTGCTGTTCCCCTTGCGCCGGCTGACCGCCGACCTGGCCGCCTACCTGGCCGGCCGCGACGGCGGCGTGGCGCGCTTCGTGCTGGTGCTGGAACACGAGCCCGGCCTGCACGGCCGCAGCCATCGCCAGACCGAGGTCGCGGTCGGCCTGCTCGCGCCGGAGCGCGACCCGGCGATGCTGTTCGAACTCGCCCGCGGCCGCCTGCAGCAGGCGCAACTGCCGGCGCCGGCGATCGGCCTGCGCCTGCTCGCCGAAGAATTGCCGCCGTTCGTGCCGGCGCGGCGCGACCTGTTCGATCCGCGAACGCAGCAGGCCGTGCCCTGGGACCAGTTGCGCGAACGCCTGCGCGCCCGACTCGGCGACGAGGCCGTGTCCGGCCTGGCGGTGCAAGCCGAGCACCGTCCCGAACGCGCCTGGCGCGCGCTGCCGGGCGATGCGCCGGCGCCGCGCGCGGAAGCGGCGGTCGAACCCTTGCCGCCGCGCCCGGGCTGGCTGCTGGACGAACCCGTGCCGCTGCGCGATCCGGGCCTGCGCGTGCTGGCCGGACCGGAGCGGATCGAATCGGGCTGGTGGGACGAGGACGACGTGCGCCGCGACTATTACCTGGTCGAGACCGCGCGCGGCCAGCGCGGCTGGGCCTACCGCGATGCCGGCGGCGACGGCGAGTTCCTGCTGCACGGCTGGTTCGCATGAACGCGCCGTTCGCCGCAAACGACCGCGCAGGCGCGGCCGATCCCCTGCCCGATTACGCCGAGCTGCATTGCCTGTCGGCCTTCAGTTTCCAGCGCGGCGCCTCGGTCGCGCAGGAGTTGTTCGAACGCGCCCGCGACCTGGGCTACCGCGCCCTGGCGATCACCGACGAATGCACCCTGGCCGGGATCGTGCGCGCCTGGCAGGCCGCGCGCGACACCGGCGTGGCGCTGATCGTCGGCAGCGAGATCCGCGTCCACGGCGGGCCTAAGCTGGTGCTGCTGGTCGAGCGCGACGCCGGCTACGCCAGCCTGTGCGGCCTGATCACCCTCGCCCGCCGTCGCGCCGGCAAGGGCGAGTACCGCAGCCTGGGCGAAGACTTCGACGGCCGCTGCGACGGCCTGCTGGCGCTGTGGTTGCCCGACGGCGACGAGCGCGACGCGGCCCATGCGGCCTGGCTGCGGCAACGCTTCGGCGGCCGGCTGTGGGTCGCGGTCGGCCTGCACCGCGGGGCCGACGACGACGCGCGCCTGGCCGCGTTGCGGGACCTGGCCGCGCGGCACGGTCTGCCCTGCGTCGCCGCGGGCGACGTGCACATGCACGAACGCGGCCGCCGCGCCCTGCAGGACGTGATGACCGCGATCCGCCACCGCTGCACCGTCGCCGAAGCCGGCCGGCGCCTGTTCCCGAACGGCGAACGCCATCTGCGCATCCGCAAGGCCCTGGCGGCGATCTATCCGCGCGAACTGCTCGACGAAACCCTGCGCATCGCCGAGCGCTGCCGGTTCGACCTGAAACAGGGCCTGGACTACCAGTACCCGCACGAGTTGGTGCCGGCCGGCGAGACGCCGAAGAGCTGGCTGCCCAAGCTGGTCGCGCGCAGCGCGCTGCGGCGCTGGCCGCAAGGCGTTCCCGAGGACTCGCAGCGCCAGATCGCGCACGAGTTGGGCATCATCGAAAAACTCGAATACGAGTCCTACTTTCTCACCGTGCACGACATCGTCGAATTCGCCCGGCGCGAGAAGATCCTCTGCCAGGGCCGCGGCTCGGCGGCCAATTCCATCGTCTGCTACGCCCTGGGCATCACCGAGATCGACCCGACCCGGATGGGCATGCTGTTCGAGCGCTTCATGTCGGTGGAACGCAACGAGCCGCCCGACATCGACGTCGACTTCGAACACCAGCGCCGCGAGGAAGTGCTGCAGTATGTGTTCGAACGCTACGGCCGCGAGCGCGCCGCGCTGACCGCGGTGGCGATCAGCTACCGCGGCCGCAGCGCGGTGCGCAACATCGCCGCCGCGCTGGGCATGCCGCAGGACCAGATCGGCGAGCTGGCGCGCACCCTGGACCGCTGGAGCGAGGACGTGCCCCTGCCCGAGCATCTGCGCGAGCGCGGCTTCGACCCCGACTCGCCGCTGCTGCGCAAGGTGGTGGGCCTGAGCGCGCTGCTGGTCGACGGCGGCTTCCCGCGCCACCTGTCGCAGCATCCGGGCGGCTTCGTGATCTCCGAGCGCCCGCTGCACACCCTGGTGCCGGTCGAGAACGCGGCCATGGACGGGCGCACCGTGGTGCAGTGGGACAAGGACGACCTCGACGCCATGGGCCTGCTCAAGGTCGACTGCCTGGCCCTGGGCATGCTGACCGCGATCCGCAAGACCCTGGCCACGCTCAAGGCCCAGGGCGTGGGCGAACTGAGCATGAGCTCGATCAACGCCGGCGGCGACGACCCGGCGGTGTACGGGATGATCTGCGAGGCCGACACCATCGGCGTGTTCCAGATCGAATCGCGCGCGCAGATGTCGATGCTGCCGCGGCTGCGGCCGCGCTGCTTCTACGACCTGGTGATCGAGATCGCGATCGTGCGGCCGGGCCCGATCCAGGGCGACATGGTCAATCCCTACCTGCAGCGGCGCAAGCATCCGGAACTGGTCGAATATCCCTCCGATGCGCTGCGCGAGGTGCTCAAGCGCACCCTCGGCGTGCCGCTGTTCCAGGAGCAGGTAATGCAGATCGCGATCGTCGCCGCGGGCTATCTGCCCGGCGAGGCCGACCAGCTGCGCCGCTCGATGGCGGCCTGGAAGCGCCACGGCGGGCTGGAGCCGCATCGCGAGAAACTGCGCGCGGGGATGTTGAAGCGCGGCTACAGCGAAGACTTCGCCCACCGCATCTTCGAGCAGATCAAGGGCTTCGGCAGCTACGGCTTCCCCGAATCGCACGCCGCCAGCTTCGCCCTGATCGCCTACGTCAGCTGCTGGCTCAAGCATTACCACCCGGCCGCGTTCGCCTGCGGGGTGATCAATTCGGCGCCGATGGGTTTCTACACCCACGGCCAGATCCTGCACGACGCGCGCCGCCACGGCGTCACGGTGTTGCCGGTGGACGTGCGCTACAGCGATTGGGACTGCACCCTGGAGGCCCTGCCCGGCCGCAGCGGCGGCAAGCACCCGCATGCGATCCGGATGGGCCTGCGCCTGATCTCCGGCTTCGACGAGGCCTCGGCCGAGCGGATCAGCGACGCGCGCGCGCAGGCGCCGTGGCGCGACGTCGACGACCTGTGCGCGCGCGCGGCGCTGGACGCGCGGGTGCGCGCCTTGCTGGCCGATTCGGGCGCCCTGCGCGCGCTGGCCGGGCACCGCCACCGCGCGCGCTGGGCGGTGGCCGGGGTCGATACCCAGTTGCCGCTGTTCGCCGGCGTGGCCCGCGACGAGGCGCCGGTGGCGCTGCCGCTGCCCAGCGCCGGCGAGGACGTGCGCGCCGACTACGCATTGCTCGGCACCACCCTCGGCCGCCACCCGCTGTCGCTGTTGCGCAGCGCCCTGCACGCGCGGCGCTGCCGACGCTCCTCGCAGCTGGCCCAGGCCGCGAACGGCAGCCGGGTGCGCTTCGCCGGACTGGTGACGGTGCGCCAGCACCCCGAGACCTCGGCCGGGGTCACCTTCCTCAGCCTCGAAGACGAGGACGGCACGGTCAATGCGGTGGTCTGGCGCGACCTGGCCCAGCGCCAGCGCCGGGTCCTGGTCGAGGCGCGGCTGATGGCGATCGACGCCCGCCTGGAGCGCGTCGACGGCGTCCAGCACCTGATCGTCTCGCGCATGGAAGACCTGACCGCCCTGCTCGGCAACCTCAGCACCCATTCGCGCGACTTCCATTGAGCCGCGGCGGCGCGCCGCACCGTGACGGCGGTCGCCGCGCACGGGTATGCTTGATCCAATTTCGGCAAGGAGGCCTACCGTGGCCATCGGCGAGTATTCGCAGTTCTATCGCGGCAAGCGCATCGTCAACTTCAGCAAGGGCGGCCAGGCCGAGGGCGGCGACGTCGTCTACCGCCTGCACCAGGATTACGACAGCGAAGAGAGCCAGGGCGAGCTGTTCGCCGAGCTGCTGACGCAGGTGCCGGCGGATTCGATCCAGGCGCTGGTGATCGGCCCCTGGAGCGAGGCCCACGACGAAGGCCCGACCGGCTATCTGGACGCGCTGATCGAGCGCCGCGCCGAGTTCGGCGCGCTCAAGGGCCTGTTCGTCGGCGACATGACCTACGAGGACTGCGAGATCTCCTGGATCATCCAGGCCGCCTACAACCCGCTGCTGGCCGCCTACCCGCAACTGGAATCGCTGCGCATCCGCGGCTCCAGCAACCTGGAACTGCAGGCTTTCGACCACGCCCAGCTGCAGGAACTGGCGATCGAATGCGGCGGCCTGCCGTCGAAGATCGTCGACGCCCTGGCCGGCTCCAAGCTGCCGGCGCTGCGCCACCTGGAACTGTGGCTGGGCAGCGACGACTACGGCTTCGACGGCAATCTGGACACCTATCAACGGCTGCTGGCCTCGCTGCAGCCGGGCCAGCTGCGCTACCTGGGCCTGCGCAACGCCAGCATCGCCGACGAACTGGCGGTGTGGCTGGCGCAACAGCCGTGGCTGGCCACGCTGCAGACCCTGGACCTGTCGCTGGGCACGATCGGCGACGTCGGCGCGCAGGCGCTGTGCGAAAGCCCGCACCTGGGCTCGATCGAACGCATCGACCTGAGCCACCACTACATCTCGCCGGAATGGCAGGCCAAGCTGGCCGCGCTGCCGTGCACCGTGGTGCTGGAAGAGCACGAAGAAGAAGACGACGGCGAGCGTTACGTCGCGGTCGCCGAGTAAGCCCGTGCCGGCGCGTCCCTGGCTGCTGTTCGGTCCGCGCGACAGCCGGCGGATCCGGGGACTGCGACAGGCCCTGCAGGCGCAGGGCCTGGATGCGGCGGTGGTCGACTACGCCAACCTGCTGCAACGGCCCGAGCTGGCCGCCGAAGCGCTGGCCGCGCATCCGCAGGCGCTGGTCAAGCTCGAATCGCCGGGCGAAGCGCCGGCCCTGCACGCGGCCTTGATCGAACGCGGCTGGCACCGCCACGGCGGCCCCGGCGCCGCGCCGACCGTGCTGGAACACGGCGAACTGGCGCATCAGCAGCACTGGTACGCCGGCTTCGCCGATCTGCTCGCCGGCCTGCCGGACGCGCCGCGCTATCTCAACCCGCCCGCCGACATCGCCGCGATGAGCGACAAGCTCGTCTGCCAGCAGCGCCTGATCGCCGCCGGCGTCGGCGTGCCGCCCTTGCTCGGCGCGATCGAAGGCTACGACTCGCTGCGCCGGCGCCTGGACCAGGCCGAATGCGACCGGGTCTTCGTCAAGGCCCGCTACGGCTCCTCCGGCGCCGGCGTGCTGGCTTACCGCCGCCATCGCGACGGCCGCGAGGTCGCCTACGGCTCGGTCGAAGCGGTCGAACGCGACGGCGGCCTGCGCCTGTACAACTCGCTGCGCCCGCGCCGCTACACCGACGGCCTGCGGATCGCCCGCCTGATCGACGCCCTGGCCGCGCAAGGCGCCTACGCCGAACGCTGGATCGCCAAGCCGCGCGCGCCCGACGACGCCGGCGCGCACTACGACCTGCGCGCGCTCGCGCTGGACGGCCGCGCGCGCCAGCGCGTGGCCCGGGTCAGCCGCAGCCCGCTGACCAACCTGCACCTGGGCAACCGCCGCGGCGCGATCGAGGACTGGCTCGACCCGGCGCAGACCCAAGCCCTGGAGACCGCGGTCGAACGCGCCGCACAAGCATTCCCGCGCAGCCGCATGATCGGCTTCGACCTGATCCTGCGCGAACGCCGCAGTTGGGTGCTGGAAGCCAACGCCTTCGGCGACCTGCTGCCGCAACTGCTCTGGCAGGGCCGCGACGCCTACCAGGACCAGGCCATGCTGACTGCGCCCGCGAGCGCGCCGCTGGCCGCCGCCTGATCCGACCATGACCTTGCACACCGACCGTTCCGACGCCGTCGCCTTCGACCCCGCCGCGCCCGACATGCGCGCCATCGTCGGCCGCCGCGACCTGTTGCTGATCACTCTCGACACGCTGCGCTACGACGCCGCCCAGCAATGCTACGAGCGCGGCGAACTGCCGGTGCTGGGGCCGCTGCTGCCGGCCGACGGCTGGGAGCGCCGGCACACGCCCGGCAGCTTCACCTATGCCGCGCACGCGGCGTTCTTCGCCGGTTTCCTGCCGACTCCGGCGCGGCCGGGACCGCATCCGCGTTTGTTCGCGCTGGAGTTCGAGGGCAGCGAAACCACCGACGCGCGCACCTGCGTGCTGCGCGGTCGCGCCGACATCGTTTCGGGTTTGCGCGACCTCGGTTACTACAGCCTGTGCCTGGGCGGGGTCGGCTTCTTCAACAAGCGCAACCCGCTCGGCTCGCAGTTCCCCGGCCTGTTCGACGAAAGCCACTGGAACCCGGGCTTCGGCGTGACCGCGCCGGACTCGACCGAGCGCCAGGTCGCGCTGGCCTGCGAGCGCCTGCGCAGCCCCGAGCTGAGCGAGCGGCGTTGTTTCGCTTTCATCAACGTCTCCGCCCTGCACCAGCCCAACCGCCACTACCTGCCCGACGCGGCCCGCGACGGCTACGACAGCCACTGCGCCGCGCTGCGCTACGTCGACGCCGCGCTGGCGCCGCTGTTCGCCGTCCTGCGCGAACGCGGCGGCGCCTTCGCCATCGTCTGCTCCGACCACGGCACCGCCTACGGCGAGGACGGCTACCACGGCCACCGCCTCGCCCACGACACGGTGATGACCGTGCCCTACGCGCATTTCCTGCTCGATCCATGACCGCCCCGACTCTCGCCGACCTGCTGCAGCTGCCGCCCTATCAGGCGTATTCGTACTCGTATCCGCACAAGACCGCCTACCGTCCGCTGCAACCGGCGCGGCCGCTGAGCGAGCTGTGGGCCGCGGAGCGCCGCGAGGCGCTGTTCCTGTACCTGCACGTGCCGTTCTGCTCCTACCGCTGCGGCTTCTGCAATCTGTTCGCGCTGGCGCGGCCGGCGCCGGCCCAGGTCGAGGCCTATCTGCAGCAGATGGAACGCCAGTTGCGCGCCACCGCCGCGGCGCTGGGCGAGCACCGCTTCGTCCGCTTCGCCCTCGGCGGCGGCACTCCGAGCTATCTGGACGCCGCCCAGCTCGGTCGGGTGTTCGAGATGGTGACGCGTCACGCCAACATCGATCTGCGCTCGATCCCGGCCGGAATCGAGGTCTCGCCGGAAACCGTCGATGCGGAAAAACTGCGCCTGTGCCGCGACGCCGGCATCGACCGGGTCAGCATGGGCATCCAGAGCTTCAGCGAGGCCGAAGTGCGCGCGCTGGTGCGGCCGCAGCAACGCGAGGTGGTCGAAGCCGCGATCGCCTGCATCCGCGAACAAGGCGTGCCGACGCTCAACCTGGACCTGATCTACGGCATCGCCGGCCAGAGCGCGGCCAGCTTCGTCGCCTCGATCGACAGCGCGCTGGCGCATAAGCCGGAAGAGATCTACCTGTATCCGCTGTACGTGCGCCCGCTGACCGGGCTGGGCCGGATCGAAGGCAAGCGCGGCAAGCCGGGTTTCGCCGTGCAGGCCGAGCCGCTGGACCCGCGCCTGGCCCTGTACGAAGCCGGCCGCGCGCGCCTGCTCGCCGCCGGCTACACCCAGGTGTCGATGCGCATGTTCCGCGCCCCGCACGCGCCCGACGCCGCCGCGCCGGTGTATTGCTGCCAAAGCGACGGCATGGTCGGGATCGGCTGCGGCGCGCGCTCCTACACCGGCGGCGTGCATTACTCCAGCGAGTACGGGGTGGCCCGGCGCAGCGTGGCCGAGATCCTCGAACACTATCTGGCCCGCGACGAGGCTTCGTTCGCGTACGCCGACTACGGCATCGCCCTGGACCAGGACGAACGCCGGCGCCGCCATGCGATCCAGTCGCTGCTGGTGCGGCCGGGCCTGGACCGCGCCGACTACCGCGCGCGCTTCGGCGCCGACTGCCTGCAGCAGTTGCCGCAGTTGGCCGAACTGTTCGAACTCGGCCTGGCCGAAGCGCAGGACGGACTGATCGCCCTGACCGAGGCCGGCATGGCCCGCGCCGACACCATCGGCCCCTGGCTGGTGTCGTCCGCAGTCGCCGAGCGCATGCGCGACTACCGGCTGGACTGAGCGCCGCCATGCACGCCCACGACCACGCCCGCCTCGTCGCCAGCGGCCGCTTTCCGGCGCCGGCCGACGCGGCCGCGCCGGGCCATCTGTCGGTGCTGTACCGCGGCCGGTTGAGCAGTTGCAATTACGACTGCAGCTACTGCCCCTTCGCCAAGGCCTACGACAGCCGCAGCGCGCTGCGCCGCGACGCCGAGGACCTGCAACGTTTCGTCGACTGGGCCGGGCGGCAACAGCGGCCGCTGTCGATCCTGTTCACGCCCTGGGGCGAGGGCCTGGTGCGCCGCCACTACCGCGACGCGCTGACCGCGCTGAGCCATCTGCCGCAGCTGCGCCGGGTCGCGATCCAGACCAACCTGTGCGTCGGCATGCGCTGGCTAGACGCGGTCGACACCCGCCGGTTGGCGCTGTGGTGCACCTATCATCCCAGCCAGGTCGCACGCGGCGCGTTTCTCGCCCGCTGCCGCGAGCTGGACCGGCGCGGCGTGCGCCACAGCGTCGGCATGGTCGCGCTGCGCGAAGACCTGGACGAGATCGAAGCGCTGCGCGCGCAATTGCCGGCGCGCACGCCGATGTGGCTC
Organism: Lysobacter sp. BMK333-48F3; assembly: GCF_019733395.1. Classification (NCBI taxonomy): domain Bacteria; kingdom Pseudomonadati; phylum Pseudomonadota; class Gammaproteobacteria; order Lysobacterales; family Lysobacteraceae; genus Lysobacter; species Lysobacter sp. BMK333-48F3. The sequence goes on along the minus strand of NZ_JAIHOO010000001.1, from coordinate 3,878,101 downwards.
AACGCCTTCGACCCGCGCCCGCCGGATTACTACGACGCCGCCCAGGTCGAGCGCCTGCAGCGGATCGACCCGCACTTCCGCTACAACCTCGACCCCGCGCCCAGTCTCGGCGCGCCCTGCCTGACCGGCGACAGCGTGATCTCGGTCGACGGCGACGGCAATGTACGCCGCTGTCACTTCGTCGCCGAATCGCTGGGCAACCTCTACGACGGCAGCTACGCCGCCCAGTTGCGGCCGCGCGCCTGCCCGAACGCGCGTTGCGACTGCTACATCGGCTACGCGCACCGCCCGGACTTGCCGTTTCTGCGCGATTACGCCGACGGCGTGCTCGAACGCGTGCCGGCGACGCCGGCCGGCGCCTGAGCTGAGGTACTCTCGCCGCTGCGTCGGCGCGACCGCGCCGCCGCCTTTTCCCTCCGACAAGGACGCCCCCATGCTCCGCAGGACCCGCACCGCCCTCTTCGCCGCCACCCTCGCCGCCTGCGCCGCGCCCGCGCTGGCCGCTCCGGCCGCGCTCGCGCCCGAGCAGGTCGCCGAACTGTACCTGCGCGTCGCCCTGGCCCACGACGGCGAGGCCGGCAAGCGCCTCAACGATTACCTCAAGCCGGCCTTCGGCGGCGAGGACGCGCTCGACCTGGCCGCGCTGGCGGCGGCGCCGAAGACCCTGGACGACTCGTACGCCACCTTCGCCGACTCGATCCTCGGCTCGCTGCCCAAGGTCGATCCGGCCCAGGCCAAGCCGGCGATCGTCGCGGCGATGAAGAGCCAGTCCAATGCGGTCGCGCGCGCCCAGTGCAAGGGCGTGTCGAACCAGCAGCGGCCGAACGAGGCTCAGCCGGGCCAGACCATCGCCACGGTGACCTACCGCTGCCAGGTGCCGGCGCTGAACGGCGGCCTGGAACAGATGATGGCCGACAAGGGCGACCCGGCGAGCATGAGCACCCAGGCCCTGCTCGACGGCTTCGCCGCCTACCGCAAGGCGCTGGACGAGCCGGCCGCGCAGCGCACGGTCGAAGGCCGCATCGACCTGTACGGCGGCGACGGCAAGCCGTGGATGACCGGCAGTTTCGCCGAGGCCATCGATGTGGTCACCGACGGCATGCTCAATCCGTCGGCGCAGGCGCCGAAGAACGCCGAGTGATGCGACGACGGCGCGCGTGGCCTGCATTGCGGGCCGCGCACGCCGCAGCGCTTTCGCGTACCGCCTGATGACCCACACCGCCGAGCCGGAGCTGGCCGCACGCGTACGCCGGACCGAGGCATTGCAGCGGCGCTACGCCGCCGAATTCGCCCGCTTGCAGGCGCCGCCGCGCGGACGCTATTCGGTCGCCCACAGCTGTCTCGAACTCGCCCTGGAATACCAGGCCGCGATCGCCGCCGCGGTCGGCGACGGCCGCAACGCCGCCGCGCTGACCCTGCTGCGCGCCTTGATCGAAACCGTGTTCCGCGCCTTGTGGCTGGTCTACGCCGCCGCTCCCGATCAGTTGGCCAAGCTGGCCCAGGGCCGGCTCAAGCCGGACCTCAGCGATTTCACCCGCTCGCTTCGCAGCCGAAAACAGGTCTATCCGCAGCTGGCGCAGTTCGCCACCGACTGCGAGGGCCGCGCCGGCATCTTCAACAGCCTGGCCCACGCCGGCAACGAACTGCTGGTGCGACAGAAGACCGGCTACGACCCGAACGAATCCCTGGCCACGCTCGACTTCGCCGACAGCTTTCTGGTTCTGAGCGGCGAAATCGCAGCGATCGTGCACGACGACGACGCCCTGCTGCGTTTGAGCGCGAAGCTCTCGCCCGGCGGATTCGGCCCGAGCGTGCCACCGGCAGCGCCCGGAGCGCCCGCGGTCGAACCGAATCCGGCTCGCGCTCGGATCGGTTTGCCGCCCCGGCCAGACCATCGGGACAGCGCCTGACCGGCTGGCCCACACGGCCCGCTTGACACAATTCCATAATTCCGGAATATTGGAATTATGGACACCCAAGCTGCCTTGAGCGCCCTAGGCGCGCTCAGCCACGAATCCCGCCTCGCCGCCTTCCGGCAACTGGTCCAGGCCGGCCCGGAAGGGCTGTCCGTGGGCGAGCTGCGCGAACGGCTGGGCCTGCCGCCGGCCACCCTCAGCGCCCACCTCAACGTGCTGCGCGCCGCCGCCCTGGTCGAGGACCAGCGCGAAGGCAGGGTAATCCGGGTCCGCGCCCACTACGCGCAGATGAACGCCCTGCTCGCCTACCTCACCGAAAACTGCTGCGCCGGATCCGCCGCCTGCGGCCCGGCCCAGTCCTGCTCGCCGCGTCCCACCGGAGCCTCGTCATGAACCGCTTCCACGTGCATCTGAACGTCGCCGACCTACCCGCCAGCCTGCGCTTCTACACCGAGTTGTTCGCCACCGAGCCGAGCGTGCTCAAGCCCGACTACGCCAAGTGGATGCTCGAAGACCCGCGGATCAACTTCGCCATTTCCGCCACCGGCCGCGCGCCCGGCGTCGACCACCTCGGCTTGCAGGTCGACAGCGCCGAAGAGCTGGCCGCGCTAGGCCCGCGCCTGGACGCCGCCGGCGGCAGCGTGGTGCCGGAAGGCGCCGCGGTGTGTTGCTACGCGCGCTCGGACAAGCTGTGGACCGAAGACCCGCAGGGCACCCGCTGGGAGAGCTTCCACACCTTCGGCGACGCCACCAGCTACCACGGCGCCGGCGCGGCCTGCGCCAGCGACGGCGCCAGTTGCACGCCGGACCCGGCGGCGATGAAGCCGGCGCCGGCCCAGCAGGCCGCAGGCGCGAGCTGCTGCGCGCCGCGCTCGGGCTGCTGCTGAGCGCGCGCCGATGCGACTGCGTCCCTGCACCCCGGACGAGCGCGCGCAAGTGCGCGCGCTGTTGATCGAATCGAAGCTGCCGATCGCCGGCCTCGACACCGCGGCCATCGACTTCATCGTCGCGGTCGAAGCCGAGCGCGTGATCGGCGCGATCGGCCTGGAAGCCTATGCGCAGGCCGGCTTGCTGCGCTCGCTGGCAGTACGCGAGGAGCACCGTGGCAGCGGCGTCGGCGACGCCCTGGTGCAAGCGTTGGAAACCCAGGCGCGCGAACGCGGCCTGCATCAGTTGCTGCTGTTGACCGAAACCGCGCAGCCGTTCTTCGCCCGCCGCGGTTACGCGCTGGTCGAACGCCGCCTTGCCCCGCCGGCGCTGCGCGACAGCGCCGAATTCCGCTCGCTGTGCCCGGCCAGCGCCGCGTGCATGCAAAAAGATCTCGGAGACCGCCCGTGAAACGCGTGCTGTTCGTCTGCATCGAAAATTCCAACCGCAGCCAGATGGCCGAGGCCTTCGCCCGCATCCACGGCGGCGACGCGGTCGAGGCCGTTAGCGCCGGCTCGGCGCCGTCCGGCCGGATCAACCCCAAGGCGGTGCAGTTCATGGCCGAGCTCGGCTACGACCTCAACACGCACGCGTCCAAATCGCTGGACCAGGTCGACGGCGAGTTCGACGCGGTGATCACCATGGGCTGCGGCGACGATTGCCCGTGGATTCCGGCCCAGCGACGCGAGGACTGGGGCCTGCCCGATCCCAAGCACCTGGACGACGACGGCTACCGCGCCGTGCGCGACGAGATTTCCGCGCGCGTGCAAGCCCTGCTGGCCAGCCTGTGAACCCGCTCGCGCGCAAACTGCTGGCCGAGTTCCTCGGCACCGCCGCCCTGCTCGCGACCGTGGTCGGCTCGGGGATCATGGGCGTGCGCCTGTCCGCCGGCAACGACGCCGTCGCCCTGCTCGCCAACGCGGCGGCGACCGCGACGGCGCTGTACGCGCTGATCGCGGTGCTCGGGCCGATCTCCGGCGCGCACTTCAATCCGCTGGCGACCGCGGCGATGCGCCTGCAAGGCCGCATCGGCACGCGCGAAGCGCTGGCCTACGTCGCGGTGCAGTTCGTCGCCGCGATCGCCGGCGTGCTGCTGGCGCACGCGATGTTCGAACTGCCGCTGTGGCAACCCGGCACGCAACCGCGCAGCGGCGCCGCGCAATGGCTCAGCGAAGCGGTCGCCAGCGCCGGCCTGGTGCTGACCATCCTGCTCGGCCTGCGCCACCGCCCCGCGGCGGTGCCGGCGCTGGTCGCGGCCTACGTCTTCGCCGGCTACTGGTTCACCGCCAGCACCTGCTTCGCCAACCCCGCGGTGACCATGGCGCGCGCATTGACCCAAACCTTTGCCGGCATCCGCCCGCAGGACGTGGCCGGCTTCGTCGCCGCGCAATGCGTCGGTCTGGGCGTCGGGCTGGCATTGGCGCGCGCGTTGCTGCCGGCGCAGTCTGCAACGGACGCTGTGGTGCAGGCCGATACGCGTCTCGACGACCCAGCGGCGTCGCGCAGCCGGTAACGGAGTGGATCGGGGCCGCCTAAAGCGCCCCGATCCGAGCCGCTCTAACCCGCCCGACGCTCCGATTCCCGATTCCCGATTCCCGATTCCCGAGTCCCGAGTCCCGAGTCCCGCAAAGATTATCGAGGCGCCGCGAAACCCGAACGCAAAAACAAATCGGGGCCCGGTTTCCCGAGCCCCGATTCGTTTGCTTTTGGCGTCCCCACGGGGATTCGAACCCCGGTCGCTACCGTGAAAGGGTAATGTCCTAGGCCTCTAGACGATGGGGACAAAACTGGATTATCAGCCGCCCTTCGAAACCCTTTCGATTCGAAGGTGGTGGAGCCAGCCGGGATCGAACCGGCGACCTCTACAATGCCATTGTAGCGCTCTCCCAGCTGAGCTATGGCCCCACTGTGCTGGAAAGACGAACATCTTAGCGGGCGTTCAGCGAAGTCGTCAAGCGGTCATCGCTGAATTTTTGCCCTCTCCGGTGTGGCCTGCTCCGAGCGGATCGGGCGACGCCGGGTCGAGTTCGACGGGGCGCAATCTTGTCATGCCATGACCGCGTTCGGCTAGATACTCGAGCCACTTGCCGAGGAAAGTATTCATGCGCATGCGGTGGCCGATCACTTCCGCCGGCGGCGGATACATGCCGATCACGTCCTGCCAGCGCCGGCCGACGTAGCAGTGCGTGGCCTCGACCTGGTGCGCGTCGTGATACAGGCGCAAGAACGCGGACGGATCCGGCTCGCCGGTCAGCGGATCCTGCAATGCGTAGGTCAGGCGCAGCTCGGTGGTGTAGCGATGTTGCTCGAGCACGTCCAGGCGCAGGTCCAGGCCGTCGCCGACGCTGGACAGATAGACGCCGCGGGCCAGTTCGGCCGGTGCGAACAAACGCTGCAGGCGGGCATGGTTCTCCGCGTACAAACCCATCAGCCAGCCGAAACGGCTGAGCCGAGGGATGCGCGCGAGACGGGAAGCGGACGAGGTCATGCTCGCGATCCTACACGCCCGAAGCGGATCGCGGCAGGATTGACGGAATCGCGAAAAACCCTTAATTTATAGGCTCTTTCGCGATGCTTTCGCGGACCGTCGAGCGACTGCCGGCGTCCGCCCCGTTCAGCATCGCCCTCCCCTTCGCCTCCCCTTCGCCTCCCCGGCTCGCCCCGCGAGCGACCGCGCATGCGCGCAGCGGCGCCCGCCGCGGCGAAACGCGCGGGCGCGGCGCGCGCTCGTCGCTCAGAACATCTCGCGGTGGATGCCCAGCGTGGTCATGACCTTGCTCGAGATCTCCTCGATCGAGGTATGGGTGGTGCTGAGGGTCGGAATGCGTTCGGCGCGGAACATCATCTCGGCCGCGGCGACCTCGCGCTTGCAGGTCTCCAGCTGCGCATAGCGCGAATTCGGCCGCCGCTCCTGGCGGATCTGCTGCAGCCGCAGCGGGTCGATGGTCAGGCCGAACAGCTTGTTGCGGTAGGGGCGCAGCCGCGGCGGCAGGCGGTCGTGCTCCAGGTCTTCCTCGGTCAGCGGGTAGTTGGCCGCGCGCACGCCGTAATGCAGGGCCAGATAGACGCAGGTCGGGGTCTTGCCGGCCCGCGACACCGCGACCAGGATCAGGTCGGCCTCGGCGTAGTCGATGCTGGCGCCGTCGTCGTGGGTCAGGGCGAAGTTCATCGCGTTGATGCGGCGGTGGTAGGTGTCGAAGTCGACCAGGCCGTGGGCTTGGCCGATCCGGCGCTGGCGGGTCTCGTGCAGCTCACGCTCCAGCGGCTCGATGAACGGCGCGAATACGTCCAGCATCAGCGCCCCGCTCTCGGCCAGGGCCGCGCCGACCTCGCCGTCCATGCAGGAATTGATCACCACCGGCCGGACCCCGTGCTCCACCGCGGCCTCGCGGATCTTGGCCGCCACCTCCTGGGCCCGCTCCACGCTGTCCACGAACGGGATCCGGTCGGTCACGAACCGGGTCTCGGTGAACTGGGTCAGCAGGCTGTGGCCGATGGTCTCGGCGGTGATGCCGGTGCCGTCGGAAACGTAGAAAACGGGTCGGGTCCCGGCCATCGATCACCTCGTCTGTATACCGCGCCAATACGAAAAAGCCCGCCGGATCAAGCTTGTATGCACCCGACGCCCGGGCGATCATAGCGGTCTTGGCCGCGAACGCGTCCCCGCCCCCCTCGGAGATTGTGTGTCTTGAACGAGAACATCCTCTGGCTGCATGCGCTACGCCTCGACGACCTGGCCCGGGTCGGCGGCAAGAATTCCTCGCTCGGCGAGATGATCGGCAACCTGGCCAACCTCGGCGTCTCGGTGCCGGGCGGCTACGCCACCACCGCCGAGGCCTTCAAGGCCTTCATCGCCCATAACAACCTGCACCAGCGCATCTACGACAAGCTGGCCACGCTCGACGTCGAGGACGTGCCGGCGCTGACCGCGGCCGGCGGCGAGATCCGCGGCTGGGTGATCGACGCGCCGCTGCAGCCGGACCTGGACCAGGACATCCGCGCCGCCTACCGCCAGCTGTCGGCGGAGAACGGCGGCGGCGACGTCGCGGTCGCGGTGCGCTCCTCGGCCACCGCCGAAGACCTGCCCGACGCCTCCTTCGCCGGCCAGCAGGAAACCTTCCTCAACGTGACCGGCGAAGACGACGTCGTGCACAAGGTCAAGGAAGTGTTCGCCAGCCTGTACAACGACCGCGCCATCGCCTACCGCGTGCATCACGGCTTCAAGCACGAGGACGTGTTCCTGTCCGCCGGCGTGCAGCTGATGGTGCGCTCCGACGTCGGCGCCTCCGGCGTGCTGTTCACCCTGGACACCGAGTCCGGCTTCCGCGACGTGGTGTTCATCACCTCCAGCTACGGCCTGGGCGAGATGGTCGTGCAGGGCGCGGTGAACCCCGACGAGTTCTACGTCTACAAGCCCACCCTGACCCAGGGCAAGCCGGCGATCCTGCGCCGCGCCGTGGGCGCCAAGCAGCTGCGCATGGTCTATTCCGAGCAGCCCGGCGAGCGCGTGCGCACCGAGGACACCCCGGCCGAGCTGCGGGTCAAGTTCTCGATCGACGACGCCGACGTGCACGAGCTGGCCAAGCAGGCGCTGGTGATCGAAAAGCATTACGGCCGCCCGATGGACGTGGAATGGGCGAAGGACGGCGTCAGCGGCAAGCTGTTCATCGTCCAGGCGCGCCCGGAAACGGTGAAGTCGCGCGCCAAGGCGACCCAGATCGAGCGCTACCAGCTCGAACAGCGCGGCGAAGTGATCGCCGAAGGCCGCGCGATCGGCCAGAAGATCGGCACCGGCGTAGCGCGCGTGGTGCGCAGCCTGGACGACATGAGCCGGGTCCAGCCCGGCGACGTGCTGGTCGCCGACATGACCGACCCCGACTGGGAGCCGGTGATGAAGCGCTCGGCCGCGATCGTGACCAACCGCGGCGGCCGCACTTGCCACGCCGCGATCATCGCCCGCGAACTCGGCGTGCCGGCCGTGGTCGGCACCGGCAATGCACTGGACACGATCAAGGACGGCGAGACCATCACCGTCAGCTGCGCCGAGGGCGACACCGGCTTCATCTACGACGGCGCCCTGCCGTTCGCGCGCCACGTCGCCGATCTGGACAAGATGCCGCCGGCGCCGCTCAAGGTGATGATGAACGTCGCCAACCCGGAGCGCGCGTTCGACTTCGCCATGCTGCCCAACGCCGGCGTCGGCCTGGCGCGGCTGGAGATGATCATCGCCAGCCACATCGGCATCCATCCCAAGGCCCTGCTCGAGTACTCGGCGCAGGACGCGGCGACCAAGAAGAAGATCGACGAGAAGATCGCAGGCTACGGCGGCGACCCGGTGCAGTTCTACGTCGACCGTCTGGCCGAAGGCATCGCCACCATCACCGCCTCGTTCGCGCCGCACCCGGTGATCGTGCGCCTGTCGGACTTCAAGTCCAACGAGTACGCCAACCTGATCGGCGGCTCGCGCTACGAGCCGCACGAAGAGAACCCGATGATCGGCTTCCGCGGCGCCAGCCGCTACGTCGATCCGTCCTTCTCCGACGCCTTCGCCCTGGAATGCCAGGCGGTGCTGAAGGTGCGCGAGCAGATGGGCCTGACCAATTGCTGGGTCATGATCCCGTTCGTGCGTACGCTCGACGAGGGCCGCCGCGTGGTCGAAGTGCTGGAGAAGAACGGACTCAGGCAGGGCGAGAACGGGCTCAAGATCATCATGATGTGCGAAGTCCCCTCGAACGCGTTGCTGGCCGACGAGTTCCTGGAGATCTTCGACGGCTTCTCGATCGGCTCCAACGACCTGACCCAGCTCAGCCTCGGCCTGGACCGCGACTCGGCGATCGTCGCCAAGCTGTTCGACGAACGCGACCCGGCGGTGAAGAAGCTGCTGGCGATGGCCATTTCGGCCGCGCGCGCCAAGGGCAAGTACGTCGGCATCTGCGGCCAGGGCCCCAGCGACCACCCCGACCTGGCCGAGTGGCTGATGGACCAGGGCATCGAGTCGGTGTCGCTGAACCCGGACACCGTGGTCGACACCTGGCTGCGCCTGGCCAAGGCGAAGGCCAAGGCCTGAGCCGGCGATGACCGAAAAGGACGCGGTGCAGGCGCTGGTGCCCAAGTCCCTGCTGGGGCTGGAAACCAGCGGCTTCGACCTCGACAAGCTGCTCGCCTGGGCGCAGAGCAAGGGCCTGACCCTGCTCAGCGCCCTGGCGATCCTGCTGATCGGCCTGTGGCTGGCCAAGCGCCTGTCGCGGGCGCTGGAGCGGGTCATGACCCGCGCCAGCATGGAAGTCACCCTGCGCGGCTTCCTGCGCAACATCGCCTACGCGGCAATGGTGGTGGTGGTCGGCGTCGCCACCCTGCAGCAGATCGGCGTGCCGATGACCTCGGTGCTGGCGGTGCTCGGCGCCGCCGGCCTGGCGATCGGCCTGGCGCTGAAGGACTCGCTGTCCAACATCGCCTCGGGCGTGATGCTGATCGTGCTGCGCCCGTTCCGCGCCGGCGACCATGTGCAGGCCGCCGGCGTCGAGGGCACGGTCGAGCAGATCCGCGTGTTCCAGACCCGCCTGCGCACCATCGACAACCGGGTGATCGTGCTGCCGAACAGCCTGATCACCACCGCAGCAATCGTCAATTTCACCGCCAACCCGAAGCGGCGCATCGACCTGACCGTCGGCGTCGGCTACGACGACGACCTCAAGACCGCCAAGGACACGTTGCTGAACCTGGCCAAGGCGCACGCCAACGTGCTGCAGGACCCGGCGCCGGAAGTGCTGGTCACCGCCCTGGCCGAAAGCAGCGTCAATCTCGAGCTGCGCGCCTGGGTCAAGACCGCCAACCTGATGCGCACCCGCAGCGACCTGGTCGAAGGCATCCGCAACGAGCTGATCGGCAAGGGCCTCAACATCCCCTACCCGCAGCGCGACCTGCACGTCTACCACCACGACGCCGACGGCCGCCCGATCGCCGAGCTGCTGACCAAGTCGATCGCCGACGACGGCGACGTGCCCGCGCCGGTGCCGGCCGGCAAGCCCAAGCCCTGAGCAACGCGCGGCGTCTCCTGCATAACCAAGGGTAGGAGCGACGCCAGTCGCGACCAAGGGCCGCGCAGAACCAACAAGGCCGTCGCCAACCATCGAAGCCATGGCCCGCCGCCTGTAGGAGCGGCGTGAGCCGCGACAACCGCAGCGACGTACGCGAGCGCAATAGCCGAAGCCCGGACCTCCGGGCTTCAGCTGTTTTGGACGGGGGCGGCCGGCTTCGGAGAGCGGCGTGGTATGGCACCGCTGCGGTTGTCGCGGCTCACGCCGCTCCTACAGGGGGCAGCAGGGGCCGCCTAGCCCAACCCGCCGAGCTTGCCCATCGCGCTGCGGTAATGGCGCAGTTCGGCGATCGAGTCCATCACGTCGCTCAGCGCGGTGTGCTTGCTGTCCTTGCTGACCCCGGCCAGCACCTCCGGCGCCCAGCGTCGGGCCAGTTCCTTGATCGTGCTGACGTCGAGGTTGCGGTAATGGAAGTACTTCTCCAGCTGCGGCATGCAGCGGTGCAGGAAGCGGCGGTCCTGGCAGATCGAATTGCCGCAGATCGGCGAGGCGTTCGGCGCCACCCACTGGCCCAGGAACTCCAGGGTGCGGCGTTCGGCCTCCTCCATCGGCACCCCCTGCTCCAGCACCCGCGCCCACAGGCCGGAGCGGCCGTGCTGGTTGCGGTTCCACTCGTCCATCGCCTGGAGGCGCTCCAGCGGATGGGCGATGGCCAGCTCCGGGCCCTCGGCCAGCACGTTGAGCTGGGCGTCGGTGACCACGGTGGCGATCTCCAGGATCGAATCCTGGTCGGTGTCCAGCCCGGTCATCTCCAGATCGATCCAGATCAGCCGGTGCTCGTGCCCAGTCTTGTCGGTCATAGCCTCGCCGTCGTGTCCGTGTCGCGGCATGATAGCCGACAGCCCCTCCGCCCCGCCTTGCGCACCGCAATGAGCCAGACCGCCGCCTACGCCCACTACGCGATCCTGACCGCGATGCTGGCCCCCGCGTTCTTCCTGACCGCGACCGCCTCGCTGCTGCTGTCGGCCAACAACCGCCTGGCCCGGGTCATCGACCGCGCCCGGGTGCTGCTGAAGGAGCTGGCCGAAACCGAGGACGCCGAGGAGCGCGAGCTGATCGAGCGCCACATCCTGCGCCAGAAACGCCGCAGCCGGATCATCCTGCGCGGCAGCCAGCTGCTGTACACCGCGATCAGCTTCTTCGTCGGCACCAGCCTCAGCGTCGCCGGCGACGCCTTCCTCGGCTACCGGCTGGGCGCGATCCCGACCGTGCTGGCCGCGCTGGGCGTGCTGGCGATGTTCGCCGCCAGCCTGCTGCTGGCGCGCGAATCCGCGCTCGCGGTCGAAGCGGTCAACGAAGAGATGGACCACGGTCACGCCAGCGCGATGAAGCGCTGGGCCAAGCCGCGCGCCTGATCTGCGTCCGCCGCCGTTGCCCCGTCATCGCCCTCGCCCCTCCCGCCGCCTCCGGAACCCACCATGGCCGACCCGCTGCAACTGAGCCAGCACTACAGCGTGGTCTCGGCGATGATCACCCCGGCGTTCTTCCTGACCGCCACCGCCTCGCTGCTGGTGTCGTCGAACAACCGCCTGGCGCGCATCGTCGACCGCCTGCGCCAACAGTTGGCGACCCTGGAAGCGACCAGCGACGAAGCGACCCGGGTCTATCTGGAAGCGCGCATCATCCTGCACCGGCGGCGGGTGCGGCTGGTGCTGATCTGCCTGCAGTTGCTGTACGGCGCGATGACCGCCTTCGTCGCCACCAGCCTGGCGATCGGCATCGACCAGTTCACCGAATTCCGCTACCTGCGCGGCGTGCCGACCGGGCTGGCGATGTGCGGCGTGCTGCTGGTGCTGGCGGCCTCGGTCAACCTCGGCCGCGAGGCGCGGATGAGCGTGACCATGCTCGACGCCGAGGTGAAGCGCGAGTTCGACCGCGACAACCCGCGCCGGCCGTGACGCGTCACGCGCCGGCCGGCGGCTTGCCGCGCTTGCGGCGGAAATAAGCGGTCAGGCGCGCGCCGGCCTCCTCGCCGAGTACCCCGCCGCGGACCTCCACCCGGTGGTTGTGGCGCGGGTCGGCGAGCAGATCGAACACGCTGCCGGCGGCGCCGGTCTTGGGGTCGCTGGCGCCGTACACCACCCGCGCCACCCGCGCGTGGACCATCGCCATCGCGCACATCGCGCAGGGCTCCAGGGTCACGTACAAGGTCGCGCCGAGCAGGCGATGGTTGCCGATCGCGCGCCCGCCTTCGCGCAGGGCGACGATTTCGGCATGGGCGCTGGGGTCGTGGCTGCCGATGTTGCGGTTCCAGCCTTCGCCGAGCACCTCGCCCTCGGCCGAGACCAGCACCGCGCCGACCGGGATCTCGTCGTCCTCGCGCTCGGCGCGTTCGGCCAGCGCCAGGGCGTGGCGCATCCAGTAGCGGTCGATCTCGTCTTGCTGGGGCTCGCTCACGTTCTCTGCGCTCCGGCGCCGCCACCGCGCGACGCCCGGACGCGATTATGGTGCAGCCGCGCCGCGCCCGCACCCGCCTCGCACTCGCGGGCGGATGCGAACGTGCGATGCCACTCTGCTAAGCGATCGCGGCGAATGCGCGCGCCATGCGCCCGCGGCGGCGCGGCCGACGCACTCAGGCTGCGCCGCGCAGATAGTCCATCTTACCCAGCGGCACGCCGAGGTGGCGCAGGATGCCGTAGGCGGTGGTGAGGTGGAAATAGAAGTTCGGCAGCACGAAACCGCGAATGTAGTCGCGGGCGACGAAGCTCAGTTCGCGACCGCCGGGACGGATCACGATCTCGCGCTCTTCCTGCCCATCCATGCTCTGCGGGCTCACAGTGCGCAGGAATTCCTGGGTCTGGGCGATGCGCTCGCGCAATTCCTCCAGCGTGGTCTCGGTGTCGGGAAAGCTCGGCGGCACGATGCCAGCCAGGCGCGCGGCGCCGAACTTGGCCGCATCGCTTGCCGATTGGACCTGGCCGATCAGGGTGTACATGTCCGGCGCCAGCTGGCCGGTCAGCAACTGCGCGGGGGTGCCGCCCTGCTCGCGGACATGGGCGACGCTCTTATCGAGCAGGTGCAAGAGCACGTCAAGGCCGCGCTGGAACGCGGGCACGGAGATGTCGTAGAGCGAAAGGCTCATGGAGGTTTCCAGTTTGCGTGGCGGGGAAACAGAAGTCGCGGAAGACCCGCGAGACGGCGCGGGCCGTCTGAGTCTGAGCGCTTGCACGGCACCGGTCAACTAATTTAATATCGATCGCTATGAAATTAAGCGATGCAGATCCGGAGCGATCCGGCAGAGGGGCCGTGCCCGGCACCGACCTCGTTTCGCCCCCCCGCCATGCCGCTTCGACCGAGGACGAAACGACCGCGCCAGCGGCGCGCCGCCAGCGTGGTCGCCCCCGCGGCTTCGATCGCGAGCAAGCGCTGGAAACGGCGATGCAGTTGTTTTGGCAGCGCGGCTTCGAAGCGACATCGATCAGCGATCTCACCGCCGCCGTCGGCGTCAGCGCGCCCAGCCTCTACGCGGTGTTCGGCAGCAAGGAGGCACTGTTCCGCACCGCGCTGCAACGGTACCTGCAGCAGTTCCGTCGCGAGCGCGGGCAAGCCTTGACCACGCCCGGCCTGAGCGCATACGCAGCCTTCGAGCGCCTGTTCGACGCAATCGCAGACGGATTCGCCGACCACCCTACCCGCTCGGGCTGCATGCTGGTGGCGGCCGAGACCGGTGGCTTCGGCGACACGGCGGCGCAGTTGCGCGAGGAACTGGCCGCACATCGCGCCGGCATCGAAGCGGGCTTCCGTGAACGCATCGAGCGCGGCCAGCGCGAGGGCGATGTCGCCGCCGAAGCGGACGCCGCGGCGCTAGCCAAGTTCCTCTCGACCGTGGTGCAGGGGCTGTCGATCCAGGCCCGCGACGGCGCTGATGCGGCGCAACTGCGCGACGTGCTGCGCACCGCGCTGCGCGCCTGGCCGGCCGACTGAACCGCGCTCAGCGTCGCAAGTATGACTGCTGTGCGAAACCGACGACGCCCGTGCGCGAGGGCGCGCGCGCAACAGCTTGCACACGCGGCGAAACCATCGCGCAATGCGCCGCCGTGACGACGGCAGGCGCCGACACCGCGCGCGGGGGGTGCGCCGAAGCCGCGGCGGTGGGCGCGTTGCTGGACGCTGCGATCGACAACAGATGTGGCAGCGCCAACAGCGCCGCGGTGATCGGCAGGTATCTGTCCATGAGTCTCTCCAGGTCGGGAAACCGCCGGCCGCGGTGCATGGGTCGGCTCATAACCAGACGACGAACCGGAATCCGCGAAATCGACAACACCGCGCGGCTGTCTGCAGTGCCACTGGGCTAAGAGGTATTGCGGTCCATAATTGCCCTAATTGATGAAAATGGCGCGAGCCCGGCAGCCGCGCCGCGCTGATCGGAGGCGCCCCCTGCGGACCGCCCTGTCCCGGCCCGTTCAGGATACGATTCGATCTAGCCCGGAGCTGTTTCCGAGCCACGGCTTGCCGGCTCCGGGCCGCAGGGAAACGCCGTCGCACAGGGGGAACCATGCAACGCTTCGACCGGGGGACGGAACCGCCGCCGTGGATCCTGCGTCAGTCGCAGGCCGATCAAGAGCGCCTGATCGTCGGCGAGTACCTTTATTTCAACGAAGAAAAACGGCGACAGACTTCGCCACCGCGATTGGCGCTCGACCTCGAACACACCTCGATGACAGACGCCTTGCGCCGCCTATTCCGGGGCAAATGCGCGTTCTGCGAATCGGCGACCCCCACCTCCGTGCATCGCTTTCGGCCGCCGGGCGAAGCGCTCCCGCACTACGATTCGCCCGACGCGCATCTTTACTACCTGTGGCTCGCCCACGCCTGGAACAACTTCTATCCCATCTGCGCGGACTGCCGTCCGACAGAACCCCACTATTTCCCGGTCAAGCGCAGCCGGCGCGCGCCGCTGCCGCGCCAGCCGGAGTTCGACGCTTATGTCCTGGACTCCATCGGCATCTGGCGCGCGCCGCCCGACGAGAGTCCGTTGCTGCTGGATCCATGCAGCACCTACAATTTCCACAATAGCCTGGGCGTGTCTTTGGACGGGCAGCTGCTGGGCATCTCGCCCAGCGGCCGTCAGACGGTCGCGCATTTCCGCCTGGACCGCTTCGATCTGATCGAGACGCGCCAGCGCCACTTGATGTTGTTGGTGGATCGGCTGCTCGATCAGATCCAGGCGCGGGGACCGGCACACTCCGTGAACGCGCAAAAGAATCCGCGTTTCATCGAACTCTTCGACTTCCAGAACATGGAGTTCGGCGGCGTCTGGTACTTGTTGCTGCGCCGGATCGCCCGCGCGGTCCTCAAAGCGGCCAATCGCAAGCCGGCCACGGCCTTGTCGCCCGCCGCGATCCATCGTTTCTACATGGACGCCTATGGACGGTCGGACATGCCGGAACAGTTCGAATCGGCCATCGATCGGCTCGACGCGTTGGTTCCGATCCACCCCGTCGAGCTCAAGCAAGTCGCCAGGCGAACCAGCGCCCAACGCATCGCGGGCATCGAACTGCAGCACTTCAAGTCGATCCGTTCCCTCGACGTGGCCATGCCGCCGGCGCCGACGCCAAGCGAGGGCCCGGAAGACGAACGCGCGCCGGCGCTGTTGATTCTCGGCGAAAACTCCGCCGGCAAAAGCTCCTTACTGGAGGCGATCGCCCTGACCCTGGCCGACAGCGACGCACGCAAAGGACTGAAGCTGCTGCCGGACGCGTTCGTACTGCGCCCCGAGCAACTCGGCGGAGATCATTGGCATACCCCGAACTACGCGCAAGTACGCATCCGGCTGAGCGAAGGCGATACCCGTACGCTGACGCTGCACGCGGACGGCACCGCGCAAGGCCCCGAACCGGGCGCCGACCTCACTCCGGTCTTCGCCTACGGCGCTTTCCGCCAGTTTCAGCAGAGCGTCTCCGCGTATCGGCCCGAGCGCTATGTCCGCAACCTGTTCCACGGCAACGTGCTGGACAATCCCGAATCCTGGCTGAAAAACCTGGACGAGTCCAAGTTCGCCATGGCTATCCGCGCGCTGCGCCCCATCCTGTCGGTGGAGGACGAATTCGAAGTTATCGAACGCAGCGGCGCCACCGGCTGCCAAGTGGTTACCGGCGGAAACGGCGCCCCGCTCACCCGCACGCCACTATCCGCCGTGTCCTCGGGCTATCGCTCGGTGCTGGCGATGGTCTGCGACATCATGAAAGGATTAATGGACAAGCGCGTATATCCGAACTTTGAATCGCTGGCCAGCGCCCGCGGCGTGATACTGATCGACGAGATCGAAGCCCACCTGCATCCGCGCTGGAAGATGCGGATCATGCGCAGCCTGCGCGCGGCGTTGCCGCAAATGACCTTCATCGCCACCACCCACGACCCATTGTGCCTGCGCGGCATGGAGGACGGCGAGGTGATCGTGCTGCAACGCGTCACCGTCGAAGGCGCCCGGCTAGGCGAGCCGCAAGTCCGGGTCGAGGCGCTTGGCGCTGACGATCTGCCCAAGCTGTCGGAACTGCGCGTCGAGCAGTTACTGACCTCCGACCTGTTCCAACTGCACTCCACCGACTCGTCCGACCTGGACCTGCAAATGGCTAAGGTTGCCGACCTGCTGGCGCGCCATAAAGACGGCGGCGTGTTGTTGCCGCAGGAAGCTGAGGCGGTGGGTGCATTCCGCCGGGACATCGCCAGCGCCTTGCCGGTTGGCAGCTCGGAAGCGCACAGGCTGGTGCAGGAAGCGGTCGCCGAATACCTGACCCAGCGCCGCGCTGCGTCGGCGCTGCGCTTGCGCGCTCTGCGCGAGGAAACCAAACGACGAATTATCGATATCCTGGGAGCGGCCTGAGATGCGCGCGGTCGATCGCGGCGTCGTCAAACCGCCAGCCGAACTGGAGCGCAAGGATAAGGATGGAAAAACCGAGTTGGAACGCGCGGAAGAGCATTACGCCGACCGGGCCAAGAAGGACGACAGCTTTCCTTTCGATGCTTATCGCAACGACAGGGTCAAGGCGCTGCTGCACCAGCTGTTCCACGGCAAGTGCGCGTACTGCGAGACCTTCTACTCCGCCAACGCGCCCATGGACGTGGAGCATTACCGCCCCAAGGCCGCGGTCAAGGAGGATCTCGCGCACCGCGGCTACTGGTGGCTGGCGATGCGCTGGGACAACCTGCTGCCGAGCTGCATCGACTGCAACCGCAAACGCAAGCAGGTCCAAGCCGTCGCCAACGACAGCCTGGAGGCGCTGCAGCAACAGCAGAACGCCAACCGTGGGCGAGTCCACTCCGGCAAGCAGGACAGTTTCCCGCTGCCGGCGCACGGCGTGCGCGCCAACGCCAAGAACGACGATCTAGCCCTGGAGAGGCCGTTGTTGCTCGATCCTACTCGCGACGAGCCCAGCCTCCACTTGGGTTTTTACGTCGATCCCGCGCCCTCGATCGGTCTGGCCTTGCCCAGGACGCACGGTGGCAGCGCCGAGCGCGGCGCGGTGTCGATCCAGACCTACGGACTCAACCGGCTGGGGCTGGTCCAGGACCGCACTCGCACGCTGCGCCAATTGGAGTTCCTCGGCGACACGGTGATCGAGCTGAGCGCGATGATCGAAGAACTCGAAGATCCGGTGCACGCCGCCGCATTCGCCGGGACGCCCGTGCCCAGCGTCGCCCAGCGCCTGCGCCAGTTGCAGCAAAGCCATATCGACCGGATGCGCGCAATGGCCGAGCCGCAGGCGCCGTACTCGGCCATGGCCGGCACCTGGTTGAAAGAGTTCGCGCAGCGGCTCGCCTAGCCCGAACGAGCGAGCTGGACGCACGCTATTCCGGGCAGAGGTCGCACACGCCCCTGCCCGGTTACCGCGACCAGCAACCCGGCGCGCAGATCGCCCAGCAACGCGAATCGGGTTGGCCCTCATCGCAGCTGCTGCAGCACGGCCGCGCGAACGCGGACAAGCTGATGGTCAGGTCAAACGCGAACGAACAGCGGGTCAGGAGCAGCTTGGCGCGGGTGATCATTCGCATGACGCACTCCTGTCTTCGGTGGCGATGGCCAGGCGCGCGCATCCGGCGGCGCGCGGCGGAAAAGCCAATGGGAGCCGCCATCCGGCGCGCTCGACGCCGGCGCGCCGGTGAAAAACGGAACACGGACGAGCGTAAGGGATCGCAGCGGCTGCGGACATCCATGCTCCTCGAGCATCGCCCTGCAGGCGACCAGGGCAGAACCCTACCTCACGAGTACACGGTATCGCGCACATCGCGCAGGGCTCCAGGGTCACGTACGAGGTCGCGCCGAGCAGACGATGGTTGCCGATCGCGCGCCCGCCTTCGCGCAGGCCGACGATTTCGGCATGGGCGCTGGGGTTGTGGCTGCCGATGTTGCGGTTCCAGCCTTCGCCGAGCACCTCGCCCTCGGCCGAGACCAGCACCGCGCCGACCGGGATCTCGTCGTCTTCGCGCTCGGCGCGCTCGGCCAGCGCCAGGGCGCGGCGCATCCAGCCTTGGTCGATGTCGTCCTGCTCGCTCACTGCTCCGCACCCGCTCTCGCCGCAGCAGCGCGGCCTTCCGACGGACATTATCCCCGAGCGGCGCGATGCCCGCACCGCATGCGCCGGGCTCAGCCGTGCGGCGCCAGGCGCCGCGCGGGGCGCGCGGGCGCGACCGGCGCCGGCTTGTCGCGCGCCGCCGCGGCGGCCGGCGGCGTGCGTTGCGCGCACTCGAACGCCTCCACCATCTGCGGCAGCGAGGCGCGGTGCGTGGACGCGGCCATCAGCAGGTGCGGCAGGGCCAGCAGCGCCGCCGCCAGCGGCAGGTATCGGGGCATCGTCGGAACTCCTGTACGGCGATCGCGCATGGCCGCGCGGGGGACGAGCGCGGCCTCTGCTGGAACGACGAACCGCGCCGGCGCGAATCGACACGGCGTCGACCGGCGGGAAAGCCGGGGCCGCAGCGGCGGTAGGTCGAGCGCCCAGGCTACGCCGGGTCGCGGCCAGGTTCTGTCCTCGATCGTGCGGATCGGGGCGGCAGATTGACGCAGGGGCGCGAGGACGGCGGACGGGAACCCAGCCTGGCCGATTCAGGGTAGGAGCGACGCAAGTCGCGACCGCGGGACGCGCAGAAGCAGCAAGGCAGCCTCCCATCGTCGAGGCCGCCGACCGCCGCCTGCAAAGAAGCACCGCCCAAAACGGCCGAAGCCCGCAGGTCGGGGCTTCAATCGTTGCGCTTGCGTCAACCACTTCGGTTGTCGCGGCTGACGCCGCTCCTACGCCAACTGCGCTTACTCCTACTCGATCGTCAAAAGGCCGCCCAAACCCGCGTGATCAAGGGATCGGCTTTGATCGACAAGAGCCTTACCGCCGCGTCACCGCCAAAAACGAAGATTTGATGCAAAGAACCTGGCCGGCCAATGAACTGGAAGACGTTATGCGGGCGTCGAGAACGGCGGACTGCAGCCAGCAGCGCCCTCACCTCTCGGCCCTCGGCTGGCCGGGCCCAAGTGAGCCAAGGTAAATCCGTTCTTCAAATGAGGGCTCGCCGCCCCACCCTGGTGAGTCTGGCCGTTGTGCCCGAGAGCGGACGTATTACCGGGTATCAGGTCGAACGGACTCGGGGACCGTGCAACCACTTCGTCTTGCGATGCGAGCCTTTGGTTGGAAGCGCTTCGCCGCCTGTCTGGCTCTTATTGTCTGCAGCCCAGCGGCTGGACAGACCGCGCATGCAACTCCCGCGACTCCGGCCATGCCGAACGCCACGGAAATGCTAGCCGCGGAGACGATCTCGTTCGCGCTCGCAGACGAGCAACTGCCTTCCGGCAGGTTCACGCTTTCCAACGGCACCCAGGTCAATCGCGGCGACTGGCCCGCGCTCGTTTTCGCCACATTTGGCGAAGATTCGTGTTCGGGCGCGCTGATCGGACCCAACATCCTGCTGACCGCCGCACATTGCGTCGAGGACAAACAGGGCAAGCCGCGAGACGCGATGCTGGAAAGGCTAGGAAAGCGCTTTCCGATGCTCTGCGAACGGCACCCGACCTATGTCAGACGCGAGCTTGTCCGCGATGCGTCGTCGCCACGCGGGGCCGAAGACTACGCCTTGTGCATCATCGATTATCGCGGAGACGTCCCGAAGGCAATCGCCGACATGCGCTTCGAGGTTCTTGACACATCAAGCACGCTTGCTCGCCGAAGCCCTGTCTTGCTGACCGGCTATGGGTGCATAGACGTAAGGATCGTCAACCGCAAGATCGTCTCCACCGCGTCGGCCAAGATTCTTCGGATCGGCGACGCCAGCATTGCGCGCGGACCGAAACGCCGGCTGAGCGACGGCGCGTACGCGCTGATCGAATCCACGGGGAAGCCAACGCCGGCACTTTGCCCCGGTGATTCGGGCGGCCCCATGTTCCTCGGCGTGTCGGCGCTCAAGCCGACCGGCTCCCGGCGCATCGCGGGCGTCAACTCCGCTATCGCACCCGGCGCCTCCGGACGCACCGATCACATCGTGTCGAAGATCGCCGCAACGGGCACAGCCACGTTCCGAGAGTGGATCCGGGAGTGGCAAGGACGCAACGCGCGCCAAGCACCGATCGTTTGCGGCGTGACTCGCGACGCAGGCACCTTTCCGTGCAGGAGCTAACCATGACGACATGTCGTGCCTGGGCCTTTGTCCTCACCCTCTTCATCGTACCCAACGCAGGCGCAGATCCGGTGGATCTCCACAAGATCCTGGCCCGGGCGGTGAAGCAAGACGTCAGCCTCGAAATGGTTAAGACGGTCGCTGAGCGTGCCGACGCCACAACGATCTCGCGCGATGAAAGGGCCACCGGCGCGACGGTCAAGCAGGCCATCGAACGGGCCTGCGGGTCCGTACAGGACGGTTATGTCAGCGAGCTCGAGAAAGCCAATGGCATCTCCGACATAGATCTCGAGATGCGGCTGGACGCCCCCGGCGCGCCCGACAAGCTCCCTGCGTGCCTGTATGTCTACGACGCGGCCAGCAGCAAGACTCCGATCGATATCGTCGTGCAGGAAAACGACAACGCGGCGACGCTGTACGAACGGATGACGGGGAAGAAGCCCGACGACAAGCAACTGACGGACTTTTTCGGCAGGCCGCTGGAAGAGCTCGCGAAGCTTCATCGCGGCGACGTCCTCCGTCCGAGCTACATCACCCAGCCAGTGCTGCTCACGGTCTCCGGAGCCGACGCGGCAAACCTCGCGAGTCAGCTTTCCGGTGACATCAAGGCCGCGACGAGCGTCAAGACGGCCATCGCATCCCCGGGGAAATTCGTCGTTCCGATCGAGGCCAGCGAGGCCCGCTTCGCCAGCCACCTGGACTTCCGGTGCGCTCTAGCGAGCGCCGCCATGAACGGCGAAGACGTCGAGCGCGCCCTGACATATAGCCGGAATCACCCAAGGGCCCAAAGGAGGGAAGTCGACGTGATGGTCGTTGACAACGGCTTCCTCGGCGCCGATCCCAACCATGGAATGTTCGTCAACAGTGCATTCGACCCGGACTTCTTCGCGGTAGGCACGGAAGGCGAGATCGCCAAGTCCTACACACTGGAGAGCAAGCACCCGGCGATCACCGAGAAAGGTGCCGAGTCGCGCCCCGGCGTCTATGGCCACGGCACGCACGTCGCCGGCCTCATCCTGGGCGGCCCCGACTTCCCTAAATCCGGTGCGACCAAAAAGGACAAGTCGGACGTCCTGGCGCAATCGGTCCGACTGACCGTACTCAATGTCGCTGACGCCAACCACACTCCCTTCAACGGCGCACAACTGGTCCTCGGCCAGCAAATCGACGCGAACAGGCCCTGGATCGTCAATATGAGCCTGGCCTACGACGGCGCCGGCTCCAACACCAGCGCAAACGATGTGCGGGCGGCATTTCTGACCTTGGTTCAAACCCGCCCGCAAGCCCTCTTCGTCGTTGCGGCGGGCAATGATGGCGGCGACGTCGAGATTCGGCGGGTGTATCCGGCGATCCTCGGAGGCAGGTCGGCCGCCAATGTCGTAACCGTTGCCGCGCTGGATGGCAACGGCCGCATCGCGCGCTTCAGCAACCGCGGAGACAAGGTCGACATCGCCGCACCGGGTTGCATGATCGAATCCTGGACGGACATGAAAGAACTTACCAGCCTCAGCGGAACCTCGCAGTCGGCACCGCAGGTGACGTTCGTGTCCTCGCTGCTCGGCCATCTGATGCAGAACGCAACGCCGTTGGACCTCAAGGCACGACTAATCGCGAGCGGCGACACTCTTGCACCGCAGGATCTGGAGGCGACGGCATTCGGCGTCCGCGTCAATCCGGCGATCGCGATGTACGTGTTCGACGACTACGTGCAGAGCACCAGCGGGAAAGCCATGCTCGGGGAAGTGGTCCGCGTCGAAGGGCTCGAATGCCCACCGAGGTCCGGCGACCACGATCCTCAGCGCGCCGACGACCTATGGTCGATCAAGCGCACCGAGGCGGGCCTCCTTCTCTTCGCGGGCAAGGAGAACGACACCCTGAAGCCGCCGTGCCGGGCGATCGTCAACGCCGGCGCCAAGGTCGTGCTGCGGCCCACCCACGAGCTGACGCCGACGGGCTACGACCGCTTGCAGGACGCTGCTGAAATTCCCATCCCCATGCGCGACGTCACGAACGTCGTGTTCGCATCGAAACTGCGTTGAGAGGACTCGAGATGAAGCGCAGCGGAAGCGTTTGTTTGACGAGCTTGCTGGCCATTGCGATCGCGCTGTCCGGATGCGCCAGCGTCCGCTCCCACCAGGCCGGCAAGCCCCCCACCGCCAGGGACGACGGCTTGGTCTACCGATTGCCGAAACGGGGCATCAACATCGGCGTCGCTTTCGAGGAAGGCAAGCAACCGGTGTTGACGGTGCATCAAGGCAAGGCCTTCGCCGATGCCCAAGCCGCTACCTATGTGGCCAAAATCGGACGCAACGGCGTCGGAGAAACCGATGCGGAGATCAACGTCACCGAGGAGGGCCTGCTGTCGACGACGTCTGCAAAGTACACCAGCGAGATCGACGAATTCATCAAGGCGCTCGCGAAAGACGCGGCATCTCTGGCCACATCTAGCGGACCCACGGGATCTTCGAAGGACACGAAGCCGCCGCCTTGTCCTGTCACCGGCCTGGCGAACTTGACCACATACATCGACATCGGGGGGATGACCGATAGCGTGCGGCTCGATGCGACGGGGAATGGCGAGGTCACGCTGCAGGTCACCCCGACGTGCCCGGTCACCGTCAAGGTGCGGCGGGCCGGGTGGAATCCTGCACCCTGTCCGACCACCGCCACGAAACGCCCCGTTCCCACCGAAACCAACGGGTATTTCTATCGCGTGAACATGCCCTACGTGGTGCGGGCCCAGCTCGGGACAGTGGTAAAGGAAGCGATCGTCATGTTGCCGGACGAATCACCAACGTATTACGTCAAGCTTCCCCGTGCCCTGTTTGCCTCGACCGACAACACCACGACCTTCACGGACGGGGTCCTGACCAAGCACAAGCAGAAGACCGACAGCGAAGCCATCGCCGCCCTGAAGATTCCTGCAGACCTGTTGCGCGCCTATGTGTCCGCTCTCGGCTCGTTCTTCGACGCGTTCAAGTCCACGGGCTTGAAGGAATCCCAAGCCGACACACAGAAGGTGATGAATGAGCTGCAGAAACAAAAATTGCAGGCATGCATCATTGCCTTGAGCGATGGCCTGGGGGACAAAACCTCGGACGCACTCTGCGCAGGCCTCACAATGCCCGGATCGTGATACAGGGAGCGTTCTTGCTCGCTCACGAAAGTAACTTCGCACGGCGCTAGAAGCATCTGGGATCGGGATAGCGCCCGATCTGCGAGCCGCTGCGCACGGCGGCTCGGCGCCCTTTTGCACTCAGAGCTCGCGCCCAGGTTGAATCCCAGGATCACCCGTTCCGTGCGGTGGCCCGCAGGCTGCAAGATCGACGCGCCGGCGAAGACGTCGTAGCTCAAAGACCTCTATGTACCTCTCATGCCGACGACGACTCCGACCAAGTGCCCCCCAACGGCGGCGTCGGATGCCTCGCCATGACGCGCGACGCGCGGCAAAAATACCACCCAGAAACTGATTAAATCGACACGTTATGCATGATTCTCGACAGGTGGCGATAGCCTCCGGAAGGATCTGCTTTCACTCCCACTCGATCGTCGCCGGCGGCTTGCCGCTGATGTCGTAGACCACGCGCGAGACGCCGCGCAGTTCGTTGATGATCCGGTTCGACACCGTGCCGAGGAAGTCGTACGGCAGGTGCGCCCAGTGCGCGGTCATGAAGTCGATGGTCTCGACCGCGCGCAGCGCGATCACCCATTCGTAGGCGCGGGCGTCGCCGACCACGCCGACCGACTTGACCGGCAGGAACACCGCGAAGGCCTGGCTGGTCTTGTCGTACAGGCCGGCCTTGCGCAGTTCGTCGATGTAGATGTGGTCGGCGCGGGCCAGCAGGTCGGCGTATTCGGGCTTGACCTCGCCCAGGATGCGCACGCCCAGACCCGGGCCCGGGAACGGGTGGCGGTAGACCATCTCGCGCGGCAGGCCGAGTTCGACGCCCAGGCGCCGCACTTCGTCCTTGAACAGCTCGCGCAGCGGCTCGACCAGGCCGAGCTTCATGTCCTCGGGCAGGCCGCCGACGTTGTGGTGGCTCTTGATGACGTGGGCCTTGCCGGTCTTGCTGCCGGCCGACTCGATCACGTCGGGGTAGATGGTGCCCTGGGCCAGCCACTTGGCGTTGTTCAGCTTGGCCGATTCTTCGTCGAAGATCTCGACGAACAGGTTGCCGATGATCTTGCGCTTGGCCTCCGGGTCGCTGACCCCGGCCAGCTTGGCGAAGTAGCGCTCGGCGGCGTTGACCCGCACCACCTTGACGCCCATGTGCTCGGCGAACATCGCCATCACCTGGTCGCCTTCGTTGTAGCGCAGCAGGCCGGTGTCGACGAACACGCAGGTCAGCTGGTCGCCGATCGCCTTGTGCAGCAGCGCCGCGACCACCGAGGAATCGACCCCGCCGGACAGGCCGAGGATGACCTCGTCGCTGCCGACCAGCTCGCGCACGCGGGCGATCTGGTCGTCGATGATGTGGGCGGCGGTCCACAGGGTCTGGCAGCCGCAGATGTCGACCACGAAGCGGCGCAGCAGGGTCAGGCCCTGCTTGGTGTGGGTGACTTCCGGATGGAACTGCACGCCGTACCAGCGGCGCGCGTCGTCGGCGAAGGCGGCGACCGGGATGCGGTCGGTCTTGGCGGTGACGACGAAACCTTCCGGCGCCTTGGCGACGTGGTCGCCGTGGCTCATCCACACGTCCAGGCGCGGCGGCGAACCCGGGTGATCCTTGAGCCCGTCGAACAGACGGTCCTGGGCCACCAACTGCACTTCGGCATGGCCGAACTCGCGCTGGTCGGCGGCCTCGGTGGCGCCGCCGAGCTGCACCGCCATGGTCTGCATGCCGTAGCAGATGCCCAGGATCGGCAGGCCGGCGTCGAACACCTGTTGCGGCGCGCGCGGCGAGTCCTGCTCGGTGGTCGACTCCGGGCCGCCCGAGAGGATGATGCCCTTGGCGCCGTAGGCGGCGATTTCGGCCGGATCGTGGTCCCAGGCCCAGATTTCGCAGTACACGCCCAGTTCGCGAATGCGGCGGGCGATCAGCTGGGTGTACTGCGCGCCGAAATCGAGGATCAGGATTTTGTCGCTATGGATGTCGTGCATAAGGCCGGGAGTGGGGAATCGGGAATGGGGAATCGGGAGTGAGGCGGCTGCGCGGTCGTCGATTCCCGACTCTCGACTCCCGATTCTCGAGCGCCGGCGTCAGCCGGCGCGGTAGTTCGGCGGTTCCTTGGTGATCTGCACGTCGTGGACGTGGCTTTCGCGCGAACCGGCGTTGGTGATGCGCACGAAGCTGGGCTTCTTGCGCATCTCCTCGATGGTCGCGCAGCCGACGTAGCCCATGGTGGCGCGCAGGCCGCCGGCGAGCTGGTGGACCACGCCGCGCAGCGGGCCGCGATACGGCACGCGGCCTTCGATGCCCTCCGGCACCAGCTTGTCGGCGTCGGAAGCGTCCTGGAAATAGCGGTCCTTGGAGCCCTGCTCCATCGCGCCGATGCTGCCCATGCCGCGGTAGCTCTTGTAGCTGCGGCCCTGGAACAGCTCGACCTCGCCCGGGGCCTCCTCGGTGCCGGCGAACAGGCCGCCGACCATCACCGTCGAGGCGCCGGCGACCAGCGCCTTGCCGATGTCGCCGGAGTAGCGGATGCCGCCGTCGGCGATCAACGGAATGCGGTCCTGCAGCGCCTCGGCGACCATCGCCACGGCGGTGATCTGCGGCACGCCGACGCCGGCGACGACGCGCGTGGTGCAGATCGAACCGGGGCCGACGCCGACCTTGACCGCGTCCGCGCCATGGTCCATCAGGGCCAGGGCCGCGTCGCCGGTGACGATGTTGCCGCCGATCACCTGCAGCTGCGGGAAACGCTTCTTGACCCACTGGACCCGGTCCAGCACGCCCTGCGAATGGCCGTGCGCGGTGTCGACCACGATCACGTCCACGCCGGCCGCGGCGAGCGCTTCCACGCGCGCTTCGGTGTCGCCGCCGACGCCCACCGCGGCGCCGACCAGCAAGCGCTCGGCGCTGTCTTTGGCGGCGTTGGGGTTGTCGGTCTTCTTCTGGATGTCCTTGACCGTGATCAGGCCGCGCAGCTCGAAGCCGTCGTTGACCACCAGCACCTTCTCGATCCGGTGCTTGTGCAGCAGCTGCAGCACTTCCTCGTCGCTGGCGCCTTCGTGCACGGTGACCAGGCGCTCGCGCTTGGTCATGATGTGGCGGACCGGATCGTCGAGCTTCTTCTCGAAGCGCATGTCGCGGCTGGTGACAATGCCGACCAGCTGGCCGCCGTCGACCACCGGCACGCCGGAGATGTTGCGCGCGCGGGTCAGTTTCAGCACTTCGCCGATGGTCGTTTCCGGACCGACGGTGAACGGCTCTTTGATGACCCCGGCCTCGAACTTCTTGACCTGGGCGACCTGGGCCGCCTGGGCCTCCAGGCTCATGTTCTTGTGGACGATGCTGATGCCGCCGAGCTGGGCCAGGGCGATCGCGAGGCGGGCTTCGCTGACCGTGTCCATGGCCGCCGACAGGATCGGCAGGCGAATCGACAGGTCGCGGGTCAGGCGAGTGGAGAGGTTTACGTCCTTAGGCAGGACGATCGAATGCGCGGGGACGAGAGACACATCGTCGTAAGTCAGCGCTTCAGCCTGGATGCGCAGCATAGGCGGGCCCGGGAGGATGAAGCTCGCCATTCTAACCCGAAAGCGCCCCGCTCCGCTCGCCGCGCGGGCGGAAAGGGGCGTTCCGTGGGTGACTCGCGCGAGGGCCGTTAAGGCTTGGCGGGCGGGGTCTGCGGGCTGCGGCGGGCCTGGGCGGGAAGTCCGCGGCGCCGGGCTCGAATCGGGCTTCGCCGGCCCAAGCGGGTGAATTGCGGTGAGGGCTGTGGCCGGCTGCGCCCCAACCCGCCGCCATCCCCGCGGAAACTGGAATCCGGAGACTTCGAAGCCTTGTCTCGGTGAAAGCCTGGATTCCCGCGTTCGCGGGAATGCCGATAGGTGGGTTTCGCGGCGTCTCTATCCAGCCGTCATCCCCGCGAACACGGGGATCCAGACACTTCAGCCGGCTCTCGCGGAAGCCTGCTCTTACCGAAGCCAGCCCAGGCGCGGCTTCCAGGGTTCCCGCTCGAAACGCCCTGGATTCCCGCGTTCGCGGGAATGACCCCGGGGAGACTGGAAGCGAAGAGGCGCCATCGAACCGCAGGCGGCCGTCTCGCCCCGGACCGCGGCTCGGAAATCCGCCTGCGGCCGATCCCCTGCCGCAGCCCGTCAGCCCGCCTGGTCGGCAGCCTCGGCCGCTTCCAGGGTGTTCTGCATCAGGGTGGCCACGGTCATCGGCCCGACCCCGCCCGGGACCGGGGTGATCCAGCTGGCGCGCTCGGCCGCGGCGGCGAAGCCGACGTCGCCGACCAGGCGGCCGTCGTCGAGACGGTTGATGCCGACGTCGATGACCACGGCGCCGGGCTTGACCCATTCGCCGGGGATCAGGTCGGGACGGCCGACCGCGACCACCAGGATGTCGGCGTTGCGCACCGACTGCTCCAGCACCGCGGCCGGGGTGAACTTGTGGCAGCTGGTGACGGTGCAGCCGGCGATCAGCAGTTCCAGCGCCATCGGCCGGCCGACGTGGTTGCTGACCCCCACGATCGTCGCGCTCTGCCCGCGCACCGGCCGGTCGGTATAGCCCAGCAGGGTGGTGATGCCGCGCGGGGTGCAGGGCCGCAGGCCGAACTGGCGCAGCACCAGGTGGCCGACGTTCTCGGGATGGAAGCCGTCGACGTCCTTGCGCGGGTCGATGCGGTGGATCAGCGCGGTGGCGTCGCGGCGGTCCGGCAGCGGCAGCTGGACCAGGATGCCGTGCACCTCGGGGTCGGCGTTGAGCCGGTCGATCAGCGCCAGCAGCGCGGCGTCGTCGGTGTCGGCCGGCAGGTCGTAGTCGATCGCCCGGATCCCGACCTTCTGCGCGGCGCGGCGCTTGTTGCGCACGTACACGCTGGAGGCCGGGTCGTTGCCGACCAGCACCACCGCCAGCCCCGGCCGGGCCTTGCCGGCGGCGATGCGCGCGTCGACCTGGGCCTTGAGATTGTCGAGCAGTTCGTCGGCGATGCGTTTGCCGTCGAGAATGCGGGCCGGGTGCGGAGTAGACGTCATGCGGATCGGCGCTGAGGTAGAGTCGGGGCCGCGCATTATCGCCTATTCCCAGCGCCGGTTCCCCGCGCCTGCTTCTCACGCCGGTTCCCCACGCCGGTTCCGCCGCTGCCGCCCCGTTCCGCCTTGCGAGCCCCGCCATGACCCAGCCTGCCCCGCCCGCCGACCACGCCCCGCTCGATCACGAAACCCTGGCCATCGAGGCCGCCGCCTTCCGCCGCCTGCTCGCCCATCTGATGCAGGAGCGCCCGGAGGTGCAGAACATCGACCTGATGATCCTGGCCGGCTTCTGCCGCAACTGCCTGGCCGACTGGTACCGCGAGGCCGCCGAGGCGCGCGGCATCGCCATGAGCAAGGACGAGGCGCGCGAGGCCGTGTACGGCATGCCGTTCGCGCAGTGGAAGGCGCAGCACCAGAAGGAAGCGACGCCGGAGCAGTTGGCCGCGTTCGAGGCGGCGCAGCAGCGGCACGGTTGAGGCAGCCGCGGCTTCGGCCGCTGGCGCTCGCGTACGCCGCTTCGGCGGTCGCGGCTTATGACCGGAGGAAATCCCGTGGGACGCCGCTCCTACAGGGGATGTACGCCGCGGGGTCGGGGCATGGCGGTCGCGGCTTGTGACCGCAGGAAATCCCGGTGAGACACCGCTCCTACCCCGCCGCGGTGCGATTCCCGATTCCCAATTCCCAACTCCCGATTCCCGACTCCCGCCCCTCACTCCTGCTGCGGCCGCAGCGACGGGGTATTGGGATTCGGACAACGCGGCACGCCGGAACCGACCACGCATTGCACGCAGCAGCCCTGCGGCTGGCTGGCCGGGGCCTGTTGCGGGGCGAACAACGGCTGCGGCGGCGCCAGCGTCGCCAGCGCGGCCTGCGGCTTGAGCTTGAGCAGCGCCGCCCAGTCCATCTTGTTCATGTCGCAGGCCGAGACGGTGTCGGGCGAGCACTCCACCTGGGTGTCGCTGCGCAGCGGCAGCGGCCAGAACTGGCCGTTGCGGTTGACCGCCATCATCCGCATCGTCGCGCCCTGCTGGACGTTGCCGCCGATCAGATAGGCCTTGCCGTCGTGGTCCGGATCGACCGCGACGACGATGTCGCAATGCATGTTCAGGCCGCCTTCGCCGTTGAGCGCAGCGGTCAGCCCGGCATGGCCGTAGACCCGGGTGCTGGAGCGCACCGCGCACAGCAGGTCGCCGACCGCCGGGTTGGCGCTGGCCGGGTCCAGGTACTGGAACGGGCTCTGTTCGGGGCTGCGGTAGGCGTCGCGCACGTAGTCGTAATGGCTGGCCGAAGGCCGGAAGCCCGGTACCGCGGCCTTCATCATCACGTAGGACACGAACGCCGCCGACCACGGGTTGTCGATCAGGAACGAGCGGCAGGCCGCGGTCGAGTAGGCGCTGCCGTACGGGTCGAAGCACTGCTCGGCGCCGGCGAAGCCGGCCATGCGCTGCAACAGCCCGGTGTCGCGCCAGTAGCCGGCGGTGCGGCGCCAGGTTTCGGTCGCGCCGTCTTCCAGGCGCGCGCGCTCGGCCTCGCTCAGGGTGGCGCTGGCCAGCCGGCCCTGGGTGTCGATGAAGGGCCGGTACCACTGCAGGTTCTCGGTGCAGGCCGCGGCGGCGATGCGGGTCGCCGCCTCCGCGGCGCCGGCCTGGCCGCGCAGGCGCGGGCAGGCATCGGCGGCCCACGCCGAGGCGCTGGCCGAAAACAGGACACAAGCGAGCACGAACGAACGCAACATCGAATCCTTTCTCCTGATGGGGGATGCCGCCCGTCGACGGCCTCGGCGCGAGCGCCGGCAAGGCGGCGCATCCGCAGCCGGCGACCTTACCCGCACGCGGCTTAACTGCCGCAACGCGACGCCCGCCGCGAGCCTGCGGCCAGCCTATCGCCCGAACGTGCAAAGCGCGTGATCGCCGCCGCACCCTGGCGAGCGGGCAGCGCGCGGGTTATCGTCGCCGGGACGTTATCGAACCGACGCGTCGAATCGACGCATCGAACCGATCCGCCCGGGCCGCCGCGTCGCGGCCCCCGACCAGGAATGCTCCGCCCGATGGCACGCACGCCCCGTTTGCTCCCGTCCCTCGCCGCCCTGGCCGGCGTCGCCGCCGCCGGTTACCTCAGCATCTGCGGCTGGCTGTACGTGAAGCAGCGCGAACTGATGTACTTCCCGCAGAACACCCGCCTGCGCGCCAATACCACCGACTACACCATCGACCGCGGCGACATCGTGCTGCGCGGCTGGCGCCTCAACCCGGGCCGCGACAAGGCGTTGATCTACTTCGGCGGCAACGCCGAGCGGATCGAGAACATGCGCGACACCCTGGCGCTGTGGTTTCCCGATCGCACCATCTACCTGCTGTCCTACCGAGGCTTCGGCGCCAGCGACGGCCGTCCCGAGGAAGCCGCGCTGTTCGCCGACGCCCTGGCCACCTTCGATCAGGTCTCGCGCGAGCATCCCAAGCAGCCGATCGCGGTGATCGGCCGCAGCCTCGGCAGTGGCGTCGCCAGCTATGTCGCCAGCCGCCGCCCGGTCGAGCGCCTGGCCCTGGTGACCCCGTTCGACAGCCTCAGCGAGACCGCGCAGGCGCACTACCGCTGGCTGCCGACGCGCTGGCTGGTGCGCGACCGCTACGAATCGGTCAAGCACCTGCGCAACTACTTCGGCCCGATCCTGATCGTGCGCGCCAGCCACGACGACGTGATCCCGCCGCCGAACACGCAACGCCTGATCTACTCGCTGCAGACCCGCACCCAGGGACTGGAAGTCGTGCAGTTGAACGGCGCCGACCATCACAACATCGGCCAGTACCCCGAGTACGCTGAGGCCTTGCAAGGTTTCATCGACTGATCCGTCCTTCGCTTCCCAACGCCGGGGCCCGTCCATGCAACGCCGCGAAATCCGTCCTACCGATGTGTCGTATTCGCAAGCGCTCGAGATCACCGGCTTCAAGCGATTGGTATTCGTCAGCGGCCAGCTGCCGCAGTGCGAGGAATGCATCCTGCCCAAGGACTTCGACGGCCAGTGCCGGCGCGCCTGGGCCAACGTCGAGCGCCAGCTCGAGGCCGCCGGCATGACCTACGCCAACCTGGTCAAGGTCACCACGTATCTGAGCGAACGCCGGCTGCGCAAGCGCAATTACGAGATCCGCCACGAAGTGCTGGGCGAACACGCGCCGGCGCTGACGGTGATCATCGCCGACCTGTACGAGGAAGGCTGGATGGTCGAGATCGAGGCGATCGCCGCCGACTAGGGCCGGCGGCACAGATCGCCGAACGCGCGGCTCAGGGCGATGCGGTGCAACTCGTCCAGGCGCTGCCGCCGCGCCGCCCGCTCGCGCGCCTGCCGCGACCGCGCCGTACAGTCCGCGCCTGTGGCTTCGCCCAGTCCCGGCCCGAGGGCGTCGAGCAGTTGCTCGTTGAGCCGATTCAACTGCGCGCGGATCGCGTCCAGGTCGGCCGCGGCCTCGTCGCGCCGCGGCGGTTCGCCGAGCAGGCGGTACTGGATCAGCTTGTTGGCTTCGAACTGGGCGCGGAAGAAACCGGTCGCGGCCTCGCGCGGCAGCCCGCGCGCGACGGCGGCCTCGCCGAGCCGCTGCAGCTGATCGCTTTCGCGCGCCGCGTCTTCGACCGGCTTGCCGCTGCGACGCTTGCTCGCCGCGACCCGATCGGCCAGTTGCAGCCGTTGCGCGCTCAGTTCGGCCAGGCGCTCCAGTGCCGTCGACCCAGGCGGTCGCGCCGAGGCCGGAAAGCCTGCCGCCAGCAGGCAGGCCAGCAGCAACCGCTCAATGCGCACTGCAGAAGGCTTGGTAATCGATATAGCCGGGGAATGGCCGGCCCGGCGCGCACACCGGGCAATCCGGGTCCGGACGCAGGCGGGTCTCGCGGAAGCGCAGGCCCAACGCGTCGAAATGCAGCAGGCGCCCGGCCAGCGGCTCGCCCAGGCCGAGGATCAGCTTGACCACTTCGGTGGCCTGGATCAGCCCGATCACCCCCGGCAGCACGCCCAGCACGCCGGCCTCGGCGCAGTTCGGCGCCGCTTCCGGCGGCGGCGGCTCGGGGAACAGGCAGCGGTAGCAGGGCCGCTCGCCGCGATGGCGGCCGGCGTCGAACAGGCTGACCTGGCCTTCGAAGCGATGGATCGCGCCGTACACCAGCGGCTTGGCGAGCTTGACGCAGGCGTCGTTGAGCAGATATCGCACCGGGAAATTGTCGGCGCCGTCGAACACCACGTCGGCCGCGCCGATCAGGCGCTCGACGTTGTCGGCGCTGATGCGTTCGGCGAAGGTCTCCACCCGCACCCGCGGGTTGAGCGCTTGCAGGGCGATCTTCGCCGACTCGACCTTGGCCGTGCCGATGCGCTGCTCGGTGTGCAGGATCTGCCGTTGCAGGTTGCTGCGGTCGACCACGTCGTCGTCGGCCAGGACCAGGGTGCCGACCCCGGCCGCGGCCAGGTAGAACGCCGCCGGC
Organism: Lysobacter sp. BMK333-48F3; assembly: GCF_019733395.1. NCBI lineage: Bacteria > Pseudomonadati > Pseudomonadota > Gammaproteobacteria > Lysobacterales > Lysobacteraceae > Lysobacter > Lysobacter sp. BMK333-48F3. The sequence goes on along the minus strand of NZ_JAIHOO010000001.1, from coordinate 3,844,958 downwards.
GAGCCCAGGCCGCCGGCGCCGACCATCGCCACCCGCGCCGCCTGCAGCTTGCGCTGGCCGGCTTCGCCGACCTCGGGCAGGCGCAGATGGCGCGAGTAACGATCGTAGAAATCGCGCTCGGCCTCGGACTGCTTCAGGTCGGCCAGCGGCAGGCCGTCGGCGATCCAGGCGCCGGTGCCGCCGTCGACCGAGGCCACGCGCGCGTAGCCGGCGTCGAGCAAGGCCTGCGCGGCGCGCAGCGAGCGCGCGCCGGACTGGCAGATCAGCACGATCTCGGCGCCGCGATCGGGCAGGAAGGCCTGCGGATCAGCCTCCAGCGCGTCCTTGGCCACGCCGAGCGCATGCTCGGCCTGGCCGGCCGCGCGCTCGTGCGCCTCGCGCACGTCGACCAGGATCGCGCCGGCCTGCTGGCGGGCGCGCGCCTGCGCGGGGGAAATCTGCTCGGGGGCCATCCTGTCGGGGGCCATCCTCTCGGGGGCGGTACGTTCGCTGCTCATGCCGGGATTATCCGCTTTCGCCGGCAGGGCGGCAGGCGAATGCGGGGATGCAGCGTTGCGCGGGGCGGCGGTTGGGACCGACCCGGCTCGCTGCCCTCACCCCAACCCCTCTCCCGCAGGCGGGAGAGGGGCTTTCAACGCGATTGCGGGACGGTGCCCGGCACTTGTTCCGACCGCGAAACCTTGCCCCTCTCCCGCTTGCGGGAGAGGGGTTGGGGTGAGGGCAACGGAACGAAACCGAACTCACCCCAACGCGTAAGGCCAAACCTCCATCACCGCGCCCTCGCCCAGTCGCTGCGGCCCTTCCGGCACCATCATCAGCGCCTCCGACTCGGCCGCGGCGCGCAGCCGGTGCGAGCCGGTGGCGGGATTCGGGTCGACCCACAGCACGCCGTCCTCGTCGCTGCGCAAGCGCGCACGCACGAACTCGCGCCGCGGATGGGTCTTGTCGATGCCGCCGACCAGGCGCGCGCGCAAGCGCGGCCGCGGCTCGCTGCGGCCCTGCAGGCCGTCGACCAGGGCGCGGCCGAAGGTCAGGTAAGTCGCCAGCACCGACACCGGATTGCCGGGCAAGCCCAGCAGCCGCGCCTGGTCCATGCTGGCGAACAGCAGCGGCATGCCCGGGCGCATGCGCACCTTCCACAGATGGATCCGGCCGAACTCGCCGAGCACCGGGGGGATATGGTCCTTCTCCCCGGCCGAGACCGCGCCGCAGGTGAACACCAGATCGAACGCGCAGGCCGCATCGCGCAGCGCGATCTCGACCTGCTTGGGATCGTCGGGCAGGCGCGGCCAGGCGGTCGGCTCCAGGCCGTCGGCGCGCAACAGGCCCATCAGCAGCTCGCGGTTGCTGTCGTAGATCTGCCCTGGCCGCAGCGGCATGCCGGGCTCGACCAGTTCGTCGCCGCTGGTGAACACCGCTGCGGTCGGGCGCCGCCGCACCTCCAACGCGGACAGCCCCAGCGAGGCGGCCAGCGACACCCGCGCTGGGGTCAGCACCTGCCCGGCCTGCAGCAGCCGCTCGCCTTCGCGCACGTCTTCGCCGGCATAGCGCACGTGATGGCCCAGCGGGCCGGCCGGAATCAGCGCCGCATCGCCGTCCAGGCGCACGTTCTCCTTGATCGCGACCGTATCGGCGCCGGTCGGCAGCGGCGCGCCGGTGGTGATGCGCACGCACTCGCCCGGCCCCAGCCGCCAGTCGCCGGCGAGCCCGGCGAACTGTTCGCCGATCACCCGCATCGGGGTCGACTCGCCGTCGAGGTCGGCATGGCGGAACGCGTAGCCGTCCATCGCGCTGTTGTCGAACGGCGGCAGCGACAGGACGGCCTCGACGTCGCGGGCCAGGACGCGGCCGTGGCTGCGTCCCAACGACAGGGTTTCGCTGTCGAGCCGGTGAGCGGCGGCGACCTCGGCTACGATCGCCATCGCCTCGTCGAACGGCAACCCGGTCGGGAAATCGGTCATGGTGCGGGGGTCTCCGGTAGTTCGGGCATTCGGGGCGAAGATTCGGCAAACGACAGGGCCGCCGGCGCCGGCCGATGCGGCGGCTCAGCGGTCCGGATCGGGCACGAAACCGGCCGCGGCCAGGTCGTCGGGCGTATTGAGGTTGCCGAAGCGTAGGCCATCCAGGCGCAATGCGGCCATGCCGAGTGCGGCCTGCAGTTCGCGCACCGCCCAGCGGTCGTATTCGGCCGCCTGGGCCAGCGCCTGCCGCAGCGGCGCGGCCGGCCACAGCGCGAACAGCGGCTGCACGCCGTCGTCGTCGACCGCGTAGGCGCCCTGCCCGTCCTGCGCGGCGATCAGCGCCGGCAGCAGTTCCGGCGCGGCATCGACCGCATCGACCGGCAAGGTGAACAACCACGGCGTCGCGCAGGCCGCCGCCAGGGCGTCCAGGCCGCCGAACGGGCCGACCTCGTTCAAGCTGTCGCGCACCGCGCTCAGGCCGTGCGCTTGGTAGCGCGCCAGATCGCGGTTGGCGCTGATCCTCACCGCGCCGACCCGTTCGCGGAAACGCCGCACCAGGCGCAGCACCTGGGCTTCGCCGTCGCGCTGCAGCCAGGCCTTGTCCAGCCCGCCCAGCCGGCTGGCGCGGCCGCCGGCGAGGATGCCCAGGGTCAGTTCGGAACGCGGGATCGGCATGCGGGCGGGCCTGCGGCGGCGACGCCTCCATTGTGCCTGCGGCCTGCGGCGCCGATACCGGACCGGTGCCGCGCGGCGCAAAGAAAAAACCCCGCGCGACGGCGGGGTTTTCCGGTTCGGCGCGGGCGCCGCTTACTTGCCGCGCTTGACGTGGCGGATCATGCGGCGCTTCTTCGCCACCTGGCGCTCTGTCAGCACGTTCTTCTTGCCTTCGTACGGGTTGCTGCTGTCCTTGAACACGAACCGCACCGGGGTGCCGACCAGCTTGAAGCGCTTGCGGAAGAAGTTCTCCAGGTAGCGCTTGTAGCTGTCGGCCAGGGTGCGCAGGCGGGTGCCGTGGACGACGAAGGTCGGCGGATTGGTCCCGGCCGGATGGGCGAAGCGCAGCTTGGCCACGTGCCCGCGCACCACCGGCGGCGGGTTGTTTTCGTAGGCGATTTCCAGGGCCTTGGTGACTTCGCTGGTGCCGATCTCGGTGGTCGCCGAGGCGTGCGCGCGATGGATCGCGGCGAACAGCTCGCGCAGGCCGGAGCCGTGCTTGGCGCTGATCCGCACCGGTTCGGCCCAGTCGACGAAGGCCAGCTTGCGGATCAGCAGGTTCTCGGTCTGCTGGCGCTGGTATTCGGTCTGCCCGTCCCACTTGTTGACCGCGACCACCAGCGCGCGGCCGGCGTCGAGGGCGTAGCCGAGCACGCTGGCGTCCTGGTCGGTGACACCTTCGCCGGCGTCGAGCATGACCACCGCGACCTGGCACTGCTCGATCGCCTGCAGGGTCTTGATGATCGAGAACTTCTCCACCGCTTCCTCGACCTTGGACTTGCGCCGCACGCCGGCGGTGTCGACCAGCCGGTACAGGCGGCCGTCGCGCTCCATGTCGATGGCGACCGAGTCGCGGGTGGTGCCCGGTACGTCGGAAGCGATCATCCGCTCCTCGCCGAGCAGGCGGTTGACCAGGGTCGACTTGCCGACGTTGGGGCGGCCGATGAAGGCGACCCGGATCCGGTTGGGATCGTTGTCCAGCTCGGTCGCGCTGCCTTCGGCCGGCAGACGGCCCAGCACCTCGCTCAACAGCTCGTCCAGGCCCTGGCGGTGAGCCGAGGACACCGCGATCGCGTCGCGGATGCCGTAGCGGGCGAAGTCGTTGATCGCCTCGCGCGCGTCGATGCCGTCGGTCTTGTTGACCACCAGCAGGGTCGGCCGCGCGGTCTTGCGCAGCCAGGCCAGAATCTCGTCGTCCAGCGCCGAGGCGCCTTCGCGGCCGTCGACCACGAACAGCACCAGGTCGGCCTCCTCGGCGGCGGCGCGCGCCTGGCGCGCGGTCGCGCCGGCCAGGCCCTCGTCCTCGCCGGCGATGCCGCCGGTGTCGACCACCGCGAACGCGCGCTGGCCTTCCGGCCGGCACACGCCGTAGTGGCGGTCGCGGGTCACCCCGGGCTCGTCGTGGACGAGCGCGTCGCGGCTGCGCGTGAGCGCGTTGAACAAGGTGGATTTTCCGACGTTGGGCCGGCCAACGAGGGCGACGAGCGGGAGCATGTGTTTGGAGCCGGGAATGGGGAATGGGGAATCGGGAATCGGAGAACGCCGCTATCAGCCAGCGGCGACGGAGGGCCGATTCCCTACTAAACAGGCCGACATAGTGCCAGACCCGCTGCCTGGCCGCTCTGACTTCCGATCCGGGGAGCCAGTGGCCCGGCACGTCGCCGAATCGGAAAGCGAGCGGCGGCGCTCAAACAATCGGCCCGGAACGACAGTCGCCGTCCGGGCCGCAGGTCACACGACGAGCGGGAAACCGGGGAATGGGAACCGGTGCCGGGTCGGCCCGCGCGCCCCGCAGGTCGCGCCGAACCACCCATTGCCTATTCCCGATTCCCTACTCCCGGCTTCACTGCAACTTGAACGCCGTCAGCTCGCCTTCGACGTTCTGCACCACCAGCACGCCGTCGACGACGACCGGGTTGGCGCGCAGGGCCTTGCCGCCGACCCGGGCGCGGGCGGCGAACTCGCCGGTGTCGAGCTTGAGCCAGTGGATGTAGCCGTCGTAGTCGCCGACCACGGCGTAGTCGCCCTGCACCGCCGCGCCGGACAGGTTGCGGCGCGCCAGCGAGGGCTGCTGCCACAGGGCGCTGCCGCTGGCCTTGTCGAGGCCGAACACCAGGCCGGTCGGGTCGGCCACGATCAGGCGGTCGCTGCCGATGCCGAGGCGGCCGACGCCGCCGTGATCGCTGACCCAGATCGGACGGCCGCTGGGCGCGTCGATGGCGACGGTGCGCTTCTTGAAGCTGGTCGCGTACAGCACCGTGCCTTCCAGCACCGGAGCGCCGTCGACGTCGGCCATGCGGTCCAGTTCGCTGCGGCCTTCCGGCAGCGCGACCGGGGCGTCCCAGGTCGGACGGCCGTCGTTGGCGGCCAGGGCGTTGATCGTACCGTCGTCGTTGCCGACGAAGACGTAGCCCGGGCCCAGGGTCGGCGAACCGTTGCCGCGCACCGACAGCATCGGCACTTCATGGCTCCAGAACCAGCGGCGCTCGCCGCTGGCGGCGTCGAAGGCGGTGACGCGGCCGTCGTTGGAACGCACGAACACCATGCCCAGGCCGATCGTCGGCGCGGCGATGACTTCGTTGGAGACCTTGGCCTTCCACTTCTCGGCACCGGTGGCCGCGTCGAGCGCGATCACCTCGCCGTCCAGGCCGCCGATCACGACCAGGCCGTCGCCCGCACCGGGACCGCCGGACAGGCGGATGTCCTTGTCCTTCTTGTCCTTGTCTTCGCGCTTGGGCACGTAATGCCAGACTTCCTTGCCGGTCTGCAGGTCGTAGGCGTGCACGCCGCCCTTGATCGCCGCGGCGTAGACGCGGCCGTCGGCCACCGTCGGGCCCTGGCGCACGCCGATCCGGTCTTCGCCCTTGCCGGCATTGACCGACCAGATCTTGTCGACCTTGACGCTGGGCGTGATATCGGTGAGCTCCGTCGGCTCGTTGGGCTTGCCGTCGTCCTTCTTGCCGCCGCCGAACCAGCCCTTGACCGTCGAGCAGCCGCTCAGCGCCACCGCGCACAAGGCGACGGCAGCGAAGCGGGCGACGTTACGGGTCGGGGAAAACGACGGCGAACCACCCGCATTAACGTACTTCATCAAGACTTGGCCTCGGGCTTGACCGGCGTGCCGCCGGCTTCGGTGAGCTTGAGTTCGAGCAGGCGGCGGCGCGGCGACTCGGCGTCGAGCTTGGCCAGGGCGGCGCTGTACTCGGTGCGCGCCTGCTCGGCCTTGCCGAGGGCGAACTGGGCGTCGCCGCGGACTTCGATCGCCATCGCGGTGCTCGACTTGGCCAGCAGCTTGATCGCTTCGGCCGGTTGCTTGGCGTCGATCAGCAGACGCGCCAGGCGCTGGTTGACGATCTCGGCGATCGCCGCGTCCTCGGTCTTGATCGACTTCAAGGTGGCGATGGCCGCGTCGCGCTGGCCGGCTTCGATCTGGCTCTTGGCCAGGTCGAGCATGGCCAGGGTCTGGTACATGCCCGGCGGCAGCGCCTTGACCTTGGCGGCCGCAGCCTTGTCCTTGGCTTCGAGCGCGTCGACCGCGGTCTGGAACTGATTGGCGCCGCGGGTGTGCTGCTCGAGCTGGTGGTTGCCCCACCACTTCCAGCCGCCGATCGCGGCCAGGCCGAGGGCGACGCCGCCGATCAGGGCCGCGCCGTTGGCGCGCAACCAGGCCAGTACGCGTTCGCTTTGTTCGTGTTCGTCGAGCAGATCGTCAATTGCCATTAGGCCGTACGCCGCCGTGCAAGGCCCTCGCCCGAACGGGCGCGGCCAGAGTCAATGGGAACCGGCCCGCGTGCGGGCCGGCGAGGGTCGCGACCCCGCCGCTCGGCTCAGTTCGAGGCCGGCGCGAGGGAACCGTCAGAGGATAGCGTAAAGCGGGCCACGCTTCCGCGGCTGAACGGAGCCAGATCGACCGCTTCGCCCGCCTTGCGCACTTCCACTCCCGGCACGTTGCCGAGCTTCACGTAAGCGACCTCGGCCAGCGCGTAGCTGCGGGTCTGGCCGGCCTGCACGGTGCCTTCGTCGAGCACCCGGCCGTCGCTGCCGCGCACCTGGATCCAGCTTTCGCCGGTGAAGTTCAGGCTCAGCGTCTTCTGCGCCGGCGCCGATGCCGGCGTGGGCAAGGGCGCGATCGAGGCGATCAGCGGGGTGCGCTGCGGCGCCTGCGCCGCGGCCGGATGCTGGGCCGGACCGGCGTCGCCGGCGGCCGGCATGGCCGGCATTTCCAGCGACTGCACCGCGACCTGGTTGCCCAGGTGCGGACGGGTCGCGATCACCACCGGCACCGCGATCGCCGCGGTCAGGACGATGTAGATGGCGCGGCGGGTGGTTTGTTCGAACACCCGGCGGTAGCGCGGGGTGTGGGTGTGGCTGACCAGTTCGGACGGCGCGGTCGAGGCCAGCGGGGTCGCGGCGAGCTGGCCTTCCAGGTCGATGCCGAGCAGGCGCGCATAGCTGCGCAGCTGGCCGCGCACGAATACCGGCGCGCCGAGCAAGGCGACGTCGTCGGTTTCCAGCGATTGCACGACGCGGGCCGGCATCTTCAAGCGCGTCGCGACGTCTTCGATGGACAGCCCCGCCGCGATGCGGGCCTGTTTCAGACGCGCGCCGCAGCTTCCGCCGACTTCAGGCGCGAATTCGTTCGACTGCATCATCACCTACCGCCATCCCCCAATCCGGAGCCCTGCGCGTCAGGGAACTCCGCCCTCAGACGCTGAACGTATCTCGCGGCGGCAGCCGTGTCGCCGAGTTTTTCTTCGATCTGTGACGCAGTCATCAGCGCTTCAGCTGAAACCGGTTGGAGCGCCAGCCGGCGTTCAGAAAAAGCCCGCGCCTCGAAAGCCTTGCCCAGGCGCAGCTGGCGCTTGGCCATCGCGCCCAAGGCCATCGCGCTGTTCGGATCCAGCGCCAGCGCCATGCGCAGGTCGCGGTCGGCGCGCTCGCCCTGGCCGATCTGGTCGGCGCAGGCGCCGCTGTTGGCCAGCACCACCGCCGGGGTGGGATAGCGCGGGTCGGCCAGGGTGCGGTCGAACCAGCTCATCGCTTCGCTGGCGCGGCCGTTGGCGCACAGCCACACGCCGTAGTTGTTGAGCGCGGCGCCGCGGTCGGGCGCCAGTTCGGCGGCCTTGCGGTAGTAACCGCCGGCCTTGGCGTTGTCGCCACCCTGCTCGGCCATCACCGCCATCAGACTGTAAGCCTCGGCCGACTTGGGGTCGAGCTTGAGCGCCTGCTTGAGTTCGGCCGCCGCGTTGTCGCGCTCGCCGAGCGAGAGGTAGCGCTGCGCGGCCTGGATCCGGCCGGCGGCGGCGCGCGCGCCGGCGTATTCGCGCTTGTCGCCGACCTCGTAATCGATCGAGGTCTGGGTGAAGCCCTTGCGCTCCATGTTCGGCTTGATGAAGCTCAGCCGGTTGCAGGCGGTGGCGGCGAATACGATCAGGGCCGACAGCAACGCGATGCGCAACGCCCGCCCCGCCGGCGCGGCGGCAGTCGCGGACGCGCGGCGGGGGAACTCAGGCTGCGGCATCGCCGACGTCCTTATCCAGGCCCTGGGCCTGCAGTTGTTTGCGGAACTCGGCCTGGCGCCGGGTGCGGTCCATGACCTGGCCTTTGAGCTGGCCGCAGGCCGCGTCGATGTCGTCGCCGCGGGTGCGGCGCACCGGCGCGATCATGCCGGCCTCGTTGAGCAGCTTCTGGAAGCCGCGGATCGCCGCATCGTCCGGGCGCTCGAAGCGGGTGCCGGGGAAAGGATTGAACGGGATCAGGTTGACCTTGGCCGCGTCCTTCATCTGCACCGCGTTGTCGAACTGGCGCAGCAGGCGGACCAGTTGCCGCGCGTGGGTCGGCTGGTCGTTGACGCCCTTCATCAGGGTGTACTCGAAGGTCACCGAGGTGCCGCGCTTGCGCAGCGCGTAGCGCACGCAGGACTCCATCAGCTCGGCGATCGGGTATTTCTTGTTGAGCGGCACCAGTTCGCTGCGCAGCTCGTCGTTGGGCGCGTGCAGCGACACCGCCAGCGACACGTCGCTGACCTCGCCGAGCTTGTCGATCATCGGCACCATGCCGGCGGTCGACAGGGTCACGCGCTTGTTGGCCAGGCCGTAGCCCAGGTCGTCGCGCATGATGCTCATCGCCCGCACCACGTTGTCGAAATTCGCCAGCGGCTCGCCCATGCCCATCATCACCACGTTGGTGAGCTTGCGCTGCTGGTGCGGGACGTTGCCGAGGTGGCGCGCCGCGACCCAGACCTGGCCGATGATCTCGGCGGTCGACAGGTTGCGGTTGAAGCCCTGGGTCGCGGTCGAACAGAACTGGCAGTTCAGCGCGCAGCCGACCTGCGAGGACACGCACAGCGTGCCGCGGCCCTTGTCGGGGATGTAGACCGCCTCGATGGCGTTCTTGGTGTCCATGCCGAGCAGCCACTTGTGGGTGCCGTCGGCGGAGGGCTTGTCGAACACGACCATCGGCGCGCGCACCTGCGCATGCGCCTCGAGCTTGGCGCGCAGCGCCTTGCCCAGGTCGGTCATGTCGTTGAAGTCGGTGACGTAGCGGTGGTGGATCCACTTCATCACCTGGTGCGCGCGGTAGCGCTTCTCGCCCAGGGTCTGCTCGAAGAAATCCTCGAGCTGGGTGCGGTCGAGATCGAACAGGTTGGTCTTGCCGTTGTCCGGCACGACGGAGCCGGCCGCGGCCGGCTTCGCCGCCACGCCCGCCGGAGCGGGCGCGTCCGCGCGCGCAGCGGTTTCCGCCGCCTGCGCATCGCCGGCGGGAGGAAGGTCGTTTGCGTTGTCGCGGATGTCGTTCACTGCTTGGCTCGCGATGCGTGCTGCGTCGAGCGGATCAGCGCGCGTAGACGTCGGTGGCCGGGAAGAAGTACGCGATTTCGATCGCGGCGTTCTCCAGGCTGTCCGAACCGTGCACGGCGTTGGCGTCGATGCTGTCGGCGAAGTCGGCGCGGATCGTGCCCGGCGCGGCGTCCTTCGGATTGGTGGCGCCCATCAGCTCGCGGTTCTTGAGCACCGCGCCCTCGCCCTGCAGGGTCTGGATCATCACCGGGCCGCTGATCATGAACTCGACCAGGGCGGCGAAGAACGGACGCTCGCGGTGCACGGCGTAGAAGCCTTCGGCTTCCTGCTTCGAGAGGTGCTTCATCTTGGCGGCGACGACCTTCAGGCCGGCCTTCTCGAAACGGGTGTAGATCTCGCCGACCACGTTCTTGGCAACGGCGTCGGGCTTGATGATGGACAGGGTGCGCTCCAGCGCCATGGATACTCTCCGGGTAGGCGGGCCGCTTGCGGTCGGCCCGAGAATAACAGAAAACCCGCGACGGGACGCGGGTTTAGCCGATATGGCTGCGGTAATTCTAACGGATCGCTCACCGCTTTTGCATCCTCTGGCGGTGTCAGCGGACGGGGCTTCCGCCGCCCCGTACGGATGAGTACGTTTACCGTTGACGAGGCGGGGGCGCCGCGACTAGCATCAAACAAGCGTTTGATTCAGGCCGCGGTCCGCGGTCGCCCGCCCTTCCCGACCGGCCGCACCCCTTCATGTCCAGCACCGCCCATTTCTCGACCAAGGACCGCATCCTCGGCGCCGCCGAAGAGCTGTTCGCCCAGTTCGGCTTCACCGGCACCTCGCTGCGCCAAGTCACCAGCCGCGCCGACGTCAACATCGCCGCGGTCAACTACCACTTCGGCAGCAAGGAAAACCTGGTCAACGAGGTGTTCCGCCGGCGCATGGACGAAATGACCGGCCAGCGCATGAACGCGCTCAAGGCCGCGGTCGCCGAACACCCGGGCGAGCTGGAACCGATCCTGGCCGCCTTCGTCGAGCCGGCCCTGGCCCTGGCCCAGGACCGCAACGGCGGCGGCGCCTTCGTCCGGGTGATCGCCCGCGCCTACGCCGAGAAGAACGACAGCCTGCGCAAGTTTCTGTCCGACCACTACGGCCACGTCCTGCGCGAGTTCGCCAAGGCCATCGCCGGCGCGGTGCCGGGACTGAGCAAGGAAGAGCTGTACTGGCGGCTGGACTTCCTGGCCGGGGCGCTGACCTACGCCATGGCCGATTTCGGCCTGATCAAGCGCCCCGCCGGTGTCACCGAACAGGCGCACCGTGAACGCGCCGCGCGCGAACTGATCCGTTTCGCCGCCGCCGGCTTCAAGAGCTGAGCGGCGCCAGGCCCGGTCCCGGCGGGGACCGGCGCCGCCGGAGAGCCCAGCGCCCCGGTCGTACCGATACCGCCCGCAGAACTCCCCTCGCCCACGAAGTTTTCGAATTCCTTCAAGGAGTTGTAGACGATGTCCAACCAATTGCTAGTCCGTCGCGCCGCCGTCCTCGGCGCCGGCGTCATGGGCGCCCAGATCGCCGCGCACCTGACCAACGCCGGCGTCGACACGGTCCTGTTCGACCTGGCCGCGAAGGAAGGCGACCCCAACGGCGTGGTCGCCAAAGCCATCGCCAACCTGGCCAAGCTGAGCCCGGCGCCGCTGGCGAGCAAGGCCCTGGCCGAGCGCCTGACCGCGGCCAACTACGACACCGGCCTGGAACAGCTGCGCGACTGCGACCTGGTGATCGAGGCGATCGCCGAGCGCATGGACTGGAAGCAGGACCTGTACAAGAAGATCGCCCCGTTCGTGCCGGCGCACGCGGTGCTGGCCTCCAACACCTCCGGCCTGGGCATCAACAAGCTCGCCGAGGTACTGCCGGAAGAGCTGCGTCACCGTTTCCTCGGCGTGCACTTCTTCAACCCACCGCGCTACATGCACCTGGCCGAGCTGATCCCGGCCAAGACCACCGACGCGTCGGTGCTGGAAGGCCTGGAGAGCTTCCTCACCACCACCCTGGGCAAAGGCGTGGTGATCGCCAAGGACACCCCGAACTTCATCGGCAACCGCATCGGCGTGTTCTCGATGCTGGCGGCGATGCACCACACCGAGCAGTTCGGCCTGGGCTTCGACACCGTCGACGCGCTGACCGGTCCGGCGATCGGCCGGCCGAAGTCGGCGACCTTCCGCACCGCCGACGTGGTCGGCCTGGACACCATGGCCCACGTCATCAAGACGATGGCCGACACCCTGCCCGACGACCCGTGGCACGCCTACTTCCAGGCGCCGAAGTGGCTGTCGGCGCTGATCGGCAAGGGCGCGCTGGGCCAGAAGACCGGCGCCGGCGTGTACACCAAGAAGGGCAAGGACATCCTGGTCCTGGACCTGGCGGCGCAGGACTACCGCGCCTCGGCCGGCGAGCTCGACGCCGAAGTGGCCGGCCTGCTGAAGGAAAAGGATCCGACCAAGAAGTTCGCCGCGCTGCGCGCCAGCCAGCACCCGCAGGCGCAGTTCCTGTGGGCGGTGTTCCGCGACAGCTTCCACTACAGCGCCTTCCACCTGGAATCCATCGCCGACACCGCGCGCGACGTCGACTTCGCCATGCGCTGGGGCTACGGCTGGTCGCTGGGCCCGTTCGAGACCTGGCAGGCCGCCGGCTGGAAGCAGGTCGCCGACTGGATCGCCGAGGACATCGTCGCCGGCAAGGCCATGGCCAGCGCGCCGCTGCCGAACTGGGTGTTCGACGGCCGCGACGGCGTGCACGACGGCAAGGGCAGCTACAGCCCGGGCCGCAACGCCCAGGTGCCGCGCTCGTCCAACCCGGTCTACGCGCGCCAGCGCTTCCCCGACGCCCTGCTCGGCGAGAAGTTCTCGCAGGGCCGCACCGTCTATGAGAACGACGGCATCCGCCTGTGGGCCGACGAAGGCGACGATATCGCCGTGATCAGCTTCAAGACCAAGATGCACACGGTCAACGACCACGTGCTCAACGGCATCCAGGAAGCCATCGCCATCGCCGAGAAGCAGTTCAAGGGCGTGGTGATCTGGCAGCCGAAGGAGCCGTTCTCGGCCGGCGCCGACCTGTCCGGCGCGCTCGGCCTGCTGCAGGCCGGCGACATCAAGGGCTTCGAGGCGATGGTCGCCAACTTCCAGGCCACCAGCCAGCGGATCAAGTACGCGCTGGTGCCGGTGGTCGCGGCGGTGCGCGGCCTGGCCCTGGGCGGCGGCTGCGAGTTCCAGATGCACGCCGCGCGCAGCGTGTTCGCGCTGGAAAGCTACATCGGCCTGGTCGAGGCCGGGGTCGGCCTGCTGCCGGCCGGCGGCGGCCTGAAGGAATTCGCGGTGCGCGCCTCCGAGGCGGCCGGCCCGGGCGGCGACGTGTTCGCCCAGCTCAAGACCGCGTTCGAGAGCGTGGCGATGGGCAAGGTCTCGACCTCGGCCTTCGAAGCGCGCGAGCTCAAGCTGGCCCGCGACGGCGACGCGGTCGTGTTCAACGCCTTCGAGCTGCTGCACGTGGCCAAGGCCCAGGCGCGCGCACTGGCCGAAAGCGGCTATCGCCCGCCGCTGCCGGCGCGCCGCATCCAGGTCGCCGGCGACGTCGGTATCGCCACCTTCAAGATGCTGCTGGTCAACATGCTGGAAGGCCGCTTCATCTCGCCGCACGACTACGAGATCGCCAGCCGCATCGCCACCGTGATCTGCGGCGGCGAAGTCGACCGCAATTCGCTGGTCGACGAGGAATGGCTGCTCAAGCTCGAGCGCGAGCACTTCGTCGCCCTGGCGCAGATGCCCAAGACCCAGGAACGCATCGCGCACATGCTCAAGACCGGCAAGCCCCTGCGCAACTGACGTTGCGCCGGGAACGAGCCTCTGCGCAACCGACGTTGCGCCGGGAATTGAGAATCGAGAATCGTTAAAGCGGGATACGGCGATCGGGACGGGAATCGGGCTTCGGCTCTTCGATTCCCGATTCCCGACTCCCGATTCCCGACTCCGGAGAATCCAATGAGCAAGCAAGTGCAAGAAGCCTACATCGTCGCCGCTACCCGCACCCCGGTCGGCAAGGCGCCGCGCGGCGTGTTCCGCAACACCCGTCCGGACGACATGCTCGCCCACGTGCTCAAGTCGGTGGTCGCGCAGGCGCCGGGCATCGACCTGAGCCGGATCGACGACGCGATCATCGGCTGCGCGATGCCGGAAGGCGAGCAAGGCATGAACGTGGCACGCATCGGTGTGCTGCTGGCCGGCCTGCCCAACACCGTCGCCGCGCAGACCATCAACCGCTTCTGCTCGTCCGGCCTGCAGGCCGTGGCCCTGGCCGCCAACGAGATCCGTCTCGGCAACGCCGACCTGGTCCTGGCCGGCGGCACCGAGTCGATGTCGATGGTACCGATGATGGGCAACAAGGTCGCCCTGAGCCCGTCGGTGTTCAAGGACGACCACGTCGCCATCGCCTACGGCATGGGCATCACCGCCGAGAAGGTCGCCGAGGAATGGAAGGTCTCGCGCGAGGAACAGGACGCGTTCGCCCTGGCCTCGCACCAGAAGGCCCTGGCCGCGATCCAGGCCGGCGAGTTCAAGAGCGAGATCAGCCCCTACCAGATCGCCTCGCACCTGCCCGACCTGGCCGGCAATACCATCCGCCTCAAGCAGGCCCTGATCGACACCGACGAAGGCCCGCGCCTGGACACCACCCTGGACGGCCTGGGCAAGCTCAAGCCGGTGTTCCGCAACGGCCAGTTCGGCGGCACCGTGACCGCCGGCAACAGCTCGCAGATGAGCGACGGCGCCGCCGCGGTGCTGCTGGCGTCCGAGCAGGCGGTCAAGGACTACGGCCTGACCCCGCTGGCCCGCTTCGTCAGCTTCTCGGTCGCCGGCGTGCGTCCGGAAGTGATGGGCATCGGCCCGATCGCGGCGATCCCGAAGGCGCTCAAGCAGGCCGGCCTGAGCAAGGACCAGTTGGACTGGATCGAGCTCAACGAAGCCTTCGCCGCGCAGGCCCTGGCGGTGATCCGCGACAGCGAGCTGGATCCGTCCAAGGTCAACCCGCTCGGCGGCGCGATCGCGCTCGGCCACCCGCTCGGCGCGACCGGCGCGGTGCGCACCGCGACCATCGTGCACGGCCTGCGCCGTCGCCAGCTCAAGTACGGCATGGTGACGATGTGCATCGGCACCGGCATGGGCGCGGCGGGGATTATCGAAGCGCTGTAAACGCGCCCCCCGGCGCCCCGGTCCGGGGCGCCGGCGAGGAAGCGAGGGAAAGGCGGCCGGGATCCGGCCGCCTTTCTGCGTTTCGGGGTCCGCGTCGGAAGCGGAGCATGCGGCGCGCCGGACCGACGTCGGCGCTGTGGCGCTTGGTTGCGGGTTGCGGGTTGCGGGTTGCAGGGAGCTACGGTAACGGCACGCCGAGTGCCAGGGCAAAAGCAAGAGCAAAAGCAAATCCCCTGCGTCCGCTACGCGGCCGCCGCCCCCTTTTGCAAAGGGGGCAACTGCACAGCGCGCCACTCCCCTTCCCCATTTCGCAAAGAAGGCAACTGCGCAGCGCCTCCACGCTCCCATTCCCTATTTCGAAAAGGGGGCAACTGCACAGCGCCTTCCGCTCCCATTCCCCCCTTTGAAAAAGGGGGGCTAGGGGGGATTTGCTGTTGCTGTTGCTGTTGCCGTTGCCGTTGCCGTTGCTGTTGCTGGCCCCGCCGCTGTTGCCGTCACTCTTCCCTGCCCCGCCGCACACCCGCGAACCTCGCCGATCGCGACCTGCGACGTCACGCCAACCGGGTACCGTTCGGCACCGGCCGCTCGATCGCGGTGACGACCACGCCGTCCTCGGTCGGAAATCCGGTCAGCAGGAATTCGGATACGAACGGGCCGATCTGCTTGGGCGGAAAATTGATCACCCCGACGATCTGCCGGCCGACCAGGTCCTCGGCCGCATACAGATCGCGGATCTGCGCGCTGGTCTTGCGGATCCCGTGCGGGCCGAAGTCGACCCACAGTTTCCACGCCGGCTTGCGCGCCTGCGGAAACTCCTCGACCTGGGTCACCGTGCCGGCGCAGATCATCACTTTCTCGAAATCGCTCCACCCGATCAGGCCGTGCGCGGCGTGGTGGAGGCTGTCGTCGCCGATCTGGTTCATGCGCTGTGTCCTTCGCTGCGGTCTTTCCACCAGTCCTTGAACTGGGCCCAGGTGTAACTGATTTGCGCCGCCGCCAACCCGGCCGGCTTCCACGCCGAGACCAGGCCGTAGTCGCTCAACTCGCGCCAGCGGTCGTCGCCTTCGGCGATCGCCGCGGCCAGGCGCTCGCCGGCGAAGGTGGTCGGCGCCACGCCGTGGCCGCCGAAGGCCTGGGCCAGCCACAGCCCTTCGTCGATCCGGCCGATCTGCGGCATCTGGTGGCGGGCGTAGCTCATCAGCCCCGACCAGGCGTAGTCGATGCCGACCCCGGCCAATTGCGGAAACACCTTGAGCAGGTCGCGGTACAGCAGCCGCTGGACCTGCTCCGGCGAGCGGTCCAGCACCGAGATCCGGCCGCCCCACAGCAAGCGCGTGTCCGGCAGCGGCCGATAGTAGTCGAAGGCGAAACGGGTGTCGTAGACCGCCGCGCGCGTGCGCAGCGCCCGTTCCAGGTGCGCGCCGAGCGGCGCGGTGACCATGACGTAGGTCGCGATCGGCATCACCGCCGCGTCGACGTCGCGGCGCAGACCGGCCAGGTAGCCGCCGCAGGCCAACACCACCTGCTCGGCCTCGACCTCGCCCTGGGCGGTGCGCACCCGCCAGCCGGCGCCGCTGCGCTGTAGCTCGATCGCCGGGCTGGCTTCGTGCACCGCCACGCCGAGCCGGCTCGCCAGCGCGGCCAGGCCCTGGGCGTATTTCAGCGGATGGAAATGCAAGGCCCGCGGTTCGTACAGGGCGTCGTGGTAACGCTCGCTGCGCACCTGCTCGCGCAAGCGCTCGCGCGGCCACCACTCCCACTCGACCCCGTAGTGTTCGGCCAGCAGGCGCTGGCGCGCGCGCAGCACCTGCGGATCGCGGAACCAGTTGGCCCACAGGATGCCGGCCTCGACCGCATCGCAGTCGATGCGGTGCTCGTGGATGCGCCGGCGGATCAGTTCCACCGCCCCAGTCGTGCCCGCATACAGGGCGCGGGCGCGCTGCGCGCCGAGCTCGCGCAGCAGCGCGTCCTCGCCGCGCGAAAAGCCGCCGAACACGAAGCCGCCGTTGCGCCCCGAGGCGCCGTGGCCGATCGTCTGCGCTTCCAGCAACACGACCTCCGGCCAGCCGCGTTCGGCCAGCCCCAGCGCGGTGTTGAGCCCGGCGAAACCGCCGCCGATCACGCAGACCCGGGCGCTACGGCGCTGCTGCAGCGGCGGCCACGACGGCGCCTGCGGCAGACTGGCGCGATAAAAACTGTCGGCGGGCATGGACATGGGGCGAGAGCGGCTGTTCTGATGGCGGCGTTGAGAACGACGAACGACGGCGAAGCGCGCAACGGACCATCCATGTCCAAGGCGTCCATCTCCAAGGCGTCCATCTCCAAGGCGTCCACCTCCAGGGCATGCACCTTCACAACATGGACATCCACCGTGCCGACCTAGCCTACCGCAGACGCAGCCTGGCCTTGCTGGGCGCGCTCGCGGTGATGTGCGGCCTGGGCCTGTGGCAATGGCGCGACTGGCTGCTGGCCGTGCAGGCGCAGGCCCTGGCCGGTCCGGCCGCGCAGGCGCGGCATGGGCTCGGCCTGGCGATCGCGGCGATGCTGGCCGCGCCGGTGCCGCCGCTGGCCCTGTGGGGCCGAAGCCTGTGCCGGCTGGGCCGTGCCGCGACCGCGCAAGGCCGGTTCCCGCCGCGCGAATGGAAGACCTACCGCGACGTGCGCGTGCTGCGCGGCGAGATCGCCGCGGCCTGGGCGCGGCGCAGTCTGTCGATGGGTCGCGCCGCGCAGGCGGCGGCCGGCGGCTGCGCCGCGGCCTCGTTGCTGGCCCTGGTCTGGGCAGGCAACGGCTAGGAGATAGGAGATAGGAGATAGGAGATAGCGGCAAAGCTTGCGCTTCGGCTTTCGCTAACTCCTCACTCCTATCCGCTAATCCCTGGCTTTAAGCCAGATCCTCGACGCCGAGTTCGCTGAGCGCGTTCTGCATCAGCTGGCGCGCCGAATCGCTGAGGGTTTCGTGGTCGAGCGCGTAGCGGATGGTCGCCTCGATCAGGCCCAGATGGGTGCCGCAGTCGAAGCGGGTGCCCTGGAAGCGATAGGCGTTGACCGTTTCCTGCTCGAGCAGGGTCGCGATCGCGTCGGTGAGCTGGATCTCGCCGCCGGCGCCCGGCGTGGTGCTTTCCAGCAGTTCGAAGATGCGCGGGTTGAGCACGTAGCGGCCGACCACGGCCAGATTGCTCGGCGCGGCCTCGGGCTTGGGCTTCTCGACGATGGCGCGGATCCGGCCTTCGCGGGCCTGGAAGCCTTCGGTGGCGACGATGCCGTAGCTGCCGGTCTGCTCGCGCGGCACGTCCTGCACCGCGATCACGCTGGCGCCGCTGGCCTGGGCCGCATCGGCCATCTGCTTGAGCGCGCCGGGGCCGCGGTTCCAGATCAGGTCGTCCGGCAACACCACCGCGAACGGTTCGTTGCCGATCACTTCCTTGGCGCACAGCACCGCATGGCCCAGGCCCAGCGCTTCGGCCTGGGTCACGAACACCGCGCGCACGCCTTCCGGCAGCACATGGCGGATCAGCTCCAACTGCTCGGTCTTGCCCGAGCGCTCCAGCTTGTGTTCGAGCTCGTAGGCCTTGTCGAAGTAATCGGCGACCGCGTGCTTGTAGCGGTTGGTGACGAAGACCAGGGTGTCGCAGCCGGCTTCGATCGCCTCGTCGACCGCGTACTGGATCAACGGCCGATCGACGATCGGCAGCATTTCCTTGGGCACGGTCTTGGTGGCGGGAAGGAACCGGGTGCCGAGACCGGCCACCGGAAACACGGCCTTGCGGATACGGGCCTTCACGGGAGCTGTAGCCATCAAATCTTCCTGGCGTTACGGGCGGGAAATGCGACCACCGTAGCCGACTCTTTGTAATCCGGATGTTCGCCGACCGGCTGGAACTCCGGGACTGCGATGCGCAGCAAGGAATTGAGCGCGTCGCGGTCGTATCGCACCGAAGCCTCGCGCAACTGCTGCAGCGAGCCCTCCAGCGCCGTCATCGACACGTCGCGCGGCTCGGCCTGCAGGATCTTGGGATGCACCGTCGGGCGGTAGCGCTCGTCGGCGTGGAACAAGGTCTCGTGCAGCTTCTCGCCCGGGCGCAGGCCGGTGTAGACGATGGCGACGTCGCGCCCCGGGGTCTTGCCGGCCAGGCGGATCATCTGCTCGGCCAGCAGGCGGATCGGCACCGGCTCGCCCATGTCGAGGGTGTAGATCGCCTCGTGGGTGCCGATCGCCGAGGCCTGCAGAATCAGCTGGCAGGCTTCGGGAATGGTCATGAAGAAGCGGGTCACTTCCGGATCGGTCACCGTGACCGGGCCGCCGCTGCGGATCTGTTCGCGGAACAGCGGCACCACGCTGCCGGCCGAATCGAGCACGTTGCCGAAGCGCACGGTGACGAACCGGGTCGCGCGCTGGTCGGCCAGGGCCTGGCAGGTCATCTCGGCCAGGCGCTTGGTCGCGCCGAGCACGTTGACCGGATCGACCGCCTTGTCGGTGGAGATCAGCACGAAGGTGCCGACCCCGGCGGCGCGGCAGGCGCGGGCCACAGTTTCGGTGGCCAGCACGTTGTTGCGCACCGCTTCGCGCAATTGCGCTTCCAGCAGCGGCACCTGCTTGTAGGCGGCGGCGTGGAACGCGGCTTCGGGTTCGGCCAGCTTCAGCGCGTACTCGATCACCGCCTTGTCGCCGCAGTCGCCGAGGATCGGGATGAACTCGACATCGGGGAAGTCGCGGCGCAGCGCGGTCTCGGTGGTGACCAGGGCCAGTTCGTCGATCTCGATCAGGGCGATCCGGCTGGCGCCGTGGCGGGCGCTCTGCCGGCACAGTTCCGAGCCGATCGAACCGCCGGCGCCGGTGACCAGCACCGAACGCGCGCCGAGCCAGCTGCGGATCGCCTTCCAGTCCGGCATCACCGGCTTGCGCCCGAGCAGGTCCTCGATCGCCACTTCCTTCAGTTCGCCCGGCAGCGAGCGGCCTTCCAGCACGTCCTGCAGGCGCGGCACCATCCGGAACGGCACGCCGGTGCGTTCGCAGGCCATCACCACCCGCTGCATCGCCGTGGCGTCGGCCGAGGGCATCGCGATCACCAGCAGCTTGGCCGCGGTTTCGCGCGCGATCTCGGCGATGTCGTCGACCTGGCCCAGCACCGGCACGCCCTGGACCTTGCTGCCGCGCAGGCGCGCGGCGTCGTCGAGGAAGCCGACCGGATGGTAGGTGCCGAAGCGGCGCAGGTCGCGCACCAGCGCCTCGCCAGCGCGGCCGGCGCCGAGGATCAGGATCCGCACCGAGACCGCGTTGGCGCTGTCGATGCGGCTGTCCTTCCAGGCCCGGTACAGCAGGCGCGGGGCGCCGAGCATGCCCATCAGCACCAGCGGGTACAGCACCAGCACGGTGCGCGGCACCAGGTCGAGGCGGTTGTACAGGAACAGGCCCAGCACGATCGCGAACAGGCCGAGCATGCAGGCCTTGAAGATGTTCCAAAGATCGGGCACGCCGGCGAAACGCCACAGCCCGCGATACAGGCCGACCTGCCAGAACACCAGGCCCTGCGCGGCCAGCACCAGGGCGATCTCGGTCGACCACAGCGGCAACGCCGGCGGCGTGGGGACCACGCCGAAGCGTAGCTTGTGCAGGGCCTGCCAGACCAGCCACACCATCGCGAGATCGTGCGCGACCACCGCCAGCCGGGGCAACGCGCCTTTCAAACGATCACGCAATGAGTTCATTCCTTGCCTCTGCTAAGTCGGTCGAATCGAACATCCGGGGTGCCGCGGATCGCAACGACGACGCCCCGCCGATAGTCGGTCGGGGCGTCAGGCCGCCTGGGCGCGGTCCGGTGTTTCGGTCCTGCGGATAAGCCACCAAAAAAAAGCGCCGGACATATACCACGCCGCTCCCATACCCAAGATGAAACCGGTCCGGACTTCGGTCACATAGCGCAGCGACACTACGGCCAGCAACGTGAAAGCCGCATAAGCGAGGGTGACCCGAGTGTGCCCGACCCGACGCGCCCAGACTTGGTAAGCGTGCTGAGTGTGCGGCGTCCACCAACGTTCGCCGCGGCGGACCCGGCTCAGCAGGGTCAGGCCGGCATCGACCATGAATGCGGCAAGCGGCCACAGCAGCAGGGCTGAACGCGAGCCGAGCCCGCTCGCCGCCAGCGCGGCCAGACCGGCCAGGGCGTAGCCGATCGCGCCGCTGCCGACGTCGCCCATGAAGATCCGCGCGCGCGGGAAATTGAACGGCAGGAAACCCAGGCAGGCCGCCGCCAGGGCCAGCGCCAGCCAACTCCACACCGGACCACCCAGCCAGGCCAGGGCCACGGCGACCAGGGCCGCCTGCGAGGCGGCCATGCCGTTGATCCCGTCCATGAAGTTCCACACGTTGGTCAGGCCGATCGCCAGGGCGAACGCGGCCAGGCCCAGCCAGGGATCGCCCTGCAACACCCCCACCGCCGCGCCCAGCAGGGCCGAGGCCAGGGCATGCACGCCCAGGCGCAGCCAAGGCGACAGCGGCCGGTGGTCGTCGACCCAGCCGATGCCCGCGATCAGGATCAGGCCGAGCCCGAACGCCGCCGCCAACGGCGCATGCGCCGGAAAGCGCACCCCGACCGCGACCGTCGCGATCAGCAAGGCGGCGACGATGGCGATGCCGCCGCCGCGCGGCGTCGCCACGCTATGGCTGCGGCGCTCGCCGGGTTCGTCGATCATGCGCCGGTGCAGCGCGTAGGCGCGCGCCAGCCAGGTGCCTGCGGCGCCGAGCGCCGCATAGATCGCGATCCAGGCCCACATCGTCAGACCACCGCGTAGTTGAGCAGCGGCTTGACCGTGCCCCACTCCTTGCAGCTCGGGCATTGCCAGTGGTGGCTGCGCGCGCCGAAGCCGCAGCGGTTGCAGCGGTAGCTCGGATTGCGCACCAGCAACTGGTCGGTGATGTGCTTGAGGTCGTGCAGGGTCGCCAGCGGATCGGCGTTCTCGGCCAGGGTCAGGTCGATCAGCGCGGCCTCGCCGCGCACCGACGGCCGGTCCTTGAGCTGGCGCGCCAGGTAGGCGCGCGCGGCCGGCACGCCGTCTTCGGCCTCGACCATGCGGGTCAGCGCCAGCACCGGGGCGATGCCGCGGTAGTGCTCGCACATCTCGGCCAGGAAGGCGCGCGCGCCGGTCGCATCGCCGTCGCGCTCGTAGCAGCTCAACAGCGCTGGCAGCACTTCCGGCAGGTAGTCCGGGTCGGCGCGGGCGACGCGCTCGAAGGCGCGGATCGCCGCACCGTCGTTGCCGGCCTCGACTTCGATCCGGCCTTCTAGCATGCCGGCGCGGACCGAGTTGGCGTCGGCCTCGTAAGCGCGCTTGACCGCTTCGCGCGCGGCGTCGATCTCGCCGGCGGCGCGGTGGCGGTCGGCCAGTTCGCATTCGAACTGGGCGATCAGCTTGCCCATCGGCTCGCCGGTCGCGGCCTCGAAGCGCTGCGCGTTCTCGATCGCCTTGCCCCAGTCGCGCTCGGCCTGGTAGATGCCGATCAGGTGGCGCAGCGCCAGCGGCGCGCGCATGTCCAGCGCGACCAGGTCGCTGAACACCGTCTCGGCGCGGTCGAGCAGGCCCGAGCGCATGTAGTCCTCGCCCAGCGCGAGCAGGGCCTGGACCTTCTGCTGGTCGCTCAGGCCGGGGCGCTGAACCAGGGCCTGGTGCAGGCGGATCGCGCGGTCGACTTCGCCGCGGCGGCGGAACAGGTGGCCCAGCGCGACCTGGGTCTCGAAGGTGTCCTTGTCCAGTTCGGCGATATGCAGGAACAGCTCGATCGCCTTGTCCGGCTGCTCGTTGAGCAGGTAGTTGAGGCCGCGGAAATACGTGGTCGACAGGCGGCTGACCTGGGTGTCGCTATGGCGCTCGCCGCCGCGTCGGCCGACCACCCAGCCGCCGACGGCGGCGATCGGCAGCAACAGGAAGAACCAGAACCACTGGCTGATGAACTCCATGCTCAGACCTCGGGACCGGTGAGGCTCGGCTCGGCGGCCGGCGCGGCGGAAGCGGCGCGCTCGGCGCGGGCCAGGCGACGGCGCAGCGGCAGCACCACGCTGGCGCTGATCGCCAGGCCGCCGATCAGGGCGCCGATCAGCAGGGCCACGATCAGGGCGATGCCCAGCGAGGTCGGCGGCACGAAGCCGATGCCGAGGTCGATGCTGACGATCTGGCGGTTGAGTGCGCCGAGGATCGCCCCTGCCGCGAGGCAGACCAGGGCGACGAGAAGGCGGATCACGCGCATGGGAGAGTTCCGGAAGTCGTGCACCGGCGGGTGCGTGTCGCGCCTAGCTTAACGGACGCGAATGCAGGCCGCGTAGAGGCGCGGACGGGCCGGCGAGGCGCCGGACGGACGAATCGGGAGGCCGCGCAAAGGCCGGCGCGGCGCAGCGGACGCGGCGCGGCCGGATCAGGCGTCTTCGTCGAGCGGGGTCGCCCCGCTGACGCGCTCGCGCAGTTCCTTGCCGGGCTTGAAGTGCGGCACGTGCTTGCCGGGCAGCGCGACCGATTCGCCGGTCTTGGGATTGCGGCCCAGGCGCGGCGGACGGTAATGCAGGGAGAAGCTGCCGAAACCGCGGATCTCGATGCGGTCGCCGGCGGAGAGCGCGCCGCCCATCATTTCCAGCAAAGCCTTCACCGCCAGATCCACATCGTCGCCCTTGAGGTGGGCCTGACGCTGCGAAAGGATCTCGATGAGCTCGGACTTGGTCATAGGCGAAACGTGGCCTGGCCGCGAAAGATTCGGAAGTGCTGCGGCGTCGCGATCGCTCGCGATCCCCTGCCGCAGACCGAAGGCGGCCCGGCCCTGCCGGGCCGCCTCGGTGGAGCATCGGTGTTGCCGGCCCGGACGAACCGGGCCGTAGTGCCTGAAACGGAACAGCGATTACTCGGACTTGCCGCCCAGACGCTCGCGCAGCAGCGCGCCGAGGCTGGTGGTGCCGCTGGCGGCGTCGCCGGCCTGACGGTTGTAGTCGGCCAGGGCCTCCTGCTGCTCGGCTTCGTCCTTCGCCTTGATCGACAGCTGCATGCTGCGGCCCTTGCGATCGGTACCGATGATCTTGGCCTCGACTTCCTGGCCGACCTTCAGGTACTGCGAAGCGTCTTCGACGCGCTCCTTGGCGATGTCGCGCGCGGCGACGTAGCCTTCGATGCCGTCGGCCAGCTCGATGGTGGCACCCTTGGCGTCGACTTCCTTCACCACGCCCTTGACGATCGAGCCCTTGGCGTTGGAAGCGACGTACTGACCCATCGGGTCCTGCTCAAGCTGCTTGACGCCCAGGCTGATGCGCTCGCGCTCCGGATCGACCGCCAGGACCACGGCTTCCAGGGTGTCGCCCTTCTTGAAGTTGCGGACCACGTCTTCGCCGGTGGTGTTCCAGCTGATGTCGGACAGGTGGACCAGGCCGTCGATGCCGCCGTCCAGGCCGATGAAGATGCCGAAGTCGGTGATCGACTTGATCTGGCCTTCGACCTTGTCGCCCTTCTTGTGGATGGCCGCGAAGGTCTCCCACGGATTGCTGGTGACCTGCTTCATGCCCAGCGAGATGCGGCGACGCTCTTCGTCGACGTCCAGGACCATGACCTGAACCTCGTCGCCGACCTGCACGATCTTGGACGGGTTGACGTTCTTGTTGGTCCAGTCCATCTCGGACACGTGCACCAGGCCTTCGACGCCCGGCTCGATCTCGACGAACGCGCCGTAATCGGTGACGTTGCTGACCTTACCGAACACGCGGGTGTTGGCCGGGTAGCGGCGGGCGATGTTGTCCCACGGATCCTCGCCCAGCTGCTTGAGGCCGAGCGAAACGCGGTTGCGCTCGCGGTCGTACTTGAGCACGCGGACGTCGAGTTCCTGGCCGACTTCGACCACTTCGGACGGGTGACGCACGCGCTTCCACGCCATGTCGGTGATGTGCAGCAGGCCGTCGATGCCGCCGAGGTCGACGAACGCGCCGTAGTCGGTGAGGTTCTTGACCACGCCCTTGAGGATCGCGCCTTCCTGCAGCTTCTCCATCAGCTGTTCGCGCTCGACGCTGTACTCGCTCTCGACCACCGCGCGGCGGGAGACGACGATGTTATTGCGCTTGCGGTCCAGCTTGATCAGCTTGAACTCGAGTTCCTTGCCTTCGAGGTAGGCGGAGTCGCGCACCGGGCGCACGTCCACCAGCGAACCCGGCAGGAAGCCGCGGACATCCTTGATGTCGACGGTGAAACCGCCCTTGACCTTGCCGCTGATGCGGCCGGTGATGGTTTCGTTCTTTTCCAGCGCGGCTTCCAGCTCGTCCCACACCATCGCGCGCTTGGCCTTCTCGCGCGAAAGGACGGTTTCGCCAAAGCCATTTTCGATCGAGTCGAGGGCGACCTTGACTTCGTCGCCTTCGGCGACGTCGATCTCGCCGGCGTCGTTACGGAACTGTTCGATCGGCACGATGCCTTCGGACTTCAGGCCGGCGTTGATCACCACCACGTCGCCGCGGACTTCCACGACGACGCCGGTGACGATGGCGCCCGGCTTCAGCTTGGCCAGGTACTGCTGGCTCTGTTCGAACAGTTCGGCAAATGATTCGGTCATTGGATTGAATACTCGGTTGAACACACGGGCCGCACCGGCTGGCATCGTCGCCGTCATGGCGACGCAAGCAGCGCGTGGTCGACCCACCCGTTATGTGATGCGATGGAGCCGCACCATGTGTTGTGGTTGATCCGCCACGGAATTGCGACGGGGCTGTTGCTGCATCCGCTGCGGGAGAAAGACGTTCGCGCGATATCGCTCAGCGCGCCGGCAACAAGGCCAGCACCTGGTCGACCACCGCGTCGATGCCCAAGCCGGTGGTGTCGATGCGGACGGCCTCCTCGGCCGGTCGCAGCGGCGCCACCGCGCGCTGGGCGTCGCGCGCGTCGCGGGCGAGAATCTCCCGTAGCAGACCGTCTAACGTAACCGAAACCCCTTTGTCTTTCAACTGCTTATAGCGCCTCTCCGCCCTTTCCTCGGCGCTGGCGGTCAGAAACACCTTGAACGGGGCGTCCGGGAAGATGACCGTGCCCATGTCGCGGCCGTCGGCGACCAGGCCCGGCGCCCGGCGGAAGGCCCGCTGGCGGTCCTTGAGCGCGGCCCGGACCTCGGGGATGGCGGCGATGGCCGAGGCGGCCGCGCCGGCGGTCTCGGTGCGCAGTTCGTCGGTGGCGTCGACCCCGTTGACCAGGACCCGCAGCTCGCCGGCCTGCTCGCGGAAGCCGATCTGGGTGTCGAAGGCGCAGCGGACCAGGGCGGCGGGGTCGGCCAGGTCCAGGTCGGCCCAGCCGGCGGCCACTCCGACCGCCCGGTACAGGGCGCCGGAATCCAGGTAATGCCAGCCCAGGCGCTGGGCCACCAGGCGGCTGATCGTGCCCTTGCCGGAGCCGGAGGGGCCGTCGATGGTGAGGACGGGGATGAAGGAGGAGTCGGAAGATGCGCTGTTCATGACCGTATTATGCGGCCGGCGCCGCGGTTTCTCCGCCGATCTGGCCCCGATCGGCGGAGAAACCGCGGCGCCGGCCGCATAATACGGTCATGAACAGCGCATCTTCCGACTCCTCCTTCATCCCCGTCCTCACCATCGACGGCCCCTCCGGCTCCGGCAAGGGCACGATCAGCCGCCTGGTGGCCCAGCGCCTGGGCTGGCATTACCTGGATTCCGGCGCCCTGTACCGGGCGGTCGGAGTGGCCGCCGGCTGGGCCGACCTGGACCTGGCCGACCCCGCCGCCCTGGTCCGCTGCGCCTTCGACACCCAGATCGGCTTCCGCGAGCAGGCCGGCGAGCTGCGGGTCCTGGTCAACGGGGTCGACGCCACCGACGAACTGCGCACCGAGACCGCCGGCGCGGCCGCCTCGGCCATCGCCGCCATCCCCGAGGTCCGGGCCGCGCTCAAGGACCGCCAGCGGGCCTTCCGCCGGGCGCCGGGCCTGGTCGCCGACGGCCGCGACATGGGCACGGTCATCTTCCCGGACGCCCCGTTCAAGGTGTTTCTGACCGCCAGCGCCGAGGAAAGGGCGGAGAGGCGCTATAAGCAGTTGAAAGACAAAGGGGTTTCGGTTACGTTAGACGGTCTGCTACGGGAGATTCTCGCCCGCGACGCGCGCGCTGGGCGGCGCGCGCGTCGCGGGCGAGAATCTCCCGTAGCAGACCGTCTAACGTAACCGAAACCCCTTTGTCTTTCAACTGCTTATAGCGCCTCTCCGCCCTTTCCTCGGCGCTGGCGGTCAGAAACACCTTGAACGGGGCGTCCGGGAAGATGACCGTGCCCATGTCGCGGCCGTCGGCGCACCCGATCCGGCGCCCGGCGCAGATTTCTTCATGCAAGCACTTGATCGGGCGAGTTTTTATCCGCTAGAATCGCGGGCTTAATTTTCCACCCGTTCCATTTCACCCACTTTTTGCCGAGGTCTGTCATGAAGGTCCTGTCCTCTCTGAAGTCGGCGAAGGCCCGTCACCGCGACTGCAAGGTCGTCCGCCGCCGCGGCAAGGTCTTCGTGATTTGCAAGTCGAACCCGCGTTTCAAGGCGCGTCAGCGCTAATCGGAATCGACGGATTTCAAGTCCGTCGCCCGGGTTCAAGTCGAAAGCCGCCGCGAGGCGGCTTTCTGCGTTATGTCCCTCGCGTCCGTTCGCCCCGCGCCGCTTCGCCCCGTCCCGCGCCGGTTCATCAAAGCGTGACGGCCGCACGCTGCCGCTGCGCGTCACCTTGTGCCTAGAATCCCGCGTCCTTTGACGAGGTGAAATGTAATGAAACTGCGCATTGCCGTTGCACCGCTGCTCGCCCTGCTGGCCCTGTCGGGCGCGGCCTCGGCCGAGACCTTGTTGATCGAGCGCGTGCAGCAGGAGGGCAAGGCCCTGCTGCCGGCGCGCGGCCAGAGCATGGATCAGGTCAAGGCCCGCTACGGCGAGCCGACCCAGCGCCTGGACGCCCGCGGCGGCCAGAAGCGGGCCTGGCCGCAGATCAATCGCTGGGTCTATCCGGCCTTCACCGTGTACTTCGAGAAGAGCCGGGTGATCGACGTGGTCGCGAACAAGGCGGACGCCGAGGAAATCGGACCGAAACCGCCTATCCTTTGAGGTTATGACCAACAACGCATTGCGCTTCCCCGCGGAGTGGGAACCCCAGTCCGCGGTCCTCATCGCGTGGCCGAACGCCGACACCGACTGGGCCGACCGCCTGGGCGAGGTCGAAGAGACCTACATCGCCCTGGTCGCGGCCATCACCCGTTTCCAACCCGCCCTGGTCTGCGTTGCCGACGACGACGTCCAGGCCTATGCCCGTGCGCGCCTGTCCTCGGCGCGGATCGACATGAGCCGGGTGCATTTCATCGACGCGCCCTACGACGACACCTGGCTGCGCGACTCCGGCCCGATCACCCTGCGCCAGGGCGACGGCTTCCGCCTGCTCGATTTCCGCTTCACCGGCTGGGGCGGCAAGTTCGACGCCAGCCAGGACGACCTGCTGGTCGAACGCCTGCATCAGCAGGGCGTGTTCGCGCCCGGCAGCGAGCGCGAAAGCATCGACTTCGCCCTGGAAGGCGGCGGCATCGAGACCGACGGCGCCGGCACCCTGCTGACCACCTGGCGCTGCCTGCACGAACGCCACCCGCAGCTCGGCCGTGAGGAACTCGGCGCCAAGCTCGCCGGCTGGCTGCGCCAGGACCGGGTGCTGTGGCTGGACCACGGTTATCTGGAGGGCGACGACACCGACGCCCACATCGACACCCTGGCCCGCTTCGCCGCCGAGGACGCCATCGTCTACCAGGGCTGCGACGACCCGTCCGACTCGCACTACCGGGAACTGCAGGCGATGGCCGCCGAACTGGCCGCGCTGCGCACCCGCGACGGCCGCCCGTACCGGCTGTTCGCCCTGCCCTGGGCGCAGCCGATCCTGGACGAAGGCCGGCGCCTGGCCGCCAGCTACGCCAACTTCCTGATCGTCAACGGCGCGGTGCTGATGCCGGCCTACGGCGACGCCGCCGACGGCGCGGCCCAGGCCGTGCTGGCCCAGGCCTTCCCGAACCACGAAATCGTGCCGGTGCCGTGCCGCGCGCTGATCTGGCAGAACGGCAGCCTGCATTGCGTGACCATGCAGTTGCCGCAGGGCGTGGTGGCCTGACCCCTCAGCGCAGCGCAACGCGCGGCCGCCGGCCACGCGTTGCGCCACCGGGCGCGGAGCGCAAAGGCGCCGCGCCCGCCAGGGCGAATCCGCCCCGCCCCGATGTTGCGCGCATCGCCGCGACCGACCTCCCCGTCATGGCGCTCTCCTACAATAGGCGTTCGCCCCACCGCCGGACCGTGCTCCCGATGAAGAAGACCACCCTCCCCGTCGCCCTGATCCAGGACCGCGACCACGGCTCGCGCGAGGCCAACCTGGCCAATATCCAGCAGCGCGTCGGCGAGGCCGCCCGCCAGGGCGCCAAGCTGGTGCTGCTGCAGGAGCTGCATAACGGGCCGTACTTCTGCCAGCACGAATCGGTGCAGGAGTTCGACCTGGCCGAGACCATTCCCGGCCCCAGCACCCAGCGCCTGGGCGCGCTGGCCAAGCAGCACGGCATCGTCCTGGTCAGCTCGCTGTTCGAGCGCCGCGCGGCGGGGCTGTACCACAACACCGCGGTGGTCTTCGAGGCCGACGGCTCGATCGCCGGCAAGTACCGCAAGATGCACATCCCCGACGACCCCGGCTTCTACGAGAAGTTCTACTTCACCCCGGGCGACATCGGCTTCGAGCCGATCCAGACCTCAGTCGGCCGCCTCGGCGTGCTGGTGTGCTGGGACCAGTGGTACCCGGAAGGCGCGCGCCTGATGGCCCTGGCCGGCGCCGAGCTGCTGCTGTACCCGACCGCGATCGGCTGGGACCCGGACGACGTCCAGGACGAGAAGGACCGCCAGCGCAACGCCTGGATCCTCAGCCACCGCGGCCACGCGGTCGCCAACGGCCTGCCGGTGCTCAGCGTCAACCGGGTCGGCTTCGAACCCTCGCCGCTGGGCGCGTCCGGGATCCAGTTCTGGGGCTCCAGCCACGTGCTCGGCCCGCAGGGCGAGTACCTGGCCGAAGCCAAGACCCAGGAACCGGAAATCCTGATGGCCGAGGTCGACCTGGGCCGCAGCGAACACGTGCGGCGGATCTGGCCGTTCCTGCGCGACCGCCGCATCGACGCCTACGCCGACCTGCTCAAGCGCTACCGCGATTGAACGCGCCCAGCCCGATGCTGCTGCGCGTCGCGGTCGAATCCGACCTCGACGCGATCGCCGCGCTATACGCGCGCGAAGTGCGCGAGGGCGTGGCCACTTACGAGTACGACGTCCCCGATCGCGCCGAGATGCGCCGGCGTTGGCGCGCGATCGCCGACGCCGGCTACCCCTATCTGGTCGGCGAGGTCGACGGCGCGTTCGCCGGCTACGCCTACGCCAGCGCCTACCGCAGCCGGATCGGCTATCGCTGGACGGTCGAGAATTCGGTCTATATCGAGCCCTCGATGCAGGGTCGCGGGGTCGGCCGCGCGCTGATGCTGCGCCTGATCGAAGACTGCACCGCGCTGGGGTTCCGGCAGATGGTCGCGGTGATCGGCGACGGCAGCAACGCCGCCTCGGTCGCCCTGCACGAACGCCTGGGCTTCCGCCTGGCCGGCGTGTTCCCCGGGATCGGCCGCAAGCACGGCCGCTGGCTCGACACCGTGCAGATGGTGCGCCCGCTCGGCGCCGGCCGCGACGGCGAGCCCGATCCGGACGTGCCCGGCTTGCGCTAGACGCGATGCGCCGAGACCCGACGCGCTGAGACGCAGGCCCGCTTCCGGCACGCGCCGCGGCGGCGCGCTCGGATATGCGCCGGCCGCCACGGACACGCCGGGCCGACCGGCGCAATGTGCCTTTCCCGAACCGCAGCGTCTCCGCCCTTTGGCCCAGGCGCGCGGGAATGGTTCGGCTAAGCTGAACGAAACCGCCGACGAGCGGTCAAAATAAAACGAACGGACGTGCTATTTTATGGCCATGTCGACCCTGACCGCGACCAACAAAGGCGCCGCCACCCGCGACGCGATCCTCGAACAGGCCTACGGCATCGCCTGCTCGGCCGGCCTGGAAGGCCTGTCGATCGGCCCCCTGGCCGCCGCGGTCGGCATGTCCAAGAGCGGCGTGTTCGCCCACTTCGGTTCGCGCGAAGACCTGCAGTTGGCGGTGCTGGACAAGGCCGCGCAGCTGTTCACCGGTTATGTGCTGCTGTCGCAGCTGCAGCAGCCGCGCGGGCTGGTGCGCTTGCGCGCGATCGTCGACGCCTGGTTCGACTGGTCGCGGCACACCGACGGCGGTTGCGTGCTGCTCGGCGCGGTCAGCGAATACGACGATCGCCCCGGCGCGCTGCGCGACTGGGTGGTCGAGCAGCAAAAGCGCTGGCGCGCCGCCCTGGCCCAGGCGGTGCAACTGGCGGTCGACAACGGCGAACTCGGCGCCGACACCGATACCGAGCAACTGGCGTTCGAAATCTACGGCCTGGCGCTGATCGTGCATCACGACGCCGGCCTGTTCGGTTTCGACTCCGCGCGCGAACGCGGGCGGCGGGCGTTCGATCGCCTGGTCCGCTCCTACGCAAACGCCGCTTCCGCCTCCCCCAACGCCTGATTCCGTCTCGCGAGGTCCGTCATGCATCCGCTTATCGCCAAAATTAGTACGACCGTTCGTAACATCGTACGTTTGTACGGGCTGCGCCTCGGCTTCGTGTTCGGCGCCTGGTTCGCGCCGAATGCGGCCGTACGCCGCGCGGCCGATCTGTTCTGCACCCCGTTCGCGTCCTCGCGCTCGCGCGCGTTGGTCGCGCCGACCTTCGGCGCGCGCGAGGAAACCCTGCACGTCGACGGCCACGCCATCGTCGCTTACGTCTGGGGCGAACCGCGCCAACAGCCCTATGTGCTGTTCGCCCACGGCTGGTCCAGCCACGGCACCCGCGTCGCCAAGTGGCTGCCGGCCCTGCGCGAGGCCGGTTACGCCCTGGTCGCGTTCGACCAGCCCGCGCACGGGCGCAGCCCAGGCCGGCTGGCGACCCTGCCCGACTTCACCCGCCATCTGTACGCGGTCGGCGATCACTACGGCCCCGCCGCGGCGGTGATCGGCCATTCGCTGGGCGGCGCGGCGACCCTGCTGGCCATGGCGCGCGGGCTGCAGGCCGAACGCGCGGTGCTGATCGCGCCGGCCGCCGACCCGGTCGCCGCGGTCAGCCGCTTCGCCCGCTTCCTGTGGGTCGGCGAAGACCTGTGCCGGCGCCTGATCGGCTACTTCGAAGCCCGGGTCGGACTGAGCTTCGATTCGCAGCAGGCGCACCGCAACGCGCCCAACATCGCCCGTCCGGCGTTGATCGTGCACGATCTGGACGACCGCGAAGTGCCGTGGTCGGAAGGCGAGCGCTATGCGCGCTACTGGCCCGGCGCGCGCCTGCTCAGCACCCAGGGCCTGGGCCACAACCGCATCGCCGACGACGGCGGAGTGATCGCCGCCAGCCTGCGCTTCCTGCGCGGCGAAACCGTCGGCGACACCGTGGTGTCCAGCGGCAACTTGCCGTATGGGATGGCCTGAACGGCTGGGAATGGGGAATCGGGAATAGGGAATCGTTCAAGCCCTGCAGCGCGCCGGGCGGGATGACGAGGAAACCGCTTTAACGATTCCCGATTCCCCATTCCCCATTCCCGCGGCGGGCGCAACCGCCCGCCGCCGCGGTTTGCCCGCAGCCGGCCGCAACCTCTATGCTGCGGGACTTTCTGTGCTCCGGCACAGCTGCCGCGAGCCTTCCGATCCGCATGAACGAACCGCACCTCGTATCCGACGGCCTGCAGGGCCAACCGCACGCCATCGTCGAACGCGACGGGGTGCGCTATACCCTGCTCGGCACCGCCCACGTGTCCCAGGCCAGCGTCGACGCGGTGCGCGATGCGGTCGGCACCGGGCGCTACGATGCGGTCGCGGTCGAGCTCGACCCGCAGCGCCTGCAGGCCCTGACCGATCCGGATGCGCTGTCGCGGCTGGACCTGATCCAGGTCATCCGCTCCGGCAAGACCGCCTTGTTCGCCGCCAACCTGGCCCTGGCCGCGTACCAGCGCCGGCTCGCCGAACAGCTCGGCATCGAGCCCGGCGCCGAACTCAAGCGCGCGGTGCTGGAAGCGCGCCAACGCGAGCTGCCGGTGCACCTGATCGACCGCGAGGTCGGCCTGACCTTCAAGCGCGCTTCGCAGCGGCTGGGCTTCTTCGGCCGCGGCAAGCTCGGCGTCGGCCTGGTCACCAGCCTGTTCGCCGCCGACGAGGTCGGCGAGGACGAGATCGAAAAGCTCAAGCAAGGCGACATGCTGGAGTCGAGCTTCGGCGAGTTCGCCAAGGAAAGCCCGGAGCTGTACGACACCGTGATCGCCGAACGCGACCGCTACATGGCCGCGCGCCTGCGCGAGACCGCCGGCGAGTCGCGCGAGGTACTGGCGGTGGTCGGCGCCGGCCACCTGCAGGGCCTGGCCAGGCACCTGCGCGAGGACCAGGGCGACCCGGTCGCGCAACGCACCGAGCTGGAGCAGGTCAAGACCAAGAGCAAGGTGCCGTGGGTGATGATCGCCATCACCACCCTGATCCTGGCCGGCATCGCCTGGGGCTATTGGAAAGGCGGCGCGCAGATGGGCACCGAGCTGCTGCTGCAGTGGGTGCTGTTCACCGGCGGCCTGGCCGCATTGGGTTGCGCGATCGCCGGCGGCCATCCGCTGAGCGTGATCACCGCGGCGATCGTCGCCCCGCTCAAGCCGTTCCGCCCCGGCGTGCCGACCGGCGCGCTGAGCGCGCTGGTCGAAGTGCACCGGCGCAAGCCGGCCTACGGCGACTTCCTCGCCCTGCGCGACGACGCGCAGACGATCGGCGGCTGGTACCGCAACCGGGTCGCGCGCGTGGTGCTGAATTTCCTGCTCACCAACCTGGGCTCGATGGCCGGCGTCTGGCTGGCGGGTTTCCGCATCGCCGCCAAGCTGGTCGGCTGAAAATCGCGCCCCGCTGAAAATCGCGCCCCCTCTGTAGGAGCGGCGTGAGCCGCGACAAGCGGAGCGATGTACGCAAGCGGAGACGCCGAAACCCGGATCATCGGGCTTCGACCCGGTCGCGACAGGGCTTCGGATCCTGGCGCGGTATTTCACCGCTCCGGCTGTCGCGGCTCATGACCGGAGGAAATCCCTGTGGGACGCCGCTCCTACAAACAGCGAGCGCGCTTCGCTGCGGTAGCGACGTCGCTCAACGCAACGACAACTGCAGGCGGCGCCCGTTCCAGTCGAGCACCGCGCCGTCCGGGCGGATCGCCACCAACACCGCTTCGCCGATCCGGTCGCCTTCGCTCAGACGCTGGCCGTCGACGATCACGAAACGCCGCGCCGGCTCCTCGTTCCACATGTGCATGCTGAGCTTGAGCGGCGGCAGTTGCTTGCGCGCCTCCGGCGCCAGATCGGCCAGGCGCATCGCCCCGCCCTCGCCCGCCGGCCTGGCCGTAGGGGTCGCCGGCGGTGCGATCGGCAAGGGCTCCGGCGCGGCGCCCGGGGCCGGCTTGGGTGCCGGAACCGAAGCGAGCGTCTGAGCGGGCACGGCGGCGGCTGGCGCGGCGACGGCGGCAGGCGCCGTAGCCGATGCGGCGGACGACGGACGCGGGGCAACGGGCGCTGCGGCGGAGTTCTCAGCCGCGGCGACCGCCGCCGGTTCCGTCGCTTTCGTCGCCGCATCGTCCGAACGCACCGCCGCCGGAGCGACAGCGTCGCCACCGTCGGCTACGACCGCGGTCGCGGCGGCCGGCGTAGCGGCGAGCGGCCGTCCCGGCTCGGTCGCTGCCGGCTCGGTCGGTGCCGACGCGGCGGCCGGCTCGGGCGGCGCGCGGCGCTGCGCCGGGTCCGATGCCGCATCGCGCGCGATCGCGCTATCGCCCGCCTTCGCGGTCGATTCGGCCGTTCCCGCTTCGGGACCGGAACGCAGCAGCCACAGCCCGATCGCCGCGGCGACGGCCAGCGCGCCGGCGCCCCACAGCCAGGGCGCGCCGGAGCGCGCCGGCGGCGGCGCCACCGGCGGCAGCGGTGCGTACAGATCCGGCGACTGGCCACGGCGGCGCTCGGCTTCGGATTTGCGCAGGGCTTCGAGGATCAACGACATCGTCTACTCCAGTACCCGTTGCAGGCGCGGCCCGGCGCTATCCGCCGCCGACAGCGCGAACAGGGTTTCCGGGCCGATCACGCCGTCGCTGCGCAGGCCGCGCGCGGCCTGGAACCGGCGCACATCTTCCGCGTCCGCCGCTTCGACCCCGAGGCGCGCGTCCAACCACTGCTGCGGCGCGCCCTGCAGGGGCTTGGGCAAGGGCGTGCTCAAACCGTCCGGACCGCGCCACAAGGCGGCGTATTCGCCGTTCCACAGGCGCTGCAGGGCGATCCGGTCGAGATCGGCCTCGCCGCCGTGCAGCCACAGCCGCGCGTCGACCGCATCGACGCCGCGCAACAGCGCCCAGGCGCTGCGGCCGTCGGCGTTCAAGCGCAGCAGCACCGGCCGGCCCAGCGCGGCCAGCGCGTCCAGGCGAGCGTAGCCGCGCAGGCAGTACAGCCCCGGCGCGACGCTGCGCGCGCAGGCCGACGCGGTTTCGGCCGCAGCCGCATCGGCCGGCAGCTGCCACAGGCCGAGCAGGCGCTGCCAGGCCGCCACCGGCTCGGCGGCGGCCTCGCCCACCCGGCGCGTCGCGGCCGCCGCGTCCAGGCGCGGTATCGCGGCCGCTTCGACGCGGGTTTCGGCCTTGGCCTGGGGTTTCGCCGCCGCGGCAACCGGGGCTGCGGCGCGAGCCGGCGCAACCGGCTTGGCCGCACCGCGGCCGTGGCCGGCGCGCGCCTGCGGCGTCGCCGCGGTCGCGGTGGCGGCGGTCTCGATCGGCCGCCACCACCAGGCCGCGGCCGCGACCACGCCGGCGAGCACCGCCGCGACCGCGGCGATGCGCGCGTAACGGCGGCGGCGCGCGACCGGCGCCAGGGCTTCCTGCGCGGCCTGGTCGACCAGCGACTCGCCGATCGTCGCGTCGTCGCGGGCGTAGCCGCCGAGCAAGGCGCGTTCGGAGATCACGTTGATCAGGCGCGGCACGCCGCCGGAATGGGCGTGGATGCGTTTGACCGCCGCGGCGGTGAACGGCAGCCGCTGGCCGCCGGCGACGCGATAGCGATGGCGCAACAGCGCCGCCGTCTCCAGCACGTCGAGCGGGGTCAGGTGGAAGCGCGCGGTGATGCGCTGCGACAGCTGGCGCATGTCCGGCCGCGCCAGCATGTCGCGCAACTCGGGCTGGCCGATCAGCACGATCTGCAGCAGCTTCTGGGTATCGGTTTCCAGGTTGGTCAGCAGGCGCACCTGCTCCAGCGCGTCGCGCGACAGGTTCTGCGCTTCGTCGACGATCAGCACCACGCGCAGCC
Organism: Lysobacter sp. BMK333-48F3; assembly: GCF_019733395.1. Taxonomy (NCBI): domain Bacteria; kingdom Pseudomonadati; phylum Pseudomonadota; class Gammaproteobacteria; order Lysobacterales; family Lysobacteraceae; genus Lysobacter; species Lysobacter sp. BMK333-48F3. The sequence goes on along the minus strand of NZ_JAIHOO010000001.1, from coordinate 3,808,810 downwards.
CGCGCGCGTAGGCGTCGAGCAGATAGGCGTTGAGCGCGTCGACCAGCGCCTTGACGCTGCCGCGGCGGCCGGCCAGGTCCAGGCGCAGTTCTTCGCCGATGGTCTCCAGCAGTTCGACCGGACTCAGGCGCGGGTTCAGCACCAGCGCGGCGCGGGCGTTGTCGGGCAATTGCTCCAGCAGCAGGCGGCACAGGGTGGTCTTGCCGGTGCCGACCTCGCCGGTCAGCAGGACGAAGCCGCCGCCGCCGCCCTGGCCGACGCCGAACAGCAGGTGCGCCAGCGCGTCCCGGTGGCGTTCGCTGAGGAACACGAAGCGCGGGTCGGGCGTGATCGAGAACGGCGGTTCCTTGAGCCCGTAATGATCCAGGTACATGCGCGTGCCGGCGGCGGCGGAATGCGCCTAGCCTGCCACGAATCGCGCGCGGACGCGTGCCCGGGGCGGTCGCCGCGGGCGCCGGCGCGGCGCCCGCGCCGGGACGCGTGATCCGCGCCGGAACCGGAACGTGCGCCAGGGCACGGACCGGCCAGCCGCGGCGGCGTCAGCGCGCGCTCAGGCGTGCTGCGCCGCCGGTTCCGCCGCGCCCGCGTCGTGCGCCGGCAGGCCGCGCGCGCGCCGCACCAGCTTGGCGGTGCCGCCGCGCAGGTCGTCGAGGATGGCGTAGATGGTCGGCAGGAACAGCAGGCTGACCACGGTCGAGAACGCCAGGCCGCCGGCGATCGCGCGCGCCATCGGGTAGTACGGCGGCATGTCGCCGCTGGTCTTGGTCGACAGCGCGATCGGCACCATCGCCAGGATCGCCGTACCCATGGTCATCAGGATCGGGCGCAGCCGCTCGCGGCTGCCTTCGACCAGCGCTTCGGTACGCGACAGGCCGCGCCGGCGCAGGTTGTTGATGTGCTCGATCATGACGATGCCGTTGTTGACCACCACGCCCATCAGCACCAGCACGCCGATGAAGGACATGATCCCGAAGGTGGTGCCGGTGATCCAGAACAGCCAGAACACGCCGAACACCGAGAACAGCACGCCGCTCATGATCGCCGAGGGGAACAGCAGCGACTCGAACACCGCCGCCATCACCACGTAGATCATGATCAGGGCGATCAGCAGGTTGAACAGCATCTGCTGGTTGGCCTCGTCGTCGCGCTGGAACGCGCTGCCGTCGAAGGAATAGCTGTAGCCCGGCGGGAACGCGATCCGCTTGAGGATCGCCTCCATCTCCTTGCGCGCCTCCGGCACGGTGACCTTGTCGCCGAGGTTGGACTTGATGGTCAGGGTGGTCTGGCGGTTGACCCGGTTGATCTGGGTCGCCGACGGGCGCACCTCGACCTGGACCATGCTCAGCAGCGGCACGGTTCGGCCGTCCGGCGCGCGCACGGTGAACGAGGCGATCTCGGCGGTGTTGAACTGGTCGGCGCCGGCGAAGCGCGCCCACACCTGGACCTCGGTGTCGCCGCGGCGGAACTCGCGCAGGGTCGCGCCGCGCAAGGCCAGGCCGACGAACTTGGACACCTCGTCGGCGCTGAAGCCGAACGCGGCGGCACGCTCTCGGTCGACCCGGATGCGCAGTTCGTTGTTGCGGTCGCCGGCGTCGATGCGCACGTCGCGGAAGCGCGGGCTGCGGGCCAGGATCGGCACGATGTCCTGGCCGAGCTGCTCGAGCATGGCGCTGGAATCGCCGACCAACTGCACCTGGACCTGGTTCTGCTGGCCCTGGTCTTCGTCGAAGCCGACGCCGATGCCGGCGCGCGCCGACTTCGGCAGGCCCTTGCTGATCTGGTCGGTGATCGGCTTGGTCTTCTTGACCAGCTCCTTGTCGAAGGTGATGACCGTGCTGGCGTCGCCGTCCTCGCTGTAATACGAGTACACCTGGGTGATGTGGAACTTCTTGCGGTTGGCGTCGAGGTAGTCCTCGACCCGCTTGACCTCGTCCGACATCTGTTCCTTGGTGTAGCTGCCCTTCCACTGGTAGTAGATGTTGGCGCTGTCGCCGCCTTCGCCGCCGAACATGTCGAACTTGGTCTGGGTCATCGGCAGGATGCTGATGGCGATGATCAGCAGGATGCCGAGTACGCTCCAGCCGCGGTGCTCCAGGGTCCAGCGCAGCAGCGCGGCGTAGTTGCGCTGCAGGTAGGGGATCAGGCCGGTGCTGCGGTTGATCGTCGGCGGGGTCTTCAGCCGCGCCGAGATCATCGGGATCAGGCTGACCGCGACCAGCCACGAGGCCAGCAGCGAGACCGAGATCGTGATCGCCAGCTGCGACATGAAGATCTTGATCTGGTTGGTCTCGCCGAACAGGTTCGGCACGAACACGATGCAGTGGCACAGGGTGCCCGCCGACAGGGCGATGGCGACGTGGCGGGTGCCGATCACCGAGGCCAGCCGCGGCTGGTCCGGCATCTTCTCGCGTTCCTGGTAGATGCTCTCGACCACCACCACGGCGTTGTCGACCAGCATGCCGACCGCCAGCAGCAGGCCCATCATGGTCAGGATGTTGAGGGTCACGCCGACGAAGTACATGAAGCCCAGGGTGATCACGAAGCAGATCGGGATCGCCAGGGTCACCATCAGCGTCGACGGCCAATGGCGCAGGAAGAAGAACAGCACTGCCATCGACAGCACCAGGCCGACCGCGCCGGCCTCGGCCAGTTCCAGCAGCGAGCTGGTCACCTCCTCGCCCTCGTTGGAGATGATCTTGAACTGGACCCCGCGCAGCGCCGACTCGGACTTGACCTTCTCGACCTCGGCCAGGGCCAGGCGCGAGACCTCGACCAGGTTGGCGTTGCGGTCCTTGAAGATGTCCAGGCCCACCGCCGGACGGCCGTCCAGGCGTCGGCCGTAGGCCATGCGCTTGGGCTTGTAGCGGACCTCGGCGATGTCGCCCAGGCGGGTGCCGTTGGTGCCGATGACCAGGTCGCGCAGCTGCTGCAGGTCGGTGATCTCGCCGATCGGCTGCACCCGCAGGCGCCGGCCGCCGTCCTCGATTTCGCCGGCCGACACCGAGAAATTGACCGTCTGCAGGCGCGTGGTCAGCTCGTTGAGACTGATGTTGTGCGCGGTCAAGCGGTCGGGCGCGATCGCGATCTCGACCTCGTTCGGCGACACCCCGGAAATCTCGACCTTGGCCACGCCCGGCAGGCGCTCGATGCGGCGCTTGAATTCGCGGTCGATCAGCTCGTAGGAACCGGACAGGTCGTGGTCGCTGGCCAGCCGGACGCGCAGGAACGGCTGGTCGGTGGTGGAGAACTTGAGCACGAAGTAGCGCTGCAGGTCGTCCGGCAGGTCGCTGCGGATCGCGTCGATGCGCTCTCGCGCCTCCGAGGCCGCGATGGCGACGTCGCGGTCCCAGTCGGCGAATTCGATCACCACGCTGGCGTTGTCCGCGCGCGCCTCGCCCTGCATGCGCTTGATCCCGGTCATGGTCGACAGCGCGTCTTCGGTCGGCCGCAGCAGGGTGCGCTCGACCTCTTCCGGGGTCGAGCCGGCGTACGGCATCTGCACCACCAGGAACGGGAACGAGATCGACGGGAAGGCCTCCAGCGGCAAGCGCACCGCTGCGATCAGGCCGATCACGAACATCGACACGAAGGCCATGATGATCGTGACCGGGCGCCGGATGCTGAACTCAGCAACGCTCATCCTGGACGCTCCTCAGGCCTGGCCCGGCTGGTGGCCGTGCGGCGGGTGGTGCAGGTCCGCGTCGGTCAGCGGTTCCTGCTCTTCGTGGATGTGCTCGGCCACCGCGTTGGCGTCGCGGCGCGCGCGACGCGCGCGTTCGCGGTAGTGCTCGTCGGAGCGGCGGTCGAGCAGGTCGTACACCACCGGGATCACCACCAGGGTCAGCAGGGTCGACACCAGCAGGCCGCCGATCACCGTGATCGCCATCGGCGCGCGCACCTCGGCGCCCTCGCCGGTGGCGATCGCCAGCGGCAGGAAGCCGAACAGGGTGCAGGTGGTGGTCATCACGATCGGGCGCAGGCGCGAACGCGCGCCCTCGATCAGCGCCTCGCGCTTGGCCACGCCTTCCTCGCGCAGCTGGTTGACCTTGTCGATCAGGATGATCGCGTTCTTCACCACCAGGCCGACCAGCAGGATCAGGCCGATGAACACCACCACCGACACCGGCGAGCGGGTCAGGACCAGGGCCAGCACCGCGCCGACCAGGGCCAGCGGAATGGTGAACAGGATCACGAACGGGTGCAGCAGCGATTCGAACTGCGAGGCCATCACCAGATAGACCAGGAAGATCGCCAGGCCGAAGGCGAACAGCAGCGAGTTGATCGACTGCTGCAGTTCCTCGCCCTGGCCGCCGATGTGCATGCCGATCTCGGGGCCGAGCGGCTGCTCGGCGACCATCTGCCGGACCTCGTCGATCGCGCCGCCCAGGTCGATGTCGCGCAGGTTGGCCGAGACGATCGCCACCCGCACCTGGTCGGCGCGGTGGATTTCGCTCGGGCCGGTGGTCGAGACCACCTCGGCGACCGAGTTCAGGGTCACCGGCCGGCTGCTGCCCGGATTGACGATCAGGCGGCGGATGCTTTCCAGCGAGGCGCGATCGGACTCGCGCGCCCGCACCAGCACGTCGATCTTGCGGTCCCGGAAGCTGTAGCGGGTGGCGACTTCGCCGCGCACCTTCTTGACCACCGCGTCGGCGATCTGGCGCGTGGTCAGGCCGAGCGCGCCGGCGCGGTCCTGGTCGAAGCGGATCTGGATCTCGGGGAAGCCCTGCTCCACCGTCGACTTGACGTCGGCGTAGTGCGGGTTGGCGCGCAGCATCGCGGCCATGCGCTGGCCGGCGCGCTGGATGGTCTCCAGGTCCTGGCCGCGCAACTCGATTTCCAGCGGCGTGGAGAAGCTGAACAACTGCGGTCGGGCGAAGCCGACCTGGGCCGCCGGATGGACGGCCATGGTCTCGCGCAGGCGCTCGGTTTCGGCCGCCTCGACCTCCTTGCTGCCGCCGTCGGCCATCACCACGGTGAGCTTGCCGATGTTCTCGCCGCTCTCGGTGGGATTGGCGTCCAGGCGCGTGCCGCTGCCGCTGACGCCGAACAGCGCGCGGATGCCGGGGTCCTTGTCGTGCTTGAGCTGCAGCTCGCGCACCAGCTTGTCGGTCTCGCGCAGCGGCGTGCCCGGCGGCAGCTTGACCGTCATCTCGAAGCGGTCCTGGGCCAGCTGCGGGATCAGGTCGGCGCCGAGCAGCGGCACCGTGGCCATGGTCGCGACGAAGGCCGCGCCGGCCAGGACCAGCACCAGGGCCGGCCGGCGCATCGCCGCCGGCAGCAGCTTCAGGTAGGCGCTCTCGGCGCGGCCGTAGGGCGCCATCGCCAGGTCGCTGGCCTTGCGCATCACCGGACCGACCACCGCGGCCAGGCCGCGCCAGAACTTCACCACCAGCCAGCTCAGGCCGAACACCGCGCCGCGCACGCCGGTACCGGCGCCGTGGCCGACCGCGGCCAGCGGCTTCTGCAGGCGCGAAGTCGGCTGCCAGCGCGGGTGGCCTTCCTCGTCCGGGAACGCCATCGGCGGCCGGCCCTTGAGCGCGCTGAGCATCGGGATCAGGGTCATCGACACGACCAGCGAGATCGCGATCGCCAGCGCCACGGTCAGGGCCTGGTCGCGGAACAGCTGGCCGGCGATGCCTTCGACGAACACCAGCGGCAGGAACACCGCTACCGTGGTCAGGGTCGAGGCCATCACCGCCATGCTGACTTCGCGGGTGCCCTGGATCGCCGCCTCGAGGATGCCCAGTCCGCGTTCGCGCGCCTTGGCGATCGACTCCAGCACCACGATCGAGTCGTCCACCACCAGGCCGGTGGCCAAGGCCAGGCCGCCCAGCGACATCACGTTGAGGCTCAGGTCGAGCTGGCCCATGAAGAAGAAGGTGGTGACGATCGAGACCGGCAGCGACAGGCTGATCACGAACGTGCTCCAGCCGTCGCGCAGGAACAGGAAGATGATCAGGATCGCCAGCAGGCCGCCGATCACCGCGTCCTTCTTGACGTCGGCGATGGCGTGGCGGATGAACTGCGACTGGTCGTCGATGGTGGTCAGCTCGACGTCGGCTGGAATCTGCGACTTGATCGCCTCCAGCCGCGCCTGGATGGCGTCGGCGGTGGCGACGGTGTTGGCGTCGCCTTCCTTGTAGATCGCCAGCTCGACCGCTTCCTTGCCGGCCAGGCGGATGATCGCCTCGCGTTCCTTGTAGCCCTGGCGGACCTCGGCGATGTCCTTGAGCCGCACCGGCTTGCCGCCGGCCGGGGTGCTCTGCGAGCCGTCGTTGGCGCTCTGCACCGAGGCCGCGGCGGCCATCGCGTCGGCCGAGCCGGATGCGGCGGCGACCCGGGCCATCTCGGCGGCCGCGTCGGCGGCGGCGTTGCCGCCGGCCTGCTGGGTGGTGACCAGCATCTCGCGGATTTCCGGCACGGTCGCGAACTGGTTGACCGTGCGCACCAGGTAGCGCTGGCTGCCCTCCTGCAGGCTGCCGCCGGAGATGTTGATGTTCTCCTGCTGCAGGCGCTGGATGATGTTGTCGATCGGCAGGTTGAGCTGGGCGATCTTCTGCTGGTCGATGTCGACCTGGATCTCGTCCTCCAGGCCGCCGCCGACCTTGACCGCGGCGACGCCATCGACCGGTTCGAGCTTCTTCTTCAGATCGTCGTCGGCGTAGCGGCGCAGCTCGGTCAGGCGCCGGATCGCGTCGGTGTCGTCGGCGGCCGCGCCCTTGTTGGACAGGGCGATGCGCAGGATCGGCTCGGTCGAAGGGTTGAAGCGCAGCAGCACCGGCTTCTTCACTTCCAGCGGCAGCTGCACGACCTCCATCTTGTCGCGCACTTCCAGGCTGGCCTGGTCCATGTCGGTGCCCCAGGCGAACTCGAGCACCACGTCGCTCTGGCCGGTGCGCGAGACCGACTTCAGCTTGCGCAGGCCCTTGACCACGCCCAACGCTTCTTCCAGCGGCTCGGTGACCAGGGTTTCGATTTCGGTCGGCGCCGCGCCGGTGTACTCGGTGCGCACCGTCAGCGTCGGGTAGCTGAGGTCGGGCAGCAGGTTGACCTTGAGGCTGTTGAGGGCGATCACGCCGAACAGCAGGAAGGTGATGGTCACCATCGCCACCGTGACCCGGCGGCGCGTGGAGAATTCCACGAGGTTGAAGGACGTCGTGTCCGAAGGCTGAGCCACAGTCAGTCCCCACGTTCTCTTAGTGTTGTCTGCGGCCGACGCCGCGGCGGCCGCGGCGTCGGCGATGGCGCGCGTGGAGCGCGCTTATTGCTTCTGCGTGGCCGGCTTCGCCGCGGCGACTTCACGCGGCGGATTCTGCCCGATCAGCTGCACCTCGGTGCCGTCGCGCAACGCGGTCTTGCCGGCGACCACGACCTGGTCGCCCAGCTTGACCCCGTCGCGGACCTCGGCCCAGGCGCCATCGAGGTAGCCCAGCTTGATCGGCACCCGCGCGACCTTCTTGCCGCGGACCACGAACACCGCCGGATCGCCTTCGTCGTCGAGCAGCGCCGCGCGCGGCACCACCAGCGCGTCGGCGCGGTTGTCGTAGTCGATGCGCAGGCGGCCGAACATGCCCGGCTGCAGCGCGCCGCCGCCCTCGAAGCTGCAGATCACCCGGAACGTGCCGCTGCCGGAGTCGACCACCGGCGCGACCCGGTCGACGGTGCCGGCGAAGGCCTTGCCGGGCATGGCGTCGACCGCCATCTGCACCGGCAGGCCGGCCTTGAGCGTGGCCAGCTCGCGCTCGGGCACGTTGAGCGTGGCCTCCAGGCGCGAGGTGTCGACGATGCGGATGATCGGCGAGTTGATCTGGACGAAGTTGCCGGTCTTGATCGAACGCGACGCGACGATCCCGGAGATCGGCGCCTGGACGTTGGCGTAGGACAGTTCCAGGTTGGCCATCCGGTTGGCGGCGCGCGCGTTTTCCATGTCGTAGCGCAGCTGGTCGATGTCGTTGGCGCTGAGCAGGCGCTGTTCGGCCAGTTGCTTGGAGCGGGCGTAGTTGGCCTCGAGCTTGCGCAGGGTGGCGTTGGTCTGGGCCGCCGCCAGCTCGGCGCGGGCCGAGTCCAGCCGGACCAGCACCTGGCCGGCCTGGACGTGCTGGCCTTCTTCGACCATCACCGACAGCGCCACGCCGGAGGTCTTGGCGACCACCTGCGACTCGGCGCGCGCTTCCAGCGGCGCGGTGCCGGTATAGCTGGCCGCGATCGCCCGCCGGGTCGCCTGAGCGACTTCGACCGGGACCGCTTCGGATGCCTTGTCCTTGGCTTCCTTGCCCTGAGCCTCGGCGGCGCCGGGGCCGCCCTTGCAGGCCGCCAGCCCGAGGGTGCAGGCCAAGGCCAGGGCGGCGAAGGCCACCGTGCTGCGCGCCGAAGCACCGCCGTGGCGGTTATTGGAGAGATGACGCATGCGAAACGACCCCAGGATTCTAGTAATCACAGCTGCCAATGGACTCGGCGGACCGGCCGTATGCCGGTGTTGTATATAGGTATATCACCGGCCCGGAAAGCCACCATCCGCCGAAGGTCATGGTGACTGGAGCCATGCATTTATTCTGAGGCACGGTAAGCGCGAGCGGCCGCGGCCGCCGTCATTCCGGCCCCGAAGCATGGATGCGTCGAACGACGACTTCGTTGCAGTCGCGTCGCCGGCTATACTCGCCCACTTATGCGCGGTCTCAGGCCGCGTAGAGCCAGCCACCACCTTTCGCTAGCCATTCGAGATTGCGGACTACGACATGATGCGACCGCTGACGATCGCCTGTTTCGCTCTGACCCTGGCCGCCGCTACGGCGTACGCGCAGGAACCCGCCAAGGCGCCGGCCGCTGCCGCCGCGCCCGCCACGGCCGCCCCCGCCGCTGCCGCCCCGGCCAAGTCGCCGGCGAAAGGCAACGCCGAAACCGGTCGCCAGCTGACCTATACCTGCCAGGGTTGCCACGGGGTCACCGGCTACAAGAACGCTTATCCCAACTATCACGTGCCCAAGATCGTCGGGCAGTCGCAGGAGTACCTGGTCAACGCGCTGACCGAGTACAAGAAAGGCACGCGCAAGCACCCGACCATGCAGGCCCAGGCCCAGAGCTTCTCGGACCAGGACATCGCCGACATCGCCGCCTTCCTCTCCAGCGCCAAGTGAGCCGCCCCATGACCCAGATCCGTTCGATCAAGCGCGGCTTCGCTCTGGCTGCCCTGTCGCTGGCCCTCGCCGCCTGCTCCAACGCCGATGCGCCGGCCGGCCACTCCTCGGCCGACCGCAACGCCGGCCACACCTCGTCCTCGTCGGGCCTGCCGGCCGGCCGCATCGCCGAGGGCGAGAAGCTGGCCAGCGTCAAGGGCGCCGCCACCGGCCAGTCCTGCGTCGACTGCCACGGCGCCGAAGGCAATGCGCCGATCGATCCGACCTACCCCAAGCTGGCCGGCCAGTACCACGACTACATCGCCCACTCGCTGCAGATGTACCGCGACGGCGACCGCGAGCACGCGCTGATGTCGAACCAGGCCAAGACCCTCAACGATCAGCAGATCGCCGACCTCGCCGCCTACTTCGGTTCGCGCGACAAGGGCCAGCTGCGCGACCTGCACGGCATCCACTGAGCCGGCGCCAGCTTCGAGCGGCACACAACAAACGGCCCGCTCGCGCGGGCCGTTTTGTTTTGCGCGGCTTTGTTTCGGGCCGCGCCTTGCGCCGGGCTTGGCTGCCGCGCGGCCGACGCCGCGCCAGCGGCCGGGGCGGCGCTCAACCGCCCGGCGGCGGCCGCACGCTGCCGTTGTCTTCCTGCAGGTGCGGCTTGAACGGCACGTCCGGCGGCGGTCGCGCCTCGGCCGGCTGATCGTTGAGGTTGGGATCGTTGATGCCGCAGCCGCCGCCGGCCATCAACAGCACCACCGAGCACTGGATGCGCTTGCCGGTGCCCGGGATCGGGATCATCACGGTCTGCACGCTGCGCCGCACCCACTCGGCGAGCAGGGTCTCGTTGGGGCGCCAGTACTTGTCGAACGTGGTCGGCTCGTAATCGTTGGGCTTGCGCCGCAGCCAGGTGCCGGCGCGGTCGAGGTCCTTGATCTCCTGAGTGATCGTCCCCGGCGGCTGGCCCGGCGAAGCCGAGCCCGGGGTATCGGCCAGGCGCACCCGGCCGTCGCTGCCGTACAGGCCGGGCGTCTGTCCGGGCTGGCCCGGCTGGCCGCCGGGGCGGTTGCGCGCCGCCTCGCCCCAGTCGTCGCCGCGCTTGGGCGAGGACCAGGTGCCCGGAGCCGGCGTCGGCTTGGGGCCGGCGCCCGCGGTCGCGGCCGGCGCTCGCGCGGCGGCGTTCGGCGCGCTCGCCGCGGCGTCCACCGCCGCCGCCGCGTCCGCGGCGGAGGCCGGAAACGCCGGCGCCGCGGTCGGCGCGGAGGCGGTGGCCGCCGGCGCGCGCGCGGCCGGCGCCGCGGCCGAGGCCGGCGGGCTGGGCGTCGGGATGTCCGCCACCCGCACCGACGGCGCGGTGCTGCGCAGTTGCGGCGCACTGATCGGACGGGTCGGCAGGTTCACGTTCGGCAAGGCCGGCGCGGGCGTCGGCGCCGGCACCTCGCGCACCGCGACCTCGCGCGGCCGCGCGCTCAGGCTGGGCGCGGCGATATCGCGCTGCGGCAGCTCGCGCGCGATCGGTTGCACCGGCGCGGGCACGTCCTGCGACGGCACCGGCCGGTTGGCGGCTTCCAGTTGCGGCACGCGCACGCTGTCGTCGACCCGGCGCCGGGTCGGCGGCAGGACGAATTCCTGCGGCGCGTCGGGCAAGGCCTTGCTGACCATCACCGGCTGCTCCGCGGCGGGCGGCGGCAACTGCGGCTCGGGCACGTCGCGTTGCGGCACCTCGGGGACCGCCGCCTGCAGCTCCGGCGCCGGCGGCGTCGGCAAGTCCGGCTGCGGCGGCGCCGGTTCGGCCGCGGCGGCTTCGCTGGGGGCCTGGGTCTGCGCCGTCGCCGGGGCGGGCTCGACGGGTCGTTCGCTGGGTTGCTGCTGGCCGCCTCCGGGCCGTTCCGGCGTGCCGTCACCGACCAGCTCGATCAGGGTCACGTCCTCGCCCTGCACCGGCGGCCGGGCGGCGAAGTACTGCAGGTACATCAGCCAGATCAGCAGGCCGCCGAAGATCAGATGCCACAGCAGCGAAGTCGAACCGGCGAACCAGCGCAGGCCGCGTTCCTCGCGCGCCGGCGGATGCCATTCCTGCCGCCACAGGGTCGCGAACGCCTGCCAGCGGTTGAGCGCGGCGGCGCGCCCCGGCGGCTGCGCCAACGGACGCTGCGCCAGCACCGCCAGCACCGCATCGGGGGTGGCGCCGGTCACCGCATCGGCGCGCGCGGGCATCGCATCCAGCCACTGCTGCCAGCCGGCCGGCAGCTCGCCGGGCGTCTGCGCGTCGCGGCGCGCCGACAGCCGCAACCGGCGTTGCAGGGCTTCGATGAGCGAGGCGGCGGTGGGCATGGGCTGCGCCGCGCCGCGCTCAGGCCGCGCTGTCTCGGCGGATGTAAGGCGCGTCGCCGCTGTCGTGGTCGGTGGCGTCGCGCACCGCGGTCACGCCCGGCACCTTGCTCATCAGCGTGGTCTCGATGCCCTGCTTGAGGGTCACGTCGGCCATGCCGCAGCCGTGGCAGCCGCCGCCGAAGCGCAGCACCACCACGCCTTCGGCGGTCACTTCCTGCACCGCGACGTTGCCGCGGTGCTGGGCCAGCTGCGGATTGATCTCGTGCTCGACCACCCAGTGCACGCGCTCGACCAGCGAAGCCGAGTCGGCCGGCGCCTCGCCCTTGATCTTGGGCGCGCGGATCTGCAGTTGGCCGCCGGTGGCGCGGGTTTCGTAGTCGATCTCGGCGCCGTCCAGGTAGCGCACGCTGTCGGCCTGCAGCCACAGGGTGAAGCCTTCGCAGTCGATCGCCCACTCGTCGCCGTGCAGGTCGGCCGGCTCGGCGAACTCCAGCCGCACGTCGGCGCGCGGCGTGCCCGGGTGCATCGCCGACAGGCGCACGCCCAGGCCCGGCAGGGCCTCGCGTTCGATCAGCTTGCGGAAGTGCGCCTGGGCGGATTCGGAAATATTGATCATCGGGCTATTCTAGCGGGGTCGACGCGACCGGAAGTCGCGCGCCCATCCTACGACCGCCGGCGATACGATTCCGTTCAGCGGAACCGGTCGCGGCGCAGACGCATCGCCCCGGCCGCCGCGCCGGGCCGCCAGGAGTCCGCCATGAACGACCTCATCCCCCTGTCCCAGGCCCATTGCATCCTCCGCCACGGCAGCGAGCACCGGCTCAACGAGGCGCGGGTGCGTGAACTGCTGCCGCAAGTGCCGGGCTGGGAGCTGGCCGAAGACGGCCATGCCCTCACCAAGACTTTCCGCTTCGACGACTACTATCGCACCATGGCCTTCGTGAACGCCCTGGCGTTCATGGCCCACCGCGAGGACCATCACCCCGACCTCGGCGTGCATTACGATCGCTGCGTGGTGCGCTACTCGACCCACGACGTCGGCGGACTGAGCGAGAACGACTTCATCTGCGCCGCCAAGGCCGAAGCCCTGACTGGTTGACTGCCATGACCCTGCACCGTCCGCTGTCCCTCGCCCCGGCCTTCGCCGCCGTCCTGGCCGCGGCGCTGGCCGCCGGCTGCCAGCGCGCGCCCGAGGCGCCGATCATTCCCTCGACCCCGCTGCGCGCGGTCGACACGCCGCCGCCGGAGTATCCGCAGACCATCGGCTGCGACCAGATCGGCGGCAAGGTGGTGCTGCAGCTGACCGTCGGCCCGGAAGGCAAGCCGACCAAGGTCAACGTGCTCGAAGGCAGCAAGGTCGCCGCGCTCGACGAGGCGGCGATCAAGGGCGTGCAGCGCTGGCGCTTCGAGGCCGCGACCCGCAACGGCAAGCCGGTCTCCACCGACATCCAGGTACCGGTGACGTTCCACGCCCCGAGCGAACGCCCGCCGCACTGCGGCGCGGCGCCGGCGGCCGGCTGAATCCGCTACATCGCCCGGCGCGCGGTCGCCGGGCCGACGGCGGCCGCCTCATCGCGGCCGCGCCGGAACGGCTCGGCCCTTATTCGATCGCGGCGGCGCGCGCGGCGCCGCTCAGCCCAACCGGTCCAGCACCTCGATCAGCTCCGGCGCCAACGGCGCGTTGAGCAGATACGGCTCGCGTCCGCCGTCGAGGGCGAACTCCAGGGTCGAGGCGTGCAGGAACAGCCGGCGCAGCCCGGCCTGGTCGCGCAGCCGCTTGTTGGCCTCGGCCTCGCCGTACTTGTCGTCGCCGGCCACCGGGTGGCCGATGTGCTGGGAATGGACCCGGATCTGGTGGGTGCGGCCGGTTTCGATCCGGACCTCGCAATAGGACTGCCCGCCGCGCCGCTCCAGCACCTTGAAGTGACTCAGCGAGGGCTTGCCGTCCCGATGCACCTGGACATGGCGCTCGCCGCCCTGGCGCAGGCCGATATGCAGCGGCGCGTCGACGCTCATGACCCCGTCGGGCATGCGCCCGGTCAGCAAGGCCAGGTAGCGTTTGGCGATACCGCCCTCCTCGCGCATCAGCGCCTGCAGTTCGGTCAGGGCCGAGCGCTTCTTGGCCACGATCAGCAGGCCGGAGGTGTCGCGGTCCAGGCGGTGGACTAGCTCCAGGGTCTGGCCCGGGCGCAGCGCGCGCAGAGTCTCGATCGCGCCGAAGCTGATCCCGCTGCCGCCGTGGCTGGCGACCCCGGAGGGCTTGTTCAGGGCCAGCAGGCGGGCGTCCTCGAACACGATCGCCGCGTCCAGGGCATCCATGAAGCCCTTGGGCGGGGTCGGCTTGTCGCCGGCCTCGCTGAGACGGACCGGCGGGATGCGCACCTCGTCGCCGGCCTCGAGCTTGCGCTCGGCCTTGGCGCGGCCGCCGTTCACCCGCACCTGGCCGGAGCGGACCAGCTTATAGATCAAGGACCTGGGCGCGCCTTTGAGCTGGCCGAGGAGGAAATTGTCGAGCCGCTGGCCATCGCGGTCGTCGGGCACGCGCACGGTGCGCGCGCCGCTGGAGCCGGGGTTTGCTGATTGGGTCATCCCGAAGCGTTATCTGTTACACTCGCGACGCGAGATAAGGTTTTGATTTCGCTGGGAGTTGTACCGGTCGCTGCGCCTGACAAGCGTGCGTCCCGGTACGGGGCCGAAAGCCCCTCCCGCGATTCCGATCCGCGTCTAACCACTGCCCACGGGGCAGCCATGTTAGCAGCGACGGAGCGGCGGAACCGGCCATCGCCCGATGGGTCAAAGCATCGAGATGAACACCCGTGCGGCGCCAGAGCCTGCGCTCCAGAAGAGCCGGCTCGAAGCTGCCGCCGCCCCGCCCCGAGCGACGTTCGCGTCGCCGGCCCGAAAGAACTGGAAAGGTAACAAGCGCTCCCGCGGCGTGCCGTGGTGATGTAGCGCTGGTAGTGGAGGCCTCGCCGGCGCGGCGGGCGGCCCGCAGACCTGCGGCCGGCGCGCGCGACGGAGCGGACTCAGTTCCCAGATAGCGAAACGCCATGGCGTTCCGCGCGGTAGAGCGCGCGAGGAACGCAACAATGAAGCGCATGCTGATCAACGCGACGCAGGCGGAAGAACTGCGCGTCGCCATCGTCGACGGCCAGAACCTGTACGACATCGACATCGAACAGCCGTCCAAGGAACAGAAGAAGTCCAACATCTACAAGGGCCGCATCACCCGGCTCGAGCCCTCGCTGGAAGCCGCCTTCGTCGATTACGGCGCCGACCGCCACGGCTTCCTGCCGCTCAAGGAAATCTCCCGCGACTACTTCCAGCCCGGGGTCGACCACAACAAGGCCGGCCTGCGCGAGCTGCTGCGCGAAGGCCAGGAGATCGTGGTCCAGGTCGACAAGGAAGAGCGCGGCAACAAGGGCGCCGCCCTGACCAGCTTCATCTCCCTGGCCGGCCGCTACATGGTGCTGATGCCGAACTCGCCCACCGCCGGCGGCGTCTCGCGCCGGATCGAGGGCGACGACCGCGCCGCGCTCAAGGAGGCGATGGACAAGCTCAACATCCCCGACGACATGGGGGTGATCATCCGCACCGCCGGCGTCGGCCGCGACGCCGAAGAGCTGCAGTGGGACCTGGACTACCTGGTCAGCGTCTGGAAGGCGATCACCGACGCCGCGCTGAGCAAGCAGGCGCCGTTCCTGATCTACCAGGAGTCGCGCCTGATCATCCGCGCCCTGCGCGACTACATGCGCCCGGACATCGGCGAGATCCTGGTCGATACCGACGAGATGTACGCCGAAGCGCGCGAGTTCGTCGAGCAGGTGATGCCGCACAACCTGCGCAAGCTGAAGAAGTACGCCGACGACACCCCGCTGTTCAACCGCTTCCAGATCGAATCGCAGATCGAGAACGCCTACGAGCGCACCGTGCGCCTGCCCTCCGGCGGCGCCCTGGTCATCGACCAGACCGAAGCGCTGACCGCGATCGACGTCAACTCGGCCCGCGCCACCAAGGGCGGCGACATCGAAGAGACCGCGTTCAACACCAACCTGGAAGCGGCCGAGGAAGTCGCCCGCCAGATGCGCCTGCGCGACCTCGGCGGCCTGGTGGTGATCGACTTCATCGACATGTCGTCCAACCGCCACCAGCGCGACGTCGAAAACCGCCTGCAGAACGCCCTCAAGCAGGACCGCGCCCGCGTTCAGATCGGCCGCATCTCGCGCTTCGGCCTGCTCGAGCTGAGCCGTCAGCGCCTGCGCCCCTCGCTCGGCGAGTCCAGCCAGCTGGTTTGCCCGCGTTGCGACGGCCACGGCCGCATGCGCAGCGTCGAGTCGCTGTCGCTGTCGATCCTGCGCGTCGCCGAAGAGCACGCGATGAAGGAGAACACCGGCCAGGTGCTGGTGCAGGCGCCGACCGAGATCGCCAACTTCCTGCTCAACGAGAAGCGCCGCGCCCTGTTCGAAATCGAGCAGCGCCACGACGCGCCGATCGTGATCGTCGCCGACGAGCAGCTGGAAACCCCGCATTACGAAGTCACCCGGGTGCGCGAGAACGAGCTCGGCGAAGAATCCAACAAGCCCAGCTACCAGCGCGGCACCCAGCGCAAGCTGCCCCTGCACGCCCTGACCAAGGCGCACCTGAACATTCCGGACGCCCCGGCGGTCACCAACGTCCGCCCGGCCCAGCCGGCGCCGCTGCGCGAACCGCGCGAAGCCCCGGTCGCCGCCGCGCCCGAGCCGGCTCCGGCGCCCGCGCCGGTCGCCGCGCCGACCCACTCGGTGGGCTTGGTCGAGCGCATCCTGCGCATCTTCCGCGGCACCCCGCAGCCGGCCGCTCCGGCCGCCGCCGAACCGAGCGCGCGCAGCCAGGACAACCGCGGCCGCAACGAGCGCAACGACCGCAACGGCCAGCGCCGCGGCGAGCAGCGCAACGGCAAGAGCGGCCGCGACGGCAGCCGCCGCGACGAGCCGCGCCAGGAGCAGCGCCGCGACGAACAGCGCCGCGACAACAAGGCCCAGGCGCAGAACCCGCAGCCGCAGCAGGGCCAGAAGCAGAAGCAGCCGGCCCAGGGCCAGCCGCAGCCCAAGCAGCAGCAGGCCCAGGCCAAGCCGCAGCAGGCCGGCCAAGGCCAGCCGCAGCCCAAGCCGCAGAACGAGGCGCGGGCGCAGAACGAGGCCAAGCAGAACGAAGCCCGGGCGCAGAACGAAGCGCGCCAGAACGAAGCCCGCCAGGGCGAGCAACGGGCCCAAGCCGACAAGTCCGGCGAAGAGCGCAACGCCGCGCCGCGTCCGCCCAAGCCGCCGCGCCAGGACGCGCCGGCCGAGGCCGTCGCCGCTGCGGTGGTGCCGGCCGCGGTCGTCGCCGCCCAGGCCAGCGCCGGCGCCCCGGTGGTCGCGCCGTTGCCTGCCGTCGATGACGCTGTCGCCAAGACCGAGGCCGGCGCGATCGAAGCCGATGCCGACAAGCGCGAAGGCGATGCGGCCGACGCGGCCGGCGAAGGCGGCGGTCGCCGCCGTCGCGGCCGTCGCGGCGGCCGTCGCCGTCGTCGCGGCAACGGCGAAGCCGGCGCCGCCGGCGAAGGCGCGCTGCAGGACGAGAACGCGTTCGACGACGAAGACGAGATCGGCGGCGAGCCGCTGCCGGCTCCGGCCGCGGCGCACCGCTCGCAGCCGGAATTCGACTTCGACGACGACCTCGGCGCACCGGCCACCAAGCCGGCGGCAGCGGTCGCCACGGCGGCGACTGCGGTCGTCCCGGCCGCCGCCGTCGCGTCCTCGATCGTCGCGCCGACCGCCGCTGCAGCCGCAGCCGATGCGGTGACCGGTCTGGTAGCCGAATCCGCTACCCCGACCGCGCTGTCGGCGGATGCCGAACCGGTGCGCGAGCCCGTGCTCGAACCGGCCATGCCGGTGATCACCCGCCAGCCCGAAGCCGCCCCGGCGGCCGCTCCGGCCCAGGACGCCGCGATCGCGATCGAACGCGTCCAGCCGGCGGTCGAAGCGGCGCCGAGCGCGCCGGCCAAGCCCGACGTGGCCGAAGCGGTCGTAGTCGAACCGCAGCCGGTGCAAGACACCGTGGTCGAAGCCGAAGTGGTCGCACCGACCGCGGTCGAACCGCTGGTGATCGAGCCGGTCCAGGCCCCGGCCCCGCGCCAGGCCCAGGCCGAAGCGCCGGCCGTGCGTGCGGCGGCCGTGCGTGCGGTAGAAACCGAGCGTCCGGCCGCGGCCGAGCGCGAGGTCGATACCGCTCCGGCGGCGACCCCGGCCGCCGAACCCGCTGCGGTCCAAACGCCGGCGGCCGTTGCGCCGACCGTCGTGGAAGCCCCGGCTCCGATCGAAACCGTCGCAGCCGAAGCCGCGCTCGATCCGGCGCCGGCCGCCGACACCGCGGCCGTTCCGGCGGCGCCGGTCGAAGCCGTCGTCGAACCGGCGCCTGTAGCCGCGCCGGCCGCGATCGAACCGGCCACCCCGCGCACCGGCAGCCTGTTCGACCCCCTGCCCTCGCCGCAGGCCCCGAACCCCTCCGACGCCGCCAATGCGGCGGTCGAGGGCGAGGCCGATGCCGCCGAAGGCAAGGGCGACGACAGCGACGAACGCCGCGCCTAAGCCGCCGCGCTCGTTCCCAGCGTCGACGAAACCACCGGCCGCGCGAGCGGCCGGTGGTTTTTTTGTAGTCGTGGTTCGAAGCGAACACCCGCCTTCGCGTCGCCCCCTCCGCTCGCGCCGAGAGGCAACAGCAAATCCCCCCTGCCCGTCCGGCCAGCAGGCATAGCCTGCTGGCGTTCGATCGTGCGCGAACCTGCGGTTCGCAAGCGCACGCTCTCACCCTTTTTCAAAGGGGGGAACAGCAAGGCACGCGCTAAGCGCGGGCAAGCGGTCGCCCTCGCAAAGAAACGGCAGAACGGCATCTCGCAGGGAAACGGCCAACGCTCTCGTAGAGCAACAGCAAGAAGCCCACAAGCTCGCCGCAAACCCAGCAGATCGCCTCCCCCCTTTGAAAAGGGTCTTAGGAAGCAAACAGCCCCTCAGAGTGGGTTGGATCGTAGCAACTTGAGGGTCGCCCGGTAGAGGTCTTCGTGGCGGTGGTTGAAGCGGAACTCGCACTCCTTCAGGTGCAGGTAGAAGGTGGCCTTGGGCACCCCGTTGAATTTGGCCAGGCGCCGCTTGGCGAAGCTCCAGAAGCTCTCGATGCCGTTGATGTGGTTGTCGCCCTCGGCGAAATGATTGCCGCTGTGGCGAATGCGCCAGTGCTTGGCATAGCCCAGGTCGACCAGGCCGTCGTAGCTGGACAGACAGTCGGAGAGGATTTCGCTCTCCAGGCGAATATGCCCACGAATTAAGGCCTGAAGCGTGGCGGTTTTGCAGTTGGGGACGATCTGGGTGTAGACGTGCTGGCCGCGTTTGAGCATGCCGAAGACGATGGTTTTCTTGCCGGCGCCGCGGCCGCGTTTGCCGCGCACGCGCCACGGTCCGAAGAAGGATTCGTCGACTTCCACCTGGCCGGTGAACGGCGAATGCTGCTCGCATTCGGTGGCGATGGCACGACGCAAGGCAAGGAAGATCGAGTTGACCGATCGCACGCTCAACCCGGTCAGTTGCGCGGTGCTGGTCGCGGTCAGGTCCAGGGCCCAGCAGCGCACGAGGGCCCGAAATCGGGCCTCGCTGATTTTCGAACGGCTGTAGTACCTATTTTTCTTATTCATTTCAGGAAGATAGCTGCGTTATGAGGCAGCTTTGCTTCCTAAGACCCTTGAAAAAGGGGGGCCAGGGGGGATTTGCTGTTGCTGTTGCTGTCGCCGCCGAAGCAGCCCCCGCGCGGCTAGCGCCGCGCGATCACAGCGAATGCGCCGGATCCGCCAGCCCGTACTGCGCCGCCAGCCGCGCCAGGGCGATGGTGTCGGTGATCGCCAGCTTCTCGAACAGCCGGGTCTTGTGGGTGTTGACGGTCTTGGCGCTCAGGCTCAGGCGCTTGGCGATTTCTTCCTGACGGAACCCTTGCACCAGCAGCAAGGCGATCTCCAGCTCGCGCGGCGAAAGCTCGTCGAACGGCGACGCGCCGCCGTCCAGGTTCGACAGGGCCAGGTTTTGGGCGATGTTGCTGGCCAGGTAGCGCTTGCCGCGGGCGACGTCGCGGATCGCGCGCAGCAGCTCGCTGGCGTCGCCGCCCTTGCCGACATAGCCCGAGGCGCCGACTTCGAGCAGGCGCTTGGGCATCGGCCCGTCTTCCAGCACCGAGACGATGATCACCCGGGTGCCGTGGTCGCCCTTGATGATCCGCTCGGTCACTTCCAGGCCGCTGACGCCGGGCAGGTGCAGGTCGCACAAGACCACGTCGGGCTTGAGCTTGCGGATCAGCGGCATCGCCTCTTCGCCGCTTTCGACGTCGCCCAGTACCTCGATATCCGTTTCCGCAGACAGGATCATGCGCATGCCGGTACGCACCAGCGCATGGTCGTCGACGATGAAAACACGGATGGTCATGTCCTTCCCCTGCCGCAGTGCTGCCACGACGAGGAGGCTACGCGGCCGCTTTGTGCGGTGCAAGGCACTGATAATGTTACTGGGTTCACAATGACCGCTCCGCTTCGCCCATCCCATTCCGAGGATCTCATGCAACGACGCCGCTCCGTTTCGCTCGTGACCGCCATCGCCGCCGCGCTGTGGCTGACCGCCGCGGTTCCCGCCCTCGCCCGCGAAGCGGCGCCGGCCGCGGCCGAACGCTGGATCGGCGACGTCGGCGCGATCGCGCAGGCAGACGCCGGCGAGGGTCGCCGCGTCGCGATCGAACGCCGCCTCGACGCGATCGGCCTGCGCTGGAATGCGCAAACGTTCGAAGCCGGCAAACACGGCCGCGGCACCAATCTGCTGGCCGACGTATCCGGTCCGGCCGATGCGCCGCTGCTGCTGTTCGGCGCGCACTTCGACCGGGTCGGCGAAGGCCGCGGCGCCACCGACAACGCCTCCGGCAGCGCGACCGTGCTGGCCCTGGCCGAACGCTTCAAGCAGCGTCCGCTGACCCGCCATCGCGTCGCGGTCGCGTTCTGGGATCTTGAGGAGGCGGGCCTGCTCGGTTCCGCCGCCTACGTCGCCCAGAATCGCGCCAAGCCGGCGCTGTACGTCAATTTCGACGTGTTCGGCTGGGGCAAGACGCTGTGGATGATGACCCCAGAAGCCGACACCGCGCTGGTCGCGGCCAGCCGCGACGCCGCCCAGGCCGGCGGCCTGAGCCTGGCGCCGGGCGAACAGTATCCGCCCAGCGATCATCGTTCCTTCCTCAAGGCCGGCTGGCCGGCGGTGTCGTACTCGCTGATCGGCGCCGAGGAAGTGCCGCTGATCCTGGCCGCCTATCGGCGCGAGAAGACCGCCGACACGGCCAAGGTGATGCGGGTCATCCACAGCGCCCACGACACCCTCGGCGAGATCGATCCGGCCGCCGCCGCGCTCGGCGTCGACGCGGTCGAGGACGCGATCCGGCGCTGGGACGCCGACACCCGTCTGGCACCGACGTCGAAGTCCGAAAACGGCAAGTAAGCGACACTGGGCGCAGCCGATACTGCGCCCCCTTTCCGAGGAAACCCCCGATGTCCGCTACCGCCGATCGCGCCGCGCAGTTCCACCGCTTCCATCACGACGGCGTGCTGCTGCTCGCCAATTGCTGGGACGCCGGCAGCGCGCGGCTGATCGAAAGCCTCGGCGCCAAGGCCCTGGCCACCACCAGCGCCGGCGTCGCCTGGGCGCAGGGCTATGCCGACGGCGATCGCTTGCCGGCGCAGCGTCTGATCGATGCCGCCGCCGGCATCGCGCGCGCGATCCGGATCCCGCTGTCGGTCGACGTCGAAGGCGGCTACTCCGACGATCCGGCGCAGGTCGCCGACACCGTCGCCGCGCTGATCGACATCGGCGCGGTCGGGATCAACCTGGAAGACGGCGGCGCCAGCCCCGAGCTGCTGTGCGCGAAGATCGAAAGCGTCAAAAATGCCGCCGCCCGGCTCGGCGTGCCGCTGTACCTCAATACCCGCACCGACGTGTACCTGCGCGGCCTGGCCGCGCAGGGCGAGCGGGTCGAGGCCACCCTCGCCCGCGCCGCGCTTTACCGCGAGGCCGGCGCCGACGGCCTGTTCGTGCCCGGCCTGACCGCCGAAGCCGAAGTGCGCGCGATCGCCGCCGACTGCGGCCTGCCGTTGAACCTGCTCGCGCGTCCGGCGTTGCCGCCGGCCGCCGAGCTGCAAAGCTGGGGCGTGCGCCGGCTCAGCGCCGGATCGGACCTGGCCCAATCGGCCTACGCGCGTCTGGCCGGGCTGGCCGGCGGCTTCCTGCGCGACGGCGACTCGCGGCCGCTGCAGGCCGAGGCGATGGAATACGGCCGGCTCAACGCCTTGTTCGACCAACGCTGAGCCGCACACCGGACCGCAGCGGCGGCAGGTCCACCTGCCGCCGCCGCAGGCATCGATTCGACAACCAGGGTTCGGCACCGACGATCCGGCCTGCGCTTCTGCTCGGCCAATCCCCGATCCCGAATCTTCAATTCCGGCAACTCAGAACGTCCCCGCCGTCGGCCGCACGATCACTTCGCTGACGTCGACGTCGTCCGGCTGCTCGATCGCGAAGGCGATCGCGCGGGCGATCGCGTCAGGCCCGATCGCGATGCGGCGGAACGCCTTCATGCCTTCGCGCGCGGCCGGGTCGCTGATGCTGTCGGCCAGTTCCGACTCGACCACGCCGGGAGAGATCGTGGTCACCCGGATCCGCTCGTTCTCCTGGCGCAAGCCGTCGGAGATCGCCCACACCGCGAACTTGGTCGCGCAGTACACCGCACCGGTCGGCACCACGTAATGCGCGCCCAGCGAGGCGACGTTGACGACCTGGCCGTGGCCCTGCTCGCGCATCGCCGGCAGCACCGCGGCGATGCCGTGCAACACGCCGCGGATGTTGACGTCGATCATCCGGTTCCACTCGTCGAGCTTGAGCGCGTCCAGGGTCGACAACGGCATCACCCCGGCATTGTTGACCAGCACATCGATGGCGCCGAACTGCTCCTGCGCATAGGCCGCGAACGCGGCCACGTCGGCGGCGTCGGTGACGTCCAGCACGCGCTGGCGCACCTGGCCGCCGGCCGCGTCGATCTGCGCGGCCAGGGCCTGCAGGCGCTCGCCGCGGCGGGCGCCGATCACCACCCGCGCACCGCGCGCGGCGAGCAGGCGCGCGGTGGCCTCGCCGATGCCGCTGCTGGCACCGGTGATCAGTACGGTCTTGGCCTGGGTCGCCGGAACGGTTTGGATCGAAGACATGGCGGAACTCCTGGGAAGTGGCGGACGCGGTCCGTCCGGCCTGGCGCCACTGTCCCCGCCCTGGCCCCGGCGGCGGTAGAACGATCGCCGGCGGTTCTTGCACGATTCTCCAAAGCGTGGCGGCCAGGCTTGTAGCCACGGCCGGCGCGGCGGATCATCGCCGCGTCCCCCGGCCGGCGAATCCGCGCGGATTCGTCGGGTTTTTCCCTGTCTCCGCCGCGGAGCGCCGATGTCAGCCCTTGCCGAACTGACCGAACTGGTTGATCGAAACGCCGCCGGCGACGGCGTGCACGCGACCGCGATCCCGCGCCTGGCGCTGGTCCGCAGCGCCGCCCGGACCGAAGCCCTGCACGCCCTGCACGAGCCGGCGGTGTGCATCGTCGTGCAGGGGCGCAAGCGCGTTCTGCTCGGCGATCGGGTCTACGAGTACGACCGCAACCGTTACCTGACCGTATCGGTCGACGTGCCCATCGTCGGCCAGGTGATCGAAGCCACGCCCGAGCGGCCTTATCTGTGCCTGCGCCTGGACCTCGACCCGACCATGCTCGCGGCGCTGTGCATGGAGATGGGTGCGGCGCCGGCCGCCGCCGCGCCCGGCCCCAGCCTGATGCTCGGCGAACTGGAACCGGAACTGGTCGACGCCGCCCTGCGCCTGCTGCGCCTGTTGTGCACGCCCGACGACATCGCCCTGCTTGCGCCGCTGATCGAGCACGAGATCCTGTACCGACTGATGAAGGGCGAACAAGGCCCTCGCCTGCGCGAGATCGCCCAGGCCGACAGCCGCCTGGGCCAGGTCCAGCGCGCGATCGGCTGGATCAAGCGCAACTTCCGCGAGCCCTTCGATCTGGGCGAAATCGCCGCCCAGGCGCGGATGAGCCCCTCGGCCCTGCACGCGCATTTCAAATCGGTGACCCGGATGAGCCCCTTGCAGTACCAGAAACAACTGCGCTTGCAGGAGGCGCGCAAGCTGATGCTGAGCCGCGCGCTCGACGCCGCCAGCGCCGGTTATGCGGTCGGCTACGACAGCCCGTCGCAGTTCAGCCGCGAATACAACCGCCTGTTCGGCGCGCCGCCGCTGCGCGACGTGGCCCGGCTGCGCCAGGCTCCGGAAGCGCTGTGCGGCGGCTAGGCCTGCGCGCGCAGCCAGGCCAACAGCGTCGCCGCCGGCGATTGCGGCGGCAGCGGCTGCGGCGACAGCAATTCGTAGCGGCTGCCGTCGGCGACGAACCCGAACGGCGCTTCGAGCAGGCCGGCGCCGATGTCGTCGCGCACCGCCTGCCAAGGCCCGATCGCCACACCCAGGCCGGCCGCGGCCGCCTGCAGACTGAAGTAGAAATGCTCGTAGCGCTGGCCGCGTCGGCCTGACAGTTGCGCACCGCTGGCCCGCGCCCAATCGTCCCAGGCGCCGGGCCGGGTCGCGGTATGCAGCAGGCTGGCCTGCGCGCGCAAGCGCGGCCGCGCGCCGGCGGTCAGCCATTGCGCGCGCGTGCGCGGACTGCACACCGGGCCGATGCGTTCTTCGAACAGGAATTCGGCATGCGCGCCGGCGCGGTCGAAATCGTTGCGCCGGATCGCCAGGTCGACCTCGCCGAACGGCACCGGCCCGCCGCCGGCGACCAGTTGCAGGGCGATGCCGGGATGCTGCGCCTGGAAGTCGGCCAGGCGCGGAATCAGCCAGCGCATCAGCAGGGTCGGCTCGCAAGACAGGCGCAACGGCTGCGGCCCGGCCGCGGCGCGCAGTTCGCGCACCGCCGCGCTCAAGCCGTCGAACGCGTTCGCCGCGGCCTCGCACAGGCGCGCGCCGGCCGGAGTCAGCCGCACCCGCTGATGGCGGCGTTCGAACAAGGCCACGCCCAGCGCGTCCTCGATCGAGCGCACCGCGCGGCTGATCGCACCGTGGGTCAGGTGCAGTTCCTGCGCGGCGCGGGTGAAGCTCTGCCAGCGCGCCGCCGCCTCGAAGCAACGCAGGGCTCCCAGCGGCGGCAAGTCGATACGCGAATTTCGTGAGTTTTCCTCACCATTGGTGTGAGCAATCATCGTTTGTGGCCCGGCATCGGTCCGCCTAATTTAGCGCCTGATCCTCACTTCCGCGCGGCCATTGGCATGCACGAATCGATAGCCGTACTCACCATTACCCTGATCGCGGTGATCAGCCCCGGGCCGGACTTCGCCATGGTCTCGCGCAACAGTCTGCTGCTGTCGCGCCGCGCCGGTGTGCTGACCGCGCTCGGCATCGGCCTGGGCGTGTGGGTGCACGTGGCCTATACCCTGCTCGGCGTCGGCCTGGTGATCCAGCAGTCGCTGCGCCTGTACGCGGCGTTGAAGCTGATCGGCGCGCTGTACCTGCTGTGGCTGGGCCTGAAGATGCTGCGCGCGCCGGCCGGCGAGGTTTCCGGCCCGGCCGCGGCGGCGCCGCTGTCGGACTTCGCCGCGCTGCGCACCGGCTTCCTGACCAACGCGCTC
This sequence comes from Lysobacter sp. BMK333-48F3, assembly GCF_019733395.1. Taxonomy (NCBI): domain Bacteria; kingdom Pseudomonadati; phylum Pseudomonadota; class Gammaproteobacteria; order Lysobacterales; family Lysobacteraceae; genus Lysobacter; species Lysobacter sp. BMK333-48F3. Next base: position 3,783,595 of record NZ_JAIHOO010000001.1, on the reverse strand, counting down.
AACCCCAAGTGCACGGTGTTCGTGGTCAGCCTGTTCCTGCAGGTGGTGCAGCCGGACACGCCGCTGGCGCAGCGCATCGGTTACGGCGCCTTCGTTTCCGCCACCCACGTCGCGTGGTTCTCGCTGGTCGCGCTGGCCCTGTCCGGCGACGCGGTGCGCGCCCGCCTGCTGCGCGTGCGGCACTGGCTGGATCGCGTATTCGGCGGTTTGCTGGTCGGCTTCGGAGCCCTGCTCGCGGGTTCGGCGCTGCGGCGTAGCGGGCCTTGAGGATCGGTCGCGAGGATGTACTGAAGGAAACGTCGCGATGAGGCCCTGGATCCCCGCGTTCGCGGGGATGACGGCATGAGCGGCTTCGCGAGCATGACGGCATGAGTCGCCGCGGCAAAACCCACCACCGTCATCCCCGCGAACGCGGGGATCCAGAGACCTCAGCGCCATGCCGCGGCGAAGTCCTCGATTCGGCCTTCGCGGGACCGGCAACACGCCAACCGTGCGACAAGGTTCCCGGCCTCATCGCCGGCGCGCCCGGCTCAATGCGAAAACAACACCGGCACCGGCGCATGCTCGAGCAGATGCCGGGTGACGCCGCCGAGCACGTCCTCCAGCAGCCGCGGATGGCTGTAGCCGCCGGCCACGATCAGGTCGGCGCCCGATTCGCGCGCATGCGCGGCGACGACTTCGCCGACCGAACTATGCTCGGCGCTGCGCCGCACCAGTTCGGCCGGAATGCCGTGCTGCTGCAGATGGCTGCCGAGCAGGAACCCCATCGGGTCGGCGCGCGAATCGCGTTCGAAGTCGTGATCGACCATCAGCAGATCGACCGAGCGCGCCCGCGCCAGCAACGGCATCGCATCGTGCAGCGCGCGCGCCGCCTCGCGCGAGGACTTCCACGCCAGCACCACATGTTCGACCCGGCCGTCGCCGGCCCAGTCTTCGGGCACCAGCAGCACCGGGCGGCCGGAGCCGCCGAGCAAGGCGGCGAACAGGCGTCGCCGCGCCGGCGCTTCGCGCTGGCCGGTGCCGAGCACGGTCAGGTCGGCATAGCGCGCGTGCTGCACGCAGACTTCGCCCGGGGTCAGCCAGAACGACTCGCTCTTGCGCACCGACCAGCGCGCGGTTTCGCCGGCCAGGCGCAGCTCGGCCGCCTCGGCGATCGCATCGGTGGTCGCCAGCGCGCTTTCGCGCATGGTTTCGTACAGCCCGGCCGGGTAGTAGTCCCAGGCGTCGGCGACCGGTGCGGCCAGGCTGACCCCGACCAGGGCCGTCACCTGCCCGCCGCCGGCCTCGGCCAGCGCGCAGGCCGTGCGCAGCACCGGCGGCTGGATGTCGCCGAGCAGCAACGGCACCAGGATGTCCTTGAACATGGCCTATCCGCGTGGGAGACGACGCCAGCTTGGGCGATCCGGGCACGGCGCGGCTTGATCTGGATCAGTCCCGCGCGATCGGCGATCGCGTTCTCCGACCGGCGTCGCGACGGGTCTTGCGCGGTCGGTCGGCAAGCCGCGCGCGGCTTGCGGGCGCTGCGCGATGAGACCATCCTGAGCATCGTACGCCGCCCGTTCGCGGGCCGCTTTCCCGCCATGCGAGCCCGCCGATGGATCCTGCCGCCGCATCCGCTCCCGCACCGAAACTGCTGCTGGTCGACGACGACCCCGACATCGCCTCGCTGCTGGGCCGCTACCTGCAGGCCAACGGCTTCCGCACCGTCAGCGCCGCCAGTGCGGCGCAGGCGCGCGCCGCGATCGACGATTCGGTTGATCTGGTCCTGCTCGACCTGGGCCTGCCCGACGAGGACGGACTGTCGCTGCTGCGCCACCTGCAAGGCCAATGGCGCGGCCCGGTGATCGTGGTCAGCGGCCGCGGCGAAGCGGTCGAACGCGTGGTCGGGCTGGAGCTCGGCGCCGACGACTATGTCGCCAAGCCGTTCGACTTCCGCGAACTGCTGGCGCGGATCCGCTCGGTGCTGCGCCGCGCCGCGGCCACGGCCGCGCCGGCGGCCGCCGCCGCGCAGTGCCTGGAGTTCGGCGGTTACCGGCTGGACCTGCCGGCACGCCGGCTCAGCGACGCCAGCGGCCGGGAAGTCGCGTTGACCACCGGCGAGTTCGAACTGCTGCGCGCCCTGGCCGAGCGTCCGCGCGAAGTGCTCAGCCGCGACCAGTTGATGAACCGCGTGCACGGCCGCGACGCCGGTCCCTTCGATCGCGCCATCGACGTCGGCATCGGCCGCCTGCGGCGCAAGATCGAGGCCGACCCGGCCGCGCCGCAGTTGATCAAGTCGGTGCGCGGCGCCGGCTACCTGCTCGCGGTCGAGGTGCGGCGCGGATGAGCGCCTCATTCCCCGGTTTGTTCGAGGCGGTGCCCGACGCGCTGATCGTCGCCGACGGCCGCGGCCGCATCGTCCAGGCCAATCTCCAGGCCGAACGCCTGTTTGGCTATCCGCGCGGCGGCCTGAGCGGGATCGAGATCGAGAAACTGATGCCCGACGACGCGCGCGAGCGCCATCGCGCGCATCGCGACGACTACATGGCGCGCCCGCACGTGCGGCCGATGGGCGTCACCGGCCAGAGCCTGATCGGGATGCGCCTGGACGGCACCCGCTTTCCGGTCGAGATCGCCCTGAGCCCGATCGGCGACGGCCAGGACCTGCGCTACCTGGCCTCGATCCGCGACATTTCCGAAACCCAGCGCGCGCGCCAGGCCCTGGTGCGCGCGCGCTACGACGCCCTGGTCGCGCGCATCGGCCAACTGGCGCTGGAAGCGCAGGACGAATCCGGGGTCATCGACCACGTCCCCGCCCTGCTCGCCGGCGCCTTGCGCGCCGCCACCGTGGCGGTGCTGTTCGTCGCCAGCGATCGGCAAAGCCTGGACACCCGCGCCGCGATCGGCCTCAACCGCGAGGCGTCCGGCGACGGCGACACCGCGGCGGTGCTGCAGGCGCTGGCGCGCGGCGAACCCTGGCTGGTCGAGGACCTGCGCCAGCATCGCGCCCAGGGCGGTGCGTTCCCGTTCGCCGCCCAGGCCGACGGCAGCGCCGCGCTGGTGCCGCTGTTCGACCGCGGCCGTCCGCTCGGCGCGGTGCTGGCGATCGCGGTCGAACCGGGCCTGTTCGATCACGATGCGGTGCATCTGCTGCAATCGGTGGCCAACCTGATCGCCGCCTTCGTCCAGCGCCGCCGCACCGAGGAGCAACTGGCGCATTCGCAGCGCCTGGACGCGATCGGCCAGCTCACCGGCGGCATCGCCCACGACTTCAACAATCTGCTGACGGTGATGTCCGGCAGCCTGCAGTTGCTGGAACTGGAATGCGAGCACACGCCCGAGGCCGGCGAACTGATCGCCAGCGCGCTGCGCTCGGTCGGGCGCGGCGCCGAGCTGACCGGCAAACTGCTCGCCTTCGCCCGCCGCCAGCGCCTGAGTCCGCGCGCGGTCGATGCGCCGGCGCTGCTGCGCGACATCGAGTCGATGCTCAAGCGCACCCTGGGCGAGAGCGTGCGCCTGTATCTGCACTGCGACGACGACCTGCCGCCGGCCTATGCCGACCCGGCTCAGCTCGACGCGGCCCTGGTCAATCTCGCCCTGAACGCACGCGATGCGATGCCGCGCGGCGGCGAGATCACGATCGAGGCGCGCGAGCACAGGGTCGAAACCGACCGCGGCGAGGCCGGGCGCGCCGGCGTGGACCTGGCGCCGGGCCGTTACGTGCGCATCAGCGTCGCCGACACCGGCCGCGGCATGACCCCGGACACCCTGGCGCGGGCGATGGAGCCGTTCTTCACCACCAAGGAAAGCGGCCGCGGCAGCGGTCTGGGCCTGAGCATGGTGTACGGCTTCGCCAAACAGAGCGGCGGCCACCTGCGCATCGACAGCGCGCTCGGCTACGGCACCCAGGTCGAGCTGTACCTGCCGGCGGCCGAAGCGCTGGCGGCGGAGCCTCCGGCGCCGGGCGAAGCGCGTGTCGACGGCAAGGGCGAAACCGTGCTGGTGGTCGAGGACGACGAGGCGGTGCGCGGCATCGCGGTGTCGTTCCTGCAGGCCTCGGGCTATCGGGTGATCGCGGTGGCCGACGCGGCGCAGGCGCTGCAGCAGTTGGCGATCGGCGACGGCATCGCGCTGATGTTCAGCGACGTCATGCTCGGCGCCGGCATGAACGGCAAGGAGCTGGCGCTGGCCGCGCGCGCGCTGCGGCCGCAATTGCCGGTGGTGCTGACCTCCGGCTACGAAACCGAAGCGGCGGCCGCGGCGGCCGAAGCCGGCGCGTTCGAGCTGCTGCGCAAGCCGTATCGGCGCGAGCAACTGGCCGCGGCGATCGGCCGCGCGCTGAACCCCAGCGACGGCGGCAGAGACGCGCGCGACTGAAGCGCGCGGCTCAGTGGCACAGCGCCGGGTCGCGCTGCGCCGCCTGCAAGCCGGCGCGTTCGAGAATCCGGATCTCGCGCCCGTCGACCGCGATCAGCCCGCGCGCCTGCAGGCGCGACAAGGCCCGGGTCACCGTTTCCAGGGTCAACGAGAGGAAGTTGCCGAGTTCGGCGCGGGTCATCCGCAGCAGCAGCCGGCTGGCGCTGAAACCCAGGCCTTCCAGGCGCGCGGCCAGGTCGAGCAGAAATGCCGCCACGCGCTGGTCCGCGCCCAGCGTGCCCAGGGCCAGCATCCAGCTCCAGTCGCGGCGGATCTCGCCGGCCAGCATCGCGGTGATGCGTTCCTGGAACTGCGGCAGGCGCTCGCGCAACTGCGCGTACGGCAGCTCCCACAACTCGCCGGTGTCCAACGCGACCGCGTCGCAGGTGTAGACCGGCTGATCCAGCGCATCCAGGCCGAGCAGGTCGCCGCGCATGCGGAAACCGGTGATCTTCTCGCGGCCGTCGTCGCTGACCAGGGCGGTCTTGAAGAAACCGGCATGCACCAGATACAGCGCCTGGCGCGGCTGGCCGGCGCGGAACACGTATTGCTTGGCGTGCACCCGGCGGCGCTGCAGCGGCCAGTCCTGCAGCAACTGTTCCAGGCTGCGCACCGGCGAATCGCCGCCGGCGACGGCCGCCGCCGCGAACGACGGCGCCTGGAACCCGACAGCGGACGGAGAGACGGCTTCGAGCAGCATGGCGGCGTTCCTGCGATGGGGATGGCGCCAGGGTAGGCGCGCGCGGCCGACGCACGATGTGGCCGCGGTAACCGCCGGTAACGGTTTGTAACGGTACCCGCGCCGGCCGCTTCCCTAGCGCCCACGCAGCGCCCCGGATTGACCGGCGTCAATGCCGGGCGGTGCGCCCGTCGCATAGTGGATCGTCTCCGCCAGCCTGCCCCGGTCCATCGCTTGAGCACGCCCACGCGCTTCACCGACCCGCACGCGGTCGACGTCTGGGACGCCAGTTTCCGCTGGCGCAGCGGCGACCTGTTGCGCGACCGCACCATCGACGCGACCTGGCAGCGGGTCGCCGGCGCGCTGGCGGCGAACGACGGCGCGCGGGGCGAGCTCTGGCGCCGGCGCTACATCGAGGTATTCAGTCGCTGGCAATTGCTGCCCGACGAGCGCCTGTTGCGCCACGCCGGCACCGGTCGCCTGCCCGCCGCCCTGCCCGAACCGCAGGCCTGCCTCAATCTGGGCGCTTTCGTCCTGGCGCCGCGCAGCGCCACCGCGCGCTTCGACCATGCCGGCTTCGCCGCCGCGGCGAGCCTGAGCGTGCGGCTGCTCGACGACGCGCTAAGCCTGTGCGAAGGCGAACATGCCAGCGTCGGCGCCGCGGAACTGGCGATAGGCGTCATGGGCCTGGCCGACGCCCTGGCCGCGCTGGGCCTGGACTACCGCGGCCGCGAGGCGCAACTCGCCGCCGCCGCGATCGCCCGCACCCTCGCCTACGCCGTGCTCGAGGGCGCGCTGCAACTGGCGCAGGAACGCGGCCCCGGCGGGGACGACGCCGACGGCGCGCTGGCGGCGCATTGGCGCGATCGCGCCTTGCCGCCGCAGTTGGCCGAGCCTCTGCGGCGCCATCGCCGTCACCGCCGCCTGACCCGGATCTCGGTCCAGCCCTGCCTGGCCTTGCTGGCCAACAACGCCAGCATCGGCCTGGCCGCGCATCGCGCGCGCGGCGGCCGCCCGGCGTTGTCGCCCGAGGCCGCGCTGAGCGCGCAACGCGCGCTGGCCGCGGCGATGCAACCCTGGATCGACGCGCCGGTGGAAATCGCCCGCGGCGATTGCGAGGACCGGCTGTGCAGCGGCTGCGGCTGAAGCCGACGCCGCCGGTTCAACCCTCACCGTCGTCCGGCGCGCGGCGGTCCGAGGGCGGCGCGGGCGCCGGCTGCGCGCGCTCGTCCAATTCGGTGCGCGCCTGGCGCAAGGCCTCGAGGAAGTCGTCGTAGCAGGCGAAGAAGCGGCTCCAGGCGCGCGCCAGTTCGGCGTCGTCGCCGGCGGCCAGGCTACGGTGCAGTTCGGCCAGCCAGTGATAGCGATGGCTCAGCTGCCGGGTCAACACGCGCAGCTGTTGATTGCGCAGGCGCGTCTCCGGCGCCGGATCGGACGCCGCCTGCGCGCGCAATTCGTCGATCGCCTCGCCCGCACGGCGCAAGGCCTGCGCGGCCTGCTCGCGGGTGCGTTGCGGATCGCGCATCGGCGGGTCGGCCGCCGGCCGCAGCAAGGCCCGCAGCGAATGCGGGCCGCGCTCGTCAATGGCCATAGAAGACCGGCACCGCCGCGCTCATCGACAGTTCGCGGGTGACCCCGCCCAGGGCCCATTCGCGCAGGCGCGAATGGCCGTAGCCGCCCGCCACCAGCAATTGCGCATGGACCTGGCCGACGTGATCGAGCAGGACCGAGGCCACCGTCGCCCCGCGCGCCTCGCGCAGCACCAGTTCGGCGTGTATGCCGTGACGGCCGAGATGGGCCGCGATCTGCGCGCCGGACTCCTTGGCCACGCGGCCGTTGCCGGTATCGACCACCACCACGTCGACCGCTTCGGTGCCGAGCAGCAGCGGCATCGCATCGTGCAGCGCACGCGTGGCTTCGCGGGTCGGCTGCCAGGCCACCACCGCGCGCCGCGGCGGCGTCTGCGCCTTGCAGCGCGGCGGAACCACCAGCACCGGGCGCCCGGATTCGAGCAACAGGGCGACGAAGAACGCGTGCGACAGCGCGGCCTCGCGGGTGTCGCCGAGCGCGCCGGCCAGCACCGCCAGGTCGGCGTAGTACGCGTGCAGCGCCGCCATCCGCGGCGCCTCGACGTACAGGGCATCGACCAGCCGCACCTCGGTATCGACCGGCTCGCCGGCCAGGCGCTGGCGCAGGGCCTGGGCCCGGCGCTCGCCGTCGGCGCGCAGCTTCTCGTTGGCCGCGTCGGTGGTCATGTCCGGCATCAGCCCGAACGGATGCGCCAGCGGCAACGGCAGGTCGACCAACTCCAGCACCTCGACCCGGGCGCCGTGCGCCGAGGCCAAGCTCAAGGCCAGATTCAGCGCGTCGGCATCGCCGGCGCTGCGGGTCATCGGCACCACCAGATCCTTGAGCATCGCGTCCTCCGCCCTTGCGGACCTTTGCCCGCCATTGCACGCCGTTCGCGCCGGCGCGTATTGACCTGGATCAAGCCGCGCCGCGATCGGCCGCGACCTGGTGTCCTCCGCGGCGGCGCAACGCAGGCTCGCCCGCCGCGCTTGATCTGGATCAAGACCGCCGACACGCCGCGAATGCCTACTGGCGCCCGGATTCCGCCGGAGCCGGTAATGCGCCCTCTCTTCCCGCCCGCTTGCCTTGGTCTTCGCACTGCGTGCGCGAGCCGGCGGCGCGACCGATGAGCCGGCACCGCACCGCGTCGCCAGCCACGCCGGCGCACTGGCGGCGCGGCTTGTTGCGCCGCATCGCCCTGACCATCGCGCTCAAGCTGGCCCTGCTGACCGCGCTGTACCTGTTGTTCTTCTCGCCTTCGAACCGCCCGCAGATCGACGATGCGGCGATCGACCGGCGCCTGCTTCCCACAAGGTGACCCGCCATGCCGGACCTACACGTCGTCGACCTGTCGCGACTGCAATTCGCGCTGACCGCGCTCTATCACTTCCTGTTCGTTCCGCTGACCATCGGTCTGGCCCTGATCATGGCGATCATGGAAAGCGTGTACGTGATGACCGGGCGCGCCATCTGGAAGCAGATGACCCGCTACTGGGGCGTGCTGTTCGGGATCAACTTCGCCATGGGCGTGGCCACCGGCATCACCATGGAGTTCCAGTTCGGCACCAACTGGGCCTATTACTCGCACTACGTCGGCGACATCTTCGGCGCGCCGCTGGCGATCGAGGGGCTGATGGCGTTCTTCCTGGAGAGCACCTTCGTCGGCCTGTTCTTCTTCGGCTGGGACCGGCTCAGCAAGCTGCAGCATCTGATCGTGACCTGGCTGACCGCGCTCGGCGCCAACCTGTCGGCGCTGTGGATCCTGATCGCCAACGGCTGGATGCAGAACCCGGTCGGCGCCGAATTCAACTTCCAGACCATGCGCATGGAGGTCACCGACTTCGCCGCGGTGGTGTTCAACCCGGTCGCCCAGGCCAAGTTCGTCCACACCGTCAGCGCCGGCTACGTCACCGGGGCGATGTTCGTGCTTTCGATCAGCGCCTGGTACCTGCTGCGCGGGCGCAACGTCGAGATCGCGCGCCGCTCGATCGTGGTCGCGGCCAGCTTCGGCCTGGCCTCGGCGCTGTCGGTGGCGGTGCTCGGCGACGAGAGCGGCTACACCGCGTCCGAGAACCAGAAGATGAAGGTCGCCGCGATCGAGGCCGAGTGGCGCACCCACCCGGCGCCGGCCGCGTTCACCGTGTTCGGCCTGCCGGACATGGACAAGCGCGAGACCGAGCACGCGGTGCGCATTCCCTGGGCCTTGGGCCTGATCGCGACCCGCTCGCTGGACCAGGAGGTGGCCGGCATCCACGACCTGGTCGAGCACAACCGCGAGCGCATCCGCCGCGGCATCGCCGCCTACGCCGCGCTGCGCGAACTGCGCGCCGACCGCGACGATCCGCAGAAAGCCGCCGCGTTCATGGCCTTGCGCGACGACCTCGGCTTCGGCCTGCTGACCCTGCGCTACACCCGCGATCCGGCCAGCGCCGACGAGGCGATCATCGATCGCGCGGCCTGGAGCACGGTGCCGAACGTGCCGGTGCTGTTCTGGTCGTTCCGGATCATGGTCGGCCTGGGCTTCTTCTTCATCCTGCTGTTCGGCTGGGCGTTCTGGCTGGCGGCGCGGCGCAAGCTCGACAACCGGCTGTTCCTGCGCGTGGCGCTGTACAGCCTGCCGCTGCCGTGGGTCGCCGCCGAATTGGGCTGGATCGTCGCCGAGGTCGGCCGCCAGCCCTGGGCCATCGACGGCGTGCTGCCGACCTTCCTCGGCGTGTCGGCGACCAACTCCACCCAGGTCATCGCCAGCCTGATCGGCTTCGTCGTGCTCTACACCGGCCTGGCCGTGGTCGACGTGATGCTGATGCTGCGCGCGATCCGTTCCGGGCCCGACCGGATGAAGTTCTGGCCGGCCACGCCGGCGCCCGCCGAGCCCCGCCTTGCCGCCGAAAGGAGCGTCCCGTGATCGACTACGAACTGCTGCGCGTGATCTGGTGGGCGCTGCTCGGCGTGCTGCTGATCGGCTTCGCCGTCACCGACGGCTACGACCTGGGCCTGGGCGCGATCCTGCGCCTGATCGGCCGCGACGACGTCGAGCGGCGCATGGCGTTGGAAGCGATCGAACCGAACTGGGAAGGCAACCAGGTCTGGTTCATCCTCGGCGGCGGCGCCGTGTTCGCGGCCTGGCCGCTGCTCTACGCCGCTTCGTTCTCGGCGTTCTACTTCGCCATGCTGCTGTTGCTGGTGGCGCTGATCCTGCGTCCGGTCGGCTTCGCCTTCCGCAACCGCCTGCCGCAGGCGCGCTGGCGCGGCGCCTGGGACTGGGCCCTGACCATCGCCGGCGCGGTGCCGTCGCTGGTGTTCGGGGTCGCGTTCGGCAATCTGTTCCTCGGCATCCCGTTGCGCTTCACCCCGGAGTTGTTGCCGGTGTTCGAGGGCAGCTTCCTCGGCCTGTTCCATCCCTTCGCCATGCTCTGCGGCGTGGTCAGCCTGGCGATGCTGGTCATGCACGGCGCCAGCTTCGCGGCGATGAAGATCGAAGACCCGGTCGGCCAGCGCGCGCGCCGTATCGCCCGCATCGCCGCGGCCGTGGCCGCGCTCGGTTTCGCCGGCGCCGGCCTGTGGCTGCGCTGGATTCCGGCTTCGGCCCTGGTCGGCGCGGTGCGCACCCACGGCGCCTCGGACCCCTTGGCCAAGCACGCGATATCGGTCGTCGGCGGCTGGCTGGCCAACTACAGCCTGCATCCGTGGATGATCGCGGTACCCGTGCTTGTGTTGCTGATGCTGGCGACGGTGTTGCTGTGCCGCCGGCGCGGGCTGGCCTTCGTCGCCAGCGGCGCCGCGGTGGCCGGGGTCATCCTCACTGCGGGACTGTCGCTGTTCCCGTTCCTGCTGCCCTCCTCCACCCATCCCGGCCACGGCCTGACCGTGTGGGATGCGTCCTCCAGCCAGCGCACGCTCGGCATCATGCTGGTCGCCGCGGCGATCTTCCTGCCGCTGATCCTGGCCTATACGACCTGGGCGTTCCGGGTCATGCGCGGCACCGTGACCCGCGCCCACGTCGAATCGCAAGACGAATCCCAAGGAGCCTACTGATGTGGTACTTCGCCTGGATCCTCGGCCTGGCCCTGGCCTGCTGTTTCGGCGTGCTCAACGCGATGTGGTTCGAACTGCACGAAGAAGACGAACGCGGCCGGCGCGAGGCGCTGGAGGACGGCCCCTGATGGCGCGGGCGGTGTCGCTGCTGCTGGCGTCGGCGCTGTCGCTGGCGCTGCTGTTCCTGCCGGCGATGCGCGGCGGCGAGATGACCGCCGCCGGGCACGGCCTGCTGAGCCCGTTGATGCTGCTGATCTGCGCGAGCTTCGTCCACGGCGTCGGCTTGCGCCCGCGGCACGCGCTGGGCCGCGCCGCCCTGCACCCGGCCTGGCTGTGGCCGGCCATGCTCGGCATGGCCGCGCTGTGGGCTGCGCGCTTTTGAACCGACGTCGCAAGCGATCGGCCGATTGCTTGACCGCGATCAACATCCGCCGCCGGCGCAGGCGGATGCTGGAGCGAATTCCTACGCCGCCGGAGCCCGCATGCGCATCCTGATCGCCGTCGACGGCAGCGAGATCGCCTTGCGCGCCGTGCGCTACGCCATTCGCCTCGCCGGCGAACTGGCGCAGCCGCCGGAACTGCACCTGCTGTACGTCGACGAGCCCCTGCTGCGCAGCGTCGCCATCCACCTGGGCGCGGACGGCGCGGTGCGCTACCACGCCGAGAACGGCCGCGCCGCGACCCAGCGCGCGCGGGCGACGCTCAAACGCGCGCAACTGGAGTTCGAGGAGCACCTGCCGATCGGCGAGCCGGCCTCGACCATCCTCAAGTTCGCCAAGAACGAACGCTGCGACCTGATCGTGATGGGCTCGCACGGCCGCGGTGCGCTCAAGACCCTGTTCCTGGGCTCGATCGCCGGCAAAGTGCTGGCGCATGCGCAGACCCCGCTGACCATCGTGCGCTGATCGCAATCAGCGCACGCCCAAGCGAACATTCGTGGCCATCCTGTCGTTCCCCCCTTTGAAAAAGGGGGGCCAGGGGGGATTTGCCTTTGCCTTTGCCCGCACAAACCGCAAAAGCATCAATCCGAAATCGCCGCCCTAAGGAAGCGGTTCGAACACCCCAAACCTCACCTTTCGCCGACGCTGACCACCAGCTTGCCGAAGTTGCCGCCCTGCAGCAGGCCGATGAAGGCCTCGGGCGCATTCTCCAGGCCGTCGACGCGGTCTTCGCGCAGCTTGATCCGGCCGCTGGCGACCCACTCGCCCATCTCGCGGCGGAACGTCTCGAAGCGTTCGGCGTAGTGGTCGAAGATGATGAAACCCTGCATGCGGATGCGCTTTTGCAGCACCGCCGCGATCAGCGCCGGCAGACGGTTGGGGCCGTCCGGCAGGGTCCGATTGTTGTAGTCGGCGATGTGCCCGCACACCGGCACCCGCGCGCCGATGTTCAACAGCGGCACCACCGCGTCGAGCACCGCGCCGCCGACGTTTTCGAAGTACACGTCGATGCCGTCGGCGCAGGCTTCGGCCAGGCGCTGGGCGAACTGCGGGTCGCGGCGGTCGATGCAGACGTCGAAGCCGAGCTCCTCGACCGCGTAGCGGCACTTGTCGGCGCCGCCGGCGATGCCCACCACGCGCGCGCCCTTGAGCTTGGCGATCTGGCCGACCGCGGAGCCGACCGCGCCGGTCGCCGCGGCCACCACCACGGTTTCGCCGGGCTTGGGCTGGCCGATGTCGAGCAGGCCGACATAGGCGGTGAAGCCGGGCATGCCCAGGCCGCCCAGCGACAGCGAGGGCCGGGCGTCGTCGCCGAGCGCGAGCAGGTCCTGGCCGTCGGACAGGGCGTAGTCCTGCCAGCCGCCGTTGGCCAGTACCCGTTCGCCGACGCGGAACTGCGGATGCTCGGACGCGACGACCCGGGCGATGGTGCCGCCGACCATGGGCTGGCCCAGCGGCACCGACGGCGCGTAGGTCGGGCCGATTTCTTCCATCAGATTGCGCATGTACGGGTCCAACGACAGGTACTCGGTGCGCAGCAGCACCTGGCCGGGGCCGGGCGTCGGCACCTCGGCCTGTTCGAGACGGAAGTTCTGCGCGCCGGGCAGGCCGCTGGGGCGCGAAGCCAGGACGATGCGGCGGTTGACGGTGTCGGTTTGCGGCATGGGTGTGGGCCTTGAACGCTTGGGTGAGAGGAGCGCCGGCACCCTGAGGCAGGGGCCGGCGCCGGTTTTGGAGAGGTCGATTCACGACCGATTAGACCGGTCGTCTAGAACGCAGTTACAAAAAGGCGGGACACGATCGCCCCGCCCGGCTCGGTGGATCAGGTGTAAAGACGCAGACCGAGCAGCTGCCGGGTACCGATCAGGGCGGTATCCAGCGGTGCGCGGTCGTGGGTGATCTTGGCCAGCAGGCTCGCGCCGAGCCAGTTCTGATAAAGGGTGGCGCCGATAGTGCGTGCGTCGCCGACGGCTTCGGCCAGCGAACCGTCGGCCCGCCCGGCTTCGACGCAGCGCGCCAAGCGCTCGACGATGCCGCCGGTGCCGCGCGCCAGCGCCGCGCGCATGGTCTCCGACAAGTCGCAGACTTCCGCGCCCAGCTTGACCACCAGGCAGCGGCTCTGCGCCTCGTCGCCGGTCTGCGAATCCAGCCAGTCGTAGAAATAGGCCAACAGCCTTTGCGCCGCCGTGCCCGGCTGGGTTAGCAGGTCGTCCATCCGGCCCAGGTACTCGTTGAAATAGGCCTCCAGCACCGCCTCGCCGAAGGCCTCCTTGGAGCCGAAGTAGTGGTAGAACGAGCCCTTCGGCACCTGCGCCGCGGCCAGCACCTCGGCCAGCCCGACCGCGGTGAAGCCCTTGCGCAGCAGCAAGGGGTGGGCGACATCCAGGATGTGCTGGCGGACGTCGTGTTGGACCTGAGCGGTGTTCATGGGACGCACTTTAGACCCGATTAGACCGGTCGTCTAGAGTACAAATGTAGCGATCTGTAATCGGTCGTCTAGCTCCCGCCCCTGCTACCTCCGCCGGGTGATCGCGGTACTCGCCGCCGTGCCAGGGGAGCGGAGTGCTTCGATGCACTTCCGCTTCCGCGTTGTCCGCTCGTTCGCCGACCGCTATCGTCGCCGTCGAGCCGCGCAGGAACGCGCGCGCCAATGTCCAGGGAGCCGACGCCGCATGACCCCGCTTTCGTTGATCTTCATCCGCCACGGCGAGTCGGCCGGCAACGTCGACAAACGCAAACACCTGGAACTGGCCGATCACGCCATTCCCTTGACCGACGCCGGACGCGCCCAGGCCTACGCCGCCGGCGAATGGCTTGGCCGCCATTTCCTCGAACGCAACACGGCGCAGACCCGCACCCGGTTCTGGGTCTCGCCGTATACCCGCACCCGTCAGACCGCCGACGAGGTGATCCGCGGCGTCGAAACCGTCGCCGCGGCGGCAGGCGAAGAGCACCGCGGCAAATTCGCCTTCGACCGGCGCGAACACGTCAACCTGGTCGAACAGCAATTCGGCCTGTTCGACGGCATCCCCGAGGATCAACTGCCGCTGCAGTTTCCGCGCGAATCGGCGCATTTCGACAAACAGGTCGAGTTCGAAGGCCGCTTCTGGGCGCGCATGCCGCTGGGCGAAAGCCGCTTCGACGTCGCCATCCGCGTGCACCAGGCCTTCGGCACCTTCCAGCGCGATTACGACCGCAACGGCATCGACCAGATCGTGGTGGTCAGCCACGGAGTCACCATCCGCGCCTTCCTGATGCAATGGCTGCACCATCCCTACGAGTGGTTCGAGCAGGAAAAGAACCCGCCCAACGCCTCGATCCGGCTGGTGCACGGCCGCACCGATCTGGGCTATGTGTTCGCGCCCACCGACGCGCAGGCGCACGCCGACCGCAACGCCGTCGCCGAGCCCGAGCCGGCGATCTAGTCGGGACCGCCCGACGGACTGCCGGCCTGTCGCGGCTCGACGCGACCGTCAGGACTTCCCGTCCGGCTCCAGCGGCGGCCACACATACACCCCGCCGTCGGTCGAGCCCATCGCCTGGAAGAAAATCTCCGGCGGAAAGTGGCCGCGTTCGCACAAGGCGCCGCAGAACTCCGACCCGCCCTCGCCTTCGGTCAGGATCGCGAACGCGCGCTCGCCGCCGCGGACGAATACGTGGAACACATCGCTGCGGTAGATCCCTCCATCTTCGAAGATCACCCGCTCGATCGCGTCCCAGGCGAAGCTCCCCTCGAAGGGCGCCTCGCCCGGCGGGCGCGCGACGATATGCACTTCGTGTTCGTCGAACCGGACCGAAAACCAGTCGCGCACCTGCGGCGGCGGCCCGCGCAAGCCTTCGAGAAACAAGGCCGCGCCGCCGCCGAGCATCAGCAGCGCCAGCCCGGCCATGACCAAGGCTTGCTTCAACGCGACGGACTGCGGCTGCCAGACCGTCCAGCCCAGCCAGCCCAAGCAGGTCAGCCCGATCGCCATGCAGACCGCGGCCAGGACGAACCGCGGCAGTTCCAGGACGAAGCGGCGCACCGACCAGCGTTTGGCATCGGTCGCCCGCAACGCCTGCGCGTGCAGGTCCGATCCGTACAGAATCGTCGCGATCAGCGCGACCACTCCGCCCAGCAGCCAAGCGCCATGGCCGGTGAAGCGCACCAGCAGCACCGACAGCGGCAGCGCCGCCAGCGAGATCAGGAACTTGTGCGCGGTCTTCATGGCGACATCCACGGCGCGAGCGCGATCCGCCCGACAGCGTTCGCAGCCGCCACTGGACGGCATGCCGCCGGTGGGCAACCTAGCCGCGCGACCATAGCCCTTGTCCCATGACGTAGCCTCCTTGCAGATCTGTGCGCATGTTTGCATCAGCACGCATGCGGCGTCGAGCCAGCCACGCAACCGGCGCCGGGTTCGCCAAAGCCTGGCTCCCCGTGCCGCCGCGGCGGCCGCTGGCTACCTCTACCACCTCCACCTACACCGTCGACGCCAGCGCCGCGCCTCACCGATTGACGCCCCTGCCGCTCGGCAACAGAATCCGCGGATTCGCTCCGCATCGATCATCGGGGGATCCGTGCCATACGCATTCAACGCCGAACTCGAACGGCTGCGAACCGAGTTCGCCGCTCGCGGCGTGGGCTCCCCGACCGCTCCGGCGGCCGCCTGGGAGGCGTTCAAGGCGTTCGGACGCGGCTTGGAAACATCCCACGACGGCAGGGACCGGATCGGTCTGCTGGTGCAGTTCGGCACCTACGACTTCAGCGGCCAGCCGCGGTTCTATTTCGATCCGCTGTGCCAATTCGAACTGAGCGACCAGGACGACGAATTCCTCGGCTACGAACAACTGCACTGCGAACTGAGCTGCGCCCCCACGCCGGCCACGGCCGGCATCCAAGCCAATCTATGGTCGTTCGACTTCGCCGATGTCGAAGCCTATTACTCGGCGGTGGAAGCCATGCCCGAGTTCCGCGTCGCCATGGCGCTCCCCAGTTACGATCTCGCCATCGGGCTGGACTCGGTCTGAGCCCTGGCCCAACTTCCGCACGCTCGAACCACTCCGTCGCCGCGCGCATTCGCGCCCGTGCCATAACCCTTCGATCAAGACACACGGAACGCTTCGAAAAACACATCCGGATAGGCCCGATACCCAAGGAAGACCGAATCGCCCACCCGTTAAGCACATCAGTCAACAGCGATCGCAACTTTCAGTATCCATCTGGCCCCTGAGTCGGAGTTGGCGTAAGTTCTTCGTCGATGGACTCTTGCGGAAGGGATGCACATGGCCTTCAGACCCGCCCAGTACGCCGCCTTGTTGTTAGGTGCGTTGACCCTGTCCGCCTGCGCCCGTTCCCCCGCGGAAAACCCACAGGAGCGCAGCGTGATTCAAAACGAAGACCCGTTTGTCGCCGCGATGGACGAGGCGACCAATGCCGCCGCCGCGGCTGATAGAAGCGCTCGCAAGACGCCGTCGAAGCCGCAACAGTCAGACGCCCCACGGGTCGACACGACAGCACCAAAACTCAGTCCGGCCGAGTTGCGCCAGCGCATCCTCCGCTTGACGGCCGGACTGCAGTCGGCCGCCGACACCGAAGCCGAGCGGGTCTCCCGGTTTCTGGGGGTCTCGTTCACCCCCGAACTGATGTCCATTCGCGAGGGAGAATCCATCGGCGATCTTGAACAGGTGGGTTCCTACCGGGTCAGCGTATCGCGGATCGACCGAACGGCTCCCGGCAAACACGTGAGAATCAGCTTCGGCCCAGCAGGATTCAGCACCGGCCGGCCATCGATCTGCACCTTCGAACTCGCGGAGTTCGCCGACGCACTGCGAAGCCAAGGCTACGATGCGGGCGAAGTACACCTGCCTCACCGCGAGCAGTGGGGGTTCGTTCGCTACGTCTCCGCCAGCGACCTTACTTTCTATGTGAGCGCAGAGCTGTACCGGGCGAACGACGGAACGCGGAGCGGCAAGCTGTGCTTGGCGGATGTCACGGCGGACGCGGTCAAGGGCAGGCAGTGAGCGACCTATCGCCCGGCCTGCAGGCGGTGCTGCGCTTGTCGGAACTGGAACGGGGGCTTCCCCGCCGCGATGTGGAAAAGCTGGAAGCGGCGATCGTCAACTCACGGTATCTGGCAGCTCTGATGAACCGCGCTGTCCAAGAAGGCAGCCTCACCAAGTTCGCTATGTCCAGCACCCCCAACGAGGCCGCCCACTACGATTCCATCGGCAAATCCATCCATTTATCGATCGGCACACTGAGCGACCCTCGACTGAAACCGCAACAGCAGAGCGATTTATTGACAGTCGCGCTTGGCCATGAAACAGCGCACGCACTTCGCTCCAAGGTCGCCCGCGACGCCGTGTCCGAATTCGCATCCGCGGTCGGCGCACGGCTGCAGGACGCAACCGGGAACGAGTCTTATGTGGACCTGACCGCCTCAACGAAGAAATATCTGAACGAATTCCGCCACAACGAAGCACTGCCAACGGACTATCGCGGAAGAATGCAAATGGCCAAAGAACTCGTCCGGAATGCCGTCCTGCTAGCCAGCGTACTCGCAATGAACGGCTGCACCCGCGCCCCCGGCGAAAGCGCCAAGGAGACCATCGTGATTCAGGACGAATATCCGATAGCCGTTGAAATAAATGCGGCGGCTCGAAGTGCAGAGACGAAATACGACCATATTCACAAAGCGCAGACCGCGCGACCGACAGCCGACAGAGCGGATGCCCTCGCTCCTGCTATCGGTGTCGCCGAACTGCGGCAACGGATCCTTCGCCTGACCGCCACTCTCCGTACTGAGGCCGATACCGAATCCGAGAATGTCGCCCGAATGATGGGTAGCCCTTTCACACCGGAGCTTCTGACCATTCGCGAGGGTGAATCCTTAGGCGAGCTGAAGGGAATCGGTTCTTATCGCGTCAGTGTCAGCACGGTCTATCGCAAGGCTCCCGGCAAACACATAAGAATCAGCTTCCTGCCCAAGGACACGGAAAACGATCGTTCTTCGATATGCACGTTCGGCATCTCGGAATTCGCCAATGATCTATCTGAGCAAGGATACGACGGCCGGGAAACCACACTACCGCATCGTGAACAGTGGGGATTCGTGCGTCGATCAAGCATCGATGGACTGACCTTCTATGTAAAGGCTGAACTGTACAGAGTTCATAATGGAAGCAACAAAGGCGACCCTTGTGTCGGGGCAATAGCCATCGACGCCTCGCGAGAAGCCAAATGAGCGATGTTCCCGCGGAACTTGAGGGGGTTCTCAAGCGATCCGAAACCATACCGAATGGCCTGCATCGACAGGACATGGATAAGTTGCGCGCGGCCATCGTCAACTCCCCCCTGCTGGCCGACCTGATGACCCGCGCGGCGCGCAACGGAAGCCTGATCGGGATAGCGCTGTCCGACAATCCGAATGAAGCGGCACACTACGGCCTCCGGGATCGACTCATCCATCTCACCGAAAGAACTCTCAACGACCCGCAACTATCCCCACAGGAACAAGGCGACCTGCTCACCGTCGCATTGGGTCATGAAACGGCTCATGCACTGAGGCGGAAAACGTCAATCGATTCTGTGCAGAGGTTTTCGTCCGAGATTGAGTTCCGCCTGCAGCAAGGACTTGGCAATGAGTCCTCGCTCGACTTGACCGCACCTACAAAGAGCTACTTGACGGAGTTCCGCCATGGCGAAGCGCTAGCGGAGCTCGCTGGCCTGAATGCGCTGGCCAGCCGAGTTCGGGTCGAGAACGACGGCCATCTTGATCCGAATGAGTTCATGCAACGGGCCCAGCCCACTACATCGTGCGTACTGGGAGACGCAGCAAAGAACTCGCTCAGATTCGCCCCTGGGGTCAAGCTCAACGAACACGGCTACCAGAACGCCAAGGACCCTGCCTCAGTCGAGGCTGTCGCCCGCTGTTACTACGATCAGAGTCAGCGCCTGGGCCGCCATCGCGACTCCGGCTATAACGACTACTTCGGCGTCAGCGCAATGCAGACCATCGCCACCAAGTGGTACGACGCCGAGCGCGATGGCCGGCTTGTTCATCAGCAGGCGCCGGTGGTGCATCTGGACATGGCGGCATTGAAGCTCGACCCGCACCAGATCGAACGCAACGGGCTGGACCTTAGCGGACGGGCCTTCGGCTTCGTCGACCTCAGTCACGGGCAAATGCAACTGGCGACCATCCGCCACACCTTGACCACCGCCAATCAGGACGCGCCGAAGGCCGAGATCGCCGATCGCGCCGTCGCAGCTCTACGGCCGGACCACCCCGGCCATCCCGATCACGGCTTGCTGGAACAGATCCGCAGTGGCGTACGGGCCATCGATGAAAAGATCGGCAAACCTTTCGACGAAGCCAGCGAGCGACTGAGCCGCAGCCTGCTGGCTGCGTGCAAGGACAATCGCGAAGCGCATCCGCAGGCGCACGGCATCTCGCTGGCGGCCAACGCGATCAACCGCGCCGATCATGTCGTCCTGGGTCACAACGGCAATGTCTTCGTGGTCGAAGGCCGGCTCGACGACCCTGCGCACAAGCGCGCCAGCGTGCCGGTCCAGCAGGCGGCCGCCACACCGGTCGAACAGTCGGACGAAAAACTCCGCGTGGCGAATCAGAGCATCGCCCTGGAAGCGCAGCGTACGCAGTCGCAAAGCCAGCAACTCGATCAGGCGCAGCCTTCGTCCCCAACCGGCCCCAGGATCCCGCAGTAACGCCAAGGGATCGCCGTCCGCCGCACCGCTCGAGTCCACCCCATTAGATGGACCGCTCCTACCTTCACGGTCTCCAGGGCGTCGCCGTTTGAACCGGTAAGCGCAACGCCGTCTGGCCGCGCATACGGCGTTATGCCGTTCGTTCGAGCGCAGCGGCCGACTATCCGCGCTCCATGCCGCGTCGCGCGGCCTACCGCAAACGTCTACAGGAGCCCTACCATGCCCATCACGCTCTACCGCGGCGATACCCGCACGCCGGACCAGATCCGCACCGCCAAAGGCTTCGCGCCGTGGGTGATCACCACGCCCGAAACCGGCCGGGCGATCATCCTTCGCTGCATCGTACCCCGCGGCCCCGCGCCCAAACTGCCGCCGCCGGCCAACGACACCAGCCTGCAGATACTGCTCGACACCGCCGCGCCGACCCTGTGG
The DNA here is from genome assembly GCF_019733395.1 of Lysobacter sp. BMK333-48F3. NCBI lineage: Bacteria > Pseudomonadati > Pseudomonadota > Gammaproteobacteria > Lysobacterales > Lysobacteraceae > Lysobacter > Lysobacter sp. BMK333-48F3. The sequence goes on along the minus strand of NZ_JAIHOO010000001.1, from coordinate 3,763,335 downwards.
GACGTGCTGCGCAACATCAAGAACGAGAAGACCCGGCGCACCGTGCACGTATCGACCGACACCAGCCAGGACACCGGCGGCTACTCGTCCGGCTACGTCTACAAGATGAGTTTCAGTTTGAACGTCCAGGCCCTCGGCACGGGACCGACCACGGCGGTCAACGACGCCAGCCAACTCGCCTCGGCGGTCAAGGCCAACGTGTTCTTCGACGCCGCCACCCTGGCGACCTCCAGCCTGTTCGGCATCAGCGGCGGCCCGGTCGATCCTGGCGTCGAAGTCGCGTTCCTGACCACGATTCCGAAGGCCTACATCACCCACTACTGCGACCCGGGCAAGACCGATCCCGGCAGTGCGACGCGGCCGTGGAAGGTGTTCACGCAGTAAGGTTCGCTGCGGCGTTCCCGGATCGCGGAACGCCGCTTTTCTGGGCGATGGCCCGGCCCGTTTCCACGGCAGGCGACGACGCGGCCGGAGTTCGCAGGGCCAATCGGCGGCCATCGAGCCGGGCTCGACGGCACCGCCCGGCCTTCATGGCATCCGGGATTAGCGCACGCCGGGTCGGGCCGCCGGCCCGACTGCATGATGCATTAGCGCCTCGGCCTCGACTCGCTGTATCCAGGCGCTCTTGCAGTCGCTATAGGCATGCGAGTCGTCGGCATGCAGTTGGCGGCAGCGCTCTTTCTCGCGGCCGTACTCCGCAGCCAGATCCGGGCGTGCGCGCAGATAGTCGCGAAAGGCCAGATGGCGATCGATCTCGCTCGACCCGTCCCGGTAGCAATGCGCTTGCACCAGCCGGCGCCCGCTCGCGAGATCGGACTTGGTGCAGTAGCGACGCCCCGGCAAACCCCGTTCGCCCCACCACTCGTAGCCCAGCGCCTCGATCTCGCCGCGACGCGCTTCGAGCGCCGCCAGTTCGGTCACCACCGGCATCAGATCGAGCACCGGCTTGGCGCAGATCCCGGCAATCGCGGTCGAACCGATGTGATGCACGATCAGCAGCGCGGGGCCGATGGCGGCGGCCAGCAAGCGCGCTTCCGCTTCGGCGCGGATCGCCCACTCGGGATCGTGGGGCAGCAATTCGACCTCGATCGGCGACAACATGCTCGGCTCCTACCCCAGGCGATTTCGCAGGCGGAGCACTATACGACGCGCACGGCACCACAGCCCGGGTCAGGTCATTAGCGCCCTGCCGCAAAGACGTTCGACACCGCTCCGCTCGCTAGTCGGAGTTCAGCGCGCTGACCATGACGTAATAGCCGTCCGGATCGCGCAGCGCGAACTCCAGCGTACCCGTGGCCGGGTTCCGGCTCGGCTCTTCCTCAAGACGTGCCACGAGGGAGCGGGCGCGAAGCAGCGCTTCGGAAAAATCGTCCACGCGGAAGAACAGCAACAGCCCGTTGCCGGGCTCGGCGCGGTCTGGACTGGCCAATGTCGGATGCTCGTGCGCGCCCCAGCGGTGCAGACACAGCAGCACCGTCCCATCCGCATCGACGAGCTGACCGAAATAATCGTGCGCCGGCGCCGCGTGCGGCTGCCCGAACAACGACTGATACCAACGGAAGCTGCGAGCGACATCGGCGACGCCGATGATGGTCCAGGTGCGTTTCATTGCCGTCTCCTGCTTCGGTTCGGCGCCGGTCTGGCGCCGACTTACGGTAGGGCCACAACTTGAAAGATAGCTAGACCGAAGAATAGCCTGACGGCCACCAGCTCTTCCGCGATCAAACGCGACTACGGCGCAAACACGACCAGACACCGTGGTGCCACGCGGCGGCTCGCCGAGCGGCCGGCGCCCCAGCGAGCGCATTACTCGACAGGATCAGCTCATACTCATCCACAAGCGACCGACCTGCTTCCAGCCTTCCGGCTCGAGGTGCAGCAGATGCAATGTCCCTGCCCCGCAAAATCCACCGCAACGGTGCTCCACATAGATCAACGCCCGAGATCGTGTCGTGTCCAAAAACACCGGAACGCTCATTCGCAAAATCCCGGTCGTGCGTGGGTAGTCGGCATAGAAGCCTTCCCAGTCGGACGCCAACGCAGCAACTTCCCCACTGGGAACATAACGGATTCCCGCTGAGCGCGGATTGGGCACGATCGCGACCGCGGCGTTCGCCAGCTCCAATTCTTGCAGCCATTTCAAAGGCACATAGTCCCGCACTTCGAAAGATGCGGACGACAGCCGCAACGGGAGTGAACAGTGCGTTTTAGACTCGATCTTCTGGCAGAGCGCTACGGACCGATCCAACAACAGCACTTCGCGCTTGGGCTCCTCGCGCAACTCGCTCCCGGGCTCGGGCGGTGGCGGCGGCAGTCCCCGGAACTCTGAGGCAGCCACGACCGCACGCACGATCCCCAAATACTCGTCGGCCGTAGCTACGACCGGCTTCGGCGGGGCCGCACGGCGATCGATCTCGTTCGTAATCAAGTGAGTGTCAGGGCGCGCGATCACCAGCAATATGCCGGCGACCGAAAGCATGGCGGCTAGGCGGAGAATTCGCCAAACGGATCGAACGAGCATTCGGACGAAAACGTAACAAGAAAACTAGAGGACACACACTATTAGGCCGCAGATAATGGCGGAGAGAGTGGCAGCCACCTAGGGGCCATGACCACCCAAAAATACTTATTTTTAAGGCATTTTTGACAACTTCGAGAGTGAACCGGAGCGCGTAAAAATCACTCGACCGGATGGGGAAAAGTATGGGCGGAACAGGGCCGAAATCGGCCTGTTTCCGACCGTGCCCGAATTCGAACCTCCGCCGCCCCTCCCAACCGACCGGACGCTCCTCGCGTGCCACGCCTTTTCCACCGCCTGACCGCACGCGAGATGGCGACCCTGACCGTCCGCTACCTCGACAGCAACGGACTGCTCTTGAACATCGGCCCGACCGGCGCCCGCTCGTGGGTTTTCCGGTACCGCTCCCGGACCACCGGCAAGCACCGCGACAAGGGGCTGGGATCGCCGAGCGTCGTCACGCTGGCCGAGGCCCGGCGCAAGGCCGACGTCTGTCGCAAGCTGCTAGACCGTGGCGTCTGTCACTCTTCGCGCTTTTGATATCCAAAGTGCAACGCCATCGACAGTTGCAGGCCTCATGAACCAGCTTTCGCTTGGCGAGGTTAGGCAGATTGAAAACCACCTAGACCGTATGCACCATCTCGAACAGCGAATTCAAAAGTCGTTCCTTGAGCTAATGGAAGCGTACGACCAGTGCGACGTGGATATAGGTCGGGTTTACAGTACGCTTGACAATGAACGAGTCGGTGAGTTGATGCGTTTGTGCCCTTCGCTGATTCTTCGCATCGACAATGTGAGTGCGCCAGCGTTCCGGGCCACGAGTGCAATCCAAGTCGCGGGCGAAGAACGCCGATATCCAAACATCAAGGCGCGAATTCTTGGTAGCAAGCCCTAGTCTTCCGGATGGCCCGAATTGTGGTTCTATATGCGCTGGCGACGAGTTAGGGGAGCGACATGGATATCGACCAAGCCCGAGTTCAAGACCTCGTGGAGCGCCCAAGCGAGAGCCTTGCCGTCGAAGTAAAGAACTGGATTAGCCCTGACGACCCCGAGGGCAAGGCCAAGATCGTCCGATCATCTCTGGCATTGCGGAATCACGGCGGCGGATTCCTCGTGATTGGGTTTAACGACAAGTCGCTACTGCCCGAGAACCACAATCAACCCTCTGATGTTCGTGCCGTGTTCCATCCGGAGAAGATTCAAAACCTTGTCGCGCGGCACTCGTCTGAGCCCTTTGAGGTCGGGGTTGGTTTTGGTGTTCGATATGAGGGAGAGTTTCCAGTAATCGTCATTCCGTCTGGCGTTCGAACGCCCGTCGCAGTGAAAGCTGGCGGGCTGCCGACTATCAATGTCGACGATGTTTATGTTCGAACACTTCGTTCGAACGTGCCGGCCACCAGCAAAGTTGGATGGAAAGATTGGCCTAATCTCGTTGAAACCTGCTTCGACAACCGCGAGGCCGATATCGGAAGATTCTTCCGTCGTCACTTAGCTGGCGGCGGATCGCTTGAATTGCAACAACTCCTTGCGGGGTTTGCTATAACGTCACCCTCCGAGAGTCTCGATCACCAGGCACAGCAATTGCTCGATCTTGGAAAGGCACGCCAAGAGGCGCTATCCAAGGAACGTGGCATCGAGCTTCCATCGGCCGGGTGGTGGGATGCGTCACTTGTTATTGACGGTGTGCAGTCAGACCATTCGGCAAACATCGAGTTTCTACGCCTTCTCGATAGCAACAATCCCAGCCTTACAGGTTGGCCGGTATGGCTGGTCAGCAGCAATTTCGCGGACAGGTCCATGCGTCCGCACACGGTTGATGGCGTTTGGGAAGCCTTTATCTCGGATCGCCGCCACGGGCTGCAATACATGAGGTATGACCCGAAGGGGCGCTTCGTCCAAAGAAGCATGCTTATCGACGATGTGTCGCCCGCTGAAAGGAATCCGAATTCCTTGTTCGACTTCGCGTTTCCCATTCAAGACTGCGCCGAAGCAATCGCGGTCGGACTTGCCTTTGCTCGCGCGTTGGGATGCAGCGTGCCCATCGCGGAGGTATCGACCTGCAACCTCCAGTTCGCGTTTCGGTGGAGCGGCTTACGGGGCCGCGAGTTGAGTTCGTGGGCCCACCCCCGTCGATACATTGGTCATAGCCGGAGGGCGTATCAGGACGAGGTGACCATTTCGCTTGTAGTTGCTGCGGACACTCCACCTTCGGCAATTGGTGGACTTCTCGCACCAGCTATCGAACCGCTTTTTAACGCGTTCGATGGCTTCCAGCTTGGGCCGAGCATCATTGAGGATATCGCCACCCGCGTCATCAACCGCCAACGTGTATAGGGCTGACTGTCCGCGAGAACAGCGCTGACGCTTACGGCGGCATTTGGCACATGCGCGTGCTTACTGGTACCTCCATGCTCGATTGGCACCCGTTCCTCATCGCCTGCTACCTGCGCGGCCCGTTGGTTTGTTCCCTGTTTCACAGCACCGACACGGGCCATGGGAGTGCCCTCGCGACCGTTCCTGCAGGTCTTACGACAGCGGCCGGCGTGGGGTCGAACTCTGGGCGGCCCGGCACGCGGACCGACTGATGGGCGAAATCCCCGACGCCTAGAACGCCATCGGGAATCGAACTGCACCGTAAACCCGTGGATGAGAAAAAGTAGAGTGCAGATTCAGGCGGCGACAGAAAAAACCGCGTTTTCTCGGACTTTTTCGAAGATATGGCGGAGAGAGTGGGATTCGAACCCACGGAAGGTTTGACCCTTCGGCGGTTTTCAAGACCGCTGCCTTAAACCACTCGGCCATCTCTCCGTAGAACTGCTGTGGATCGGTCGCAGGTGCTGCGGAGCCCGCAGGGGCGACGATCGGGGGCGGCCGCTTGCAGGCCGCCCTGCGCGCCCGGCCTTGCGCCGGACGCGGGGCATTCTCTCATGCCGCCGGCGCTTATGCCGACGGGGCGGAGGCGGCCGGGGCGGACAGTTTCACCGGCTTGGCGGCCTTGTCGCGGCCGGCGATGCCGTCGGGGCACGGGATGCCCTTGATGTCGCTGCACTGCAGGCGGGCGGATTCGACCAGGGACGGGGCCTTCTCGGCCAGGAAGTCGATGAACACCCGCACCGCCGGCAGCAGGCCGCGGCGGGAGGCGAACACGGCGTGGAAGATGCCCTGCGGCAGGCGCCAGTTGGGCAGCACCACTTCCAGTTCGCCGCGGCGCACGGCTTCGGCGCAGACGGTTTCCGGCAGCAGGGTGATGCCGACGCCCTGCTCGGCCAGCGCCATCAGCATCGGGAAGTCGAAGCCCATCACCCGCGGCTTGAGCTCGACCCGGCGCACTTCGCCGTCGGGGCCGTGCAGTTCCCAACGCTGGCGGGCGTCGTCTTCGCTAATGCTCAGGGTGACGTGGTCGGACAGTTCGTCGGGATTGCTCGGCCGGCCCATGCGGGTCAGGTACTTCGGGCTGGCGACCAGCAGTTCCTGGATCTGGCCGAAGCTGCGCATCACCAGGCTGCCGTCGTCGTCGAGCTTGGAGCGCACGCGCAGGGCGACGTCGATGCCTTCGTTGATGATGTCGACGCGACGGTTGCTGACGTGCAACTGCACCCGCACCTGCGGGTACTTGGCGAGGAATTCCGGCAGCAGTTTGGGGATCTGCTGCTGGGCCAGGCCGACCGGCACGCTGACCCGGATCACCCCGCGCGGCTCGGCGCTGAGTCGGTCGACCACTTCGCGCGCGGCCTGGGCCTCGGCGAGCATGGACTGGGCGTGGCGGTAGACGCTGTTGCCGACTTCGGTGACGGCGAAGCGGCGGGTCGAGCGCTGCAGCAGGCGCACGCCCAGGTCGGTCTCGAGCTGGCTGATGCGCCGGCTCAGGCGCGACTTGGGGATGCCCAGCGCGCGCTCGGCGGCGGCGAAGCCGGCATGGTCGACGACCATCGCGAAGTAGTAGAGGTCATTCAGGTCGTGCATGAGGATAGTTCCAAAATTAGAACAGCCAGTGATATTGAAGCAGCTTTATTCCACCATCGCAACGATCCAGACTTTGCTCCAACGCGGCGGGCATGCCGCCAGCCAACCGAAGCGAGGTCCGTCATGAAGCTGCTGCACATCGATTCCAGCGCCCTGGGCACCCAGTCCGTCACCCGCGAGCTTAGCGCGGCGGTAGCGGCGCGCTGGCAGGACGCGGTGCCGGGCCTGAGCATCGAGTACCGCGACCTGGATGCCGATCCGATCCCGCATCTTACCGGTCGTTCCCTGGCCAAGGCCGATCCGCTCGAAACTGAAACGTCGGAACGCATCCTGCAACAGTTCCTGGCCGCCGACGTGATCGTGCTTGGCGCGCCGATGTACAACTTCGGCATTCCTTCGACCCTGAAGGCCTGGATCGACCGGGTCGCGGTCGCCGGCAAGACCTTCCGCTACACCGAGAACGGGCCGGAAGGCTTGGCCAAGGGCAAGAAGGCGATCGTGGTCAGCGGCCGTGGCGGTTTCCACACCGATCAGCCCAGCGATTTCCAGGAGGCCTACCTGCGTCACGTGCTCGGCTTCATCGGCGTGACCGATGTCGAGTTCGTGCGCGCGGAAGGTGTGGCTTACTCGCCTCAGCATCGCGCCGATGCGCTCGCTGCCGCACATGCTTCGATCGTTACGCCGCTGCGTCGCGCAGCGTAAAGGTGAAGTTGCATGAGCTTGCGTGAGCGAGCCTCGACGCAGTAGCGCGGTTCCTGCAGCACCGTTCCCCAAGTCCGGCGTTCCCTCCCCCACGCCGGCATTCGACCGGGCCTCGAAAGGGCCCGGTCTTTTTGTTTGCAGCAGAGCGATCGGGTGCGCTGGCGTGAGCGCGCGTCAGCTACCGGAATCGACGCCGCTACAGCCGTCAGTAGCGCGGAACAGCGGTAGGAGCGGCGCGAGCCGCGACCCGGAATTGCGCAGGCAGACAGCGTTGCGCCGTAGCGGAATTGGCGCGGTCGCGGCTTACGCCGCTCCTACAATGGGGCGACGCTGCGCCTCCTGTAGGAGCGGCGTCCCACAGGGATTTCCTTCGGTCATAAGCCGCGATCCGAGGGTGCGCAGGCCGATGGGGTTGCGCCTTAGGGGAATTGACGCGGTCGCGGCTTGCGCCGCTCCTACCCCCGGGCGACGCCGCGGGCGAGACTCAAGCGCGCGCAGCGACCGGCTGCGCCGCCGCGCCGTCGGGCGTGCGCCGCAACAGCCAACGGGCGAAGAAATAGCTGGCCAGCAGCGCGACCACGCCGCCGACCGGAAAGGCGAAGAACATCATCAGCCAGGGCAGGCCTTCGTAGTCGCCGGTCACCCAGGACGGCACGACCATGGTCGCCCACAAGGCGGCGAAGCCGACCAAGCTGCCGAACAGCACGCCGGCGGCGGCGCGCCACATCAGGCCGGCGATCGCCAGCGGCGCCTTGCGCTTGCGATTGCTGACCAGCAATACGGCGAACTGCAGGGCGAAAAAGCCGACCGGGGCCGGAGCGGCCATCATCACGACGGTAAGCAACTGCGCGAACATGTCGAAAGCGGCGTTCATTACGATTCCTTTCGTAGCGCCGGATCGCTCCGGCGATGAGGTCCATGGCCGGCGCCACGCGGCGCCGGCGCGACTAGCCCGAAGGCGAAAGCCCGAGGCGCCTGCCGTCGGGCCGAAGCGAATCGGCCCCCAGGGTCCGAAACTCCGCTTCGAACCGGCCGGCCGCAGCCTCGGCCTCGGCTCAGGCCAGCGTCTCGACTCCGCCCATGTACGGGCGCAGCGCTTCGGGCACGGTGATGCTGCCGTCGGCGTTCTGGTAGTTCTCCATCACCGCGATCATCGCCCGGCCGACCGCGACGCCGGAGCCGTTGAGGGTGTGCGCCAGTTCCGGCTTGCCGGTGGCCGGGTTGCGCCAGCGCGCCTGCATGCGTCGGGCCTGGAAGGCCTCGCAGTTGGAGCAGGAGGAGATCTCGCGGTAGGTGTTCTGGCTCGGCAGCCAGACTTCCAGGTCGTAGGTCTTGGTCGCGGCGAAGCCCATGTCGCCGGTGCACAGCAGCATGCGCCGGTACGGCAGGCCGAGCTTTTCCAGCACCACTTCGGCGCAGCGGGTCATGCGCTCGTGCTCGTCGTAGCTTTCTTCCGGGCGGACGATGCTGACCAGCTCGACCTTCTCGAACTGATGCTGGCGGATCATGCCGCGGGTGTCGCGGCCGTGGCTGCCGGCCTCGGCGCGGAAACACATCGAATGCGCGCTCATCCGCAGCGGCAGCGCGGCGTCTTCGAGAATCTCGTCGCGGACGATGTTGGTCAGCGGCACTTCCGAGGTCGGGATCAGATAGCGTTTGCTGGCCGCCTCGCCCTCGCCGACCACGGTCGCGAACAGGTCGTCCTCGAACTTCGGCAACTGGCCGGTGCCGCGCATCGAATCGGCGTTGACCAGCAAGGGCACGCTGGTTTCTTCGTAGCCGTGCTCGCCGACGTGCAGGTCGAGCATGAACTGGGCCAGGGCGCGATGCAGCCGGGCCAGGCCGCCGCGCAGCACGGTGAAGCGCGCGCCGGACAGCTTGGCGGCGGTGTCGCCGTCGAGCCAGCCGTTGCGGGCGCCGAGCTCGACGTGGTCCTTGACCTCGAAGTCGAACGCGCGCGGGGTGCCCCAGCGGTGCTGTTCGACGTTGTCGTTCTCGTCCTTGCCGGCCGGCACCGAGGCGTGCGGCAGGTTGGGGAGCCCTAAGGCGATGGCTTCGATCTCGGCCTTGATCGCTTCCAGGCGGGTTTCGCTGGCCTTGAGCTCGTCGCCGAAGCCGGCGACTTCGGCCATCACCGGGCCCACGTCCTCGCCCTTGGCCTTGAGCTGGCCGATCAGCTTGGACTTGGTGTTGCGCAGGTTCTGCAGTTCCTGGGTGCGGACCTGGATCTGCTTGCGCTCGCTTTCCAGCGATTCCAGCGCGGCCGGGTCGAGGTCGTAGCCGCGCGCGGCGCGCAGGCGTTCGGCGAGGTCGGCGGGCTGTTGGCGCAGCAGGGTCGGATCGAGCATGACGGAGCCGGATTCAGGTGGCGAAGAGAACCGCAGATTATCGCGTCGTCGGCGGTTTTTCGCGAATTCGCGGCAGGCCGGGCCGGGCCGACGGGCCGCGGCGGCCGGCGCGAACCGGCATTTCGTAGCAGAATGTGCCAATCGAATCACCGGACCGCCCATGTCGACCCAGTCCCCCGCTCCGTCGCCTCGCGCTTTCGATTTCGCCGCCTGGCGCCCCACCGGCAAGTCCTGGTGGCTGATCCTGGCGGCATTCGCGGCCGGCCTGGGCCTGTTCGCCTGGATCTGGTCGGGCGACCGCAACCGCAGCGACGACTTCTACCGCGCCAACCAGGCCGCGCCGACCAGCGATGCGCCGTTCTACGCGCCGCTGCCGGTGCCGGCCCCGGCCGGCGGCGACGGCGCCGCCCCGGCGACCCCGCAGCCCTTGCCGGCGGCGGTGCCCGGCGAGGAGCAGGAACGGCCGCAACTGGTCGAGAACCCCAACCCGCCAGCGCCGCCGCAGAGCGCGCCGGCCGCGCCGCCGAGCGCACCGGCCGCCCCGGCCGGCGCCCGTACCGCCGCGTCCGCCCTACCCGGCAACCGCGCCCCGCAGTACCCGGCCCAGGCGCTGCGCCGCGGCGAAACCGGCACGGTGCGGATCCGGGTCGAGGTGACCGAGTCGGGCGAGGTCGGCAATGTGGAAGTGGCCGAAGGCAGCGGCTCGCGGCTGCTCGACCGCGCCGCGCTGGCCGCGGTGCGGCAATGGCGGTTCCGCCCGGCCACCCGCGGCGGCCGCCCGGTCGCCGATACGGTGATCGTGCCGATCACCTTCAACGCCAACCAGTAAGCGCCAACTGCGTCGCAGGTTCGCGCCGCGCTTACGCGCCGTTCACCCCTGGCTAACCTGCGCGCCGGGAAGCTCGGCCGGCGGTCCCGCCCCCGGGGAACGCGCGCAAGGGACCCGTTCATGACCGCAACCCATTCTTTCGAGCCGACGGCCTCCGCCCTCGGCTCCGACCGCGACGGCGCCGATGCCCCGGCGGCCTACGCCTCTTCCAGCACCGGCCTGTGGCTGCTGCTGATCCTGCTCGGCAGCGCTTTCATGGGCTGGTACTACTACGGCAAGCGGCCGGTGGCGCGCCCGCCGGCGCCGGCAATGCCCTTGGTGGTGCTGCCGCCGATCGACCGCCCGGGCGAGACCGCGCCGGCGGACGAAGCCGGCGCGCCGGCGCGCCTGGCCGTGCGCCGGGTCGGGCCGATGTCGCCGGCGCACAGCGCCGCGGCCAGCGCCGCCCTGCCGGCCCTGGCGGTGGTCACCGCCGCCCGGCCGCTGTTCGACCGCAGCCCCGAGCCGGGCTACCCGCCGACCGCCCTGCGCCGCGGCGAAGGCGGCACGGTGGTGGTGCGGGTCGAAGTCGGCGCCGACGGCGTGCCGGGCGAGATCGGCCTGGCGCGGCGCAGCGGCTCGCGCGAACTCGACCGCGCCGCGCTGATGGCGGTGCGCGACTGGCGTTTCCGTCCGGCGACCCGCGACGGCCTGGAAGTGGCCTCGGTGGTCGAGCAGCCGGTGGAGTTTCGGCCGCGGCAGTGAGGCGTTCGGGAGTTGCGGATGCGAAAACGGCGGCCTGGGGCCGCCGTTTTGTTTTTGGGGAGATGGTCGCGACCTGAGCGTAATCCCCCGGCGCAAGCTGGCCGCGCGCTCGATCGTTTCCGGCGCAGGCGCCTGCCCCCTTTTGCAAAGGGGGCGAATTTCCCGGCGCGCTCGGTTGGCGACGCCGGCTTCGGTAGTCTGCGCAGGGCGCCGCTGCGAAGGGGACGGAGGGGGTTAAGCGCGCTTAACCCCCTCCGTCCCTGTTTGGTTACGCCGCGTCCACCCGCATGCCGGCTTGCGCCGCCAGCGCTTCGAAGTCCGGGAACGAGGTGGCGACGTTGGCGACGTCGCCGATCCGCACCGGAGCGCTGGCGCATTGCGCGGCGACCGCGAAGCTCATCGCGATGCGGTGGTCGCCGTGGCTGTCGATCTCGCCGCCGTGCAGCGCGCCGCCGTCGATGATCGCGCCGTCCGGGGTTTCTTCGATGCGCGCGCCCAGCGCGCGCAGGCCGGCGGCCATGCTGGCGATGCGGTCGGATTCCTTGACCCGCAGTTCGGCGGCGCCGCTGACCACAGTGCGGCCTTGGGCCAGCGCGGCAGCGACGAACAGCGCCGGGAACTCGTCGATCATGTCCGGCACCAGCGCTTCCGGCACCGCGACCCCGCGCAACGGCGCATGGCGCACGCGCAGGTCGGCGACCGGTTCGCCGCCTTCGCTGCGCGGGTTCTGTTCGGCGATATCGGCGCCCATCAGACGCAGCGCGGCCAGCAGGCCGGTGCGGCGCGGGTTCATGCCGACCGCTTCCAGCACCAGGTCCGAGCCCGGGACCACGCTGGCGGCGACCAGGAAGAACGCGGCCGAGGAGAAATCGGCCGGCACCGCGACGTCGGTGGCGCGCAGCGCGTGGCCGCCGCTCAGCCGCGCGTAGCCGGGCGCGAACTCGATCGGCCAGCCGAACGCGGCGAGCATGCGCTCGGTGTAGTCGCGGGTCGGGTGCGGTTCGTGGACCACGGTCTCGCCCTGCCCGTACAGGCCGGCCAGCAGCAGCGCCGATTTCACCTGCGCGCTGGCCACCGGCAAGGTGTATTCGATGCCCTGCAGCGCGCGGCCGCCGTGGATGCGCAGCGGCGGCAGGCCGCCGTCCTGGGTGTCGATGCGCGCGCCCATCGCCGCAAGCGGCTCGGTCACCCGCCGCATCGGCCGCTTGGACAGCGACGCGTCGCCGATCAGCACGCTGTCGAAGCCCTGCCCGGCCAGCACGCCGGCGAGCAGGCGCATGCCGGTGCCGGCGTTGCCGCAGTCCAGCGCCGCGTCGCTGCCGCGCAGGCCGCGCAGGCCGGCGCCGTGGACGATGCGCTCGCTGGCGCTGGGGGTTTCGATGCGCACGCCCAGGCGCTCGAACACGCGCGCGGTAGCGCGGGTGTCCTCGCCTTCGAGGAAGCCGGTGATCCGGGTGACGCCGTCGGCCAGGGCGCCGAGCATGATCGCCCGGTGCGAGACCGACTTGTCGCCGGGCACGCGCAGGCGGCCGCGCAGCGGCGCGCCGGCGACGGCGGTCCAGGCCTGCTGCAGTTCGGCGGCGGCGCTCATGCCAGCACCTCGTCGAGCGCGGCCAGCAGGCGCCGGTTCTCGTCGGCCGAACCGACGCTGATGCGGATGCAGTCGGCCAGGCCATAGCCGCCCATCGGCCGCAGGATCACCCCGCGTTCGACCAGGGCCGCCTCGACCTGCGGCGTGCGCGCGCCGAATTCGGCGAGGACGAAATTGGTCTGCGACGGGAACGCGCGCAGGCCGCGCGCGTTCAAGGCCGCGCTCAGCGCTTCGCGCTGCTCGGCGTTGCGCGCGCAGGCCCAGCGCAGGTGCTCTTCGTCGCCGAGCGCGGCCTCGCAGGCGGCCAGCGCCGGGCCGTTGACGTTGAAGCTTTCGCGCAGGCGGTCCATGACCGCGATCAGCCCGGGCCGGGCGATCAGATAGCCCACCCGCAGGCCGGCCAGGCCATAGGCCTTGCTGAAGGTGCGGGTGACGGCGACATTGGGATAGCGCTCCAGCACGCTCAGCGCGCTGGCGTAGTCCGGCGCCTCGGCCATCTCGGCGTAAGCCTCGTCCATCACCACGATGACCTGCGGCGGGATCTTGTCCAGGAACGCGACCAGCGCGTCGCGGCCGAACCAGGTGCCGGTGGGATTGTTCGGATTGGCCACGTACACCAGCTTGGTGTCCGCGCCGACCGCCGCGGCGATGGCGTCGAGGTCGTGACCGCAGGGCATCGCCGCCTCGCGCGGCAAGGCTTCGACGATCTTCATGCGCGCGCCGGCCGCCTGGGTCGACAGCGCGAACACGGCGAAGCCGTAGCGCGAGAACACCACCTCGTCGCCTGCGCCGGCGAACACCTGGCCGAGCTGCATCAGCAGTTCGTGCGAGCCGTTGCCGAGCAGGATCTGGGCGACGTCGACGCCGTGCTTGCGCGCCAGCGCGCGCTTGAGGTCGCCGCCGAGCGGATCGGGGTAACGGTGCAGCGCGTGCAGCGACTCCAGGATCGCCTCGCGCGCGGCCGGCGACGGGCCGTAGGGGTTCTCGTTCGAGCCCAGTTCGACCAGGTTGGCCTCGCCGTAGCGGCGGCGCAGCGCGACCAGGTCGTGGCCGGGGTCGTAGGCCTTGAGCCGCTGCACGCCCGGCTGGGCGCGCGCGGCGAACCAAGCCTCGTCGAAGCGGGCCTCATCGAAGCGGGCTTGGTCGGAGGCCGGCGCCGCAGCGGGCGCCGATTGCGCGGCCGGCTGGCTCATGCGATCGCCACCGGGTAGGAGCCGAGCACCTTGACCTCGTGGGCCAGGTCCTGCAGTTCCTCCAGCGCCTCGCGCATCGCGTCTTCCTGCACGTGGCCGCCGATGTCGACGAAGAACGCGTACTGCCAGCGGCCGGTGTGGCCCGGGCGCGACTCGATCCGGTTCATGCTCAGGCCGCGCTTGGCGAACGGCGACAACACGTTGTACAGCGCGCCGGGCTGGTCCTTGATGAAGATCAGCAGCGAGGTGCGGTCGTTGCCCGACGGCGAGAACAGCTCGCGGCCGATGACCAGGAAGCGCGTCGTATTGTCCGGCCGATCCTCGATCGGACCGGCCACGCTGCGCAGCCCGTACACGGTGGCGGCGGCGACGCCGGCGATCGCCGCCGCGTCGTCGGCGTTGCGCGCACGGCGCGCGGCCTCGGCGTTGCTGGCGACCGGGATCTTCTCCGCCTTGGGCAGGTACTGGCGCAGCCAGGCCTTGCACTGGGCGAAGGACTGCGGATGCGAATACACCCGTTCGATGTCCTCGATCCGGCCGCTACGCGAGAGCAGGTGCTGGTGCACGCGCAGCTCGACTTCGCCGCTGATCTTGAGCTTGGAGGTCAGGAACATGTCCAGGGTCGACTGGATCGTGCCCTGGGTCGAGTTCTCCACCGGCACCACGCCGAAGTCGGCGTTGCCGGCTTCGACTTCCTGGAACACCTCTTCGATGCTCGACAGCGGCAGGCCGTGGATCGAATGGCCGAAGTGCTTGTACACCGCCTGCTGCGAATGGGTGCCTTCCGGGCCGAGGAAGCCGATCTTGAGCGGCTCCTGCTGGGCCAGGCAGGCCGACATGATTTCGCGGAACAGCCGCACCAGCACTTCGTCGTTGAGCGGGCCGTCGTTGCGGTCGACCACCCGGCGCAACACCTGTGCCTCGCGCTCGGGACGGTAGTAATCCACCGCCGCGGCCAGCTTGCCCTTGGCCTTGCCGACCTGGTTGGCGAACTGGGCGCGCTCGCCGATCAGTTCCTGGATATGGCGGTCGATGCCGTCGATGCGCTGGCGCAGGGTGGCCAGGTCGGGAACGGCGGCGAGCGGCGCCGCGTCCTCGGTCTTGGCCGGTTTGGCCTTGGCGGCGGTTTTCTTCTTCGCCGCGCCGGCGGCGGCTTGCTTGCCGGCCTTGGCCGGCGGGGTCGCGCCGGGTTGCTTGGTCTTGCGGGACTTGTCGTTCATTGTCGTCTCATCGCTTCCGAAGGCGGTCGCCGCCGTGCCTGGCGGATGGTTTGCCTTCGGATCGCCAGCCCGGCCTTCCTGGCCGGGCGCATGCCGCCGCGGCCGATGCCGACAAGGCATCGGCCGCGGCGGCTCTCAGCCGTGCCGCTGCTGGAAGTCCTGCATAAACGAGGCCAGCGCCTGCACGCCCGCTTCCGGCATCGCGTTATAGATCGAGGCGCGCATGCCGCCGAGGGCGCGGTGGCCCTTGAGCGAGATCAGGCCGGCCGCTTCGGCTTCCTTCAGGAACGGCTTGTCGAGCGCCTCGTCCTTGAGGAAGAACGGCACGTTCATGCGCGAGCGCACGGCGGCGGAGACTTCGTTGCGATAGAAGCCGCCGGAGTTGTCGATGGTCCGGTACAGCAGCTCGGCCTTGCGCGCGTTGCGCTTGGCGAACTCGGCCACGCCGCCTTCGGCCAGCATCCACTTGAACACCAGGCCGGCCAGGTACCAGTTCCAGGTCGGCGGGGTGTTGAGCATCGACTCGCCCTTCAGGTGCGAGCGGTAATCGAAGATGTCGGCGCGCGGCTGGCCGGCGCGTTCCAGCAGCTCGCGCTTGACGATCACCACGGCGACGCCGACCGGGCCGAGATTCTTCTGCGCGCCGGCGTAGATCACCCCGAACTTGGACACGTCGACCGGCTCGGCGGCGATCGACGAGCTGAAGTCGGCGATCAGCGGCACGTCGCCGACGTCCGGCACGTCGCGGAACTCGACGCCGTGGATGGTCTCGTTGGCGGTGTAATGCACGTAGGCGGCGTCGGCCGACAGGTTCCAGCTGTCGCGCGCCGGGATGTCGCGGAAGCCGCCGGCCTCGCCGTTGGCGGCGACGTTGGCGCTGACGTAGGGCTTGACCTGCTTGAGCGCGGTCTTGCCCCAGTGGCCGGTGACCACGTAGTCCACCGCCTGGCCGGGGTTGGCGAAGTTGAGCGCGATCAGCGCCTGCTGCGCGGTCGCGCCGCCCTGCAGGAACAGCACCGCGTAATCGTCCGGGATCGACATCAGCGTGCGCAGGTCGCGCTCGGCCTCGGCGGCGACCTGGATGAATTCGGGGCCGCGGTGGCTGAGCTCGACGATCGAAGCCCCGGCGTTGTTCCACTCCAGCATCTCCGACTGCGCCTGCAGCAAGACCGATTCGGGCAGGGTCGCGGGACCGGCACTAAAGTTGAACGCGCGGGACATCGGAGGCTCCGTGGGCTGGGGGTTGGCCCCCAAGTATGCCGCAGTGCAACACCCTGTGCGCCTCCGTTTCGCGCGCAACTTTTGCCCCCTCGGGCGCCTCTATGCTGGTAACGGGTCCGCTCGCCGTTCCGGCCCCGCCGACCGCCCTGGAGTCCCCCATGTCGTTGCGTGCCGCCCTGAACATTCCCGCCTCGCAGATCACCGACGAGGCCGTCTACCGCGAGCGCCGCCGCCTGCTCGGCGCCCTGGCGCTGAGCCCGGCCCTGGTCGGCCTGTCCGGCTGCGCCGAGGCCGAGCCTCCGCCGCCGCCGGCGGCCCAGCCGCTGAGTCCCGAGCAGGCCCGCGCCGGGTTCCGCACCGACGAGACCCTGACCCGCTACGAGGACGTCACCACCTACAACAACTTCTACGAGTTCGGCACCGACAAGTCCGACCCCTCCAGCGCGGCCAAGACCCTGCGCACCCGGCCGTGGACGGTCGCGGTCGGCGGCGCCTGCGCCAAGCCGGGCCGGTTCGGCCTGGACGAGCTGATCAAGGGCCTGGCCCCGCAGGAGCGGGTCTACCGGCTGCGCTGCGTGGAAGGCTGGTCGATGGTGATTCCATGGTTGGGGGTGCCGCTGGCCGAGCTGCTCAAGCGCTTCGAACCGACCTCCAAGGCCAAGTACGTGGCCTTCACCACCCTCGCCGACCGCAAGCAGATGCCGGGCCTGGCCTACCCCTCGATCGACTGGCCCTACCGCGAGGGCCTGCGCATCGACGAGGCCATGCACCCGCTGACCCTGCTCGCCACCGGCCTGTACGGCAAGCCGCTGCCGCAGCAGAACGGCGCGCCCTTGCGCCTGGTGGTGCCGTGGAAATACGGCTTCAAGAGCATCAAGTCGATCGTCGCCATCACCTTCGTCGAGCATCGCCCGCTGACCAGCTGGAACGATCTGCAGCCGAGCGAGTACGGCTTTTTCTCCAACGTCAATCCGAGCGTGGACCACCCGCGCTGGAGCCAGAAGACCGAGCGCCGCATCGCCGGCACCGGCAGCAAGCTGTTCGCCGAGCGCATCCCGACCCGGTTGTTCAACGGCTACGGCGAGCAGGTCGCCGGCTTGTATGCGGGCATGAATCTGCGGACCTGGTTCTGAGATGGCGGACGAATCCTTGCCGGCCGCGCCGGCGGCGGCAGCAGCGCCCCCCGCTCCGGAACGCCGGCCCGGACGGCCGGCCCAACGCCGGACGGCGCCTGGCGTGATCGCGGCCAAGGCCCTGGTGCACGCGCTGGCGCTGACCCCGGCCGCGATCCTGGCCTGGCAGATCCGCGAGGAACTGGCCGGCCGCGGCGGCCTGGGCGCCGACCCGGTGGCCGAAATCGAGCACCGCCTGGGCCTGTGGGCGCTGCGCCTGTTGCTGATCGCGCTGGCGGTGACGCCGTTGCGCCAGCTCAGCGGCCAACCGGTGCTGCTGCGCTTCCGCCGCCTGCTCGGGCTGTACGCGTTCTTCTACGCCAGCCTGCACCTGGCGGCGTATCTGATTCTGGATCTGAAGCAGTACTGGGCGCAGATCTTCGAAGAAATCGCCAAGCGCCCCTACATCACCGTCGGCTTCGCCGCCTGGCTGCTGCTGGTGCCGCTGGCGCTGACCTCGACCCAGGGCATGATGCGCCGGCTCGGCCGGCGCTGGGGCCAGTTGCACAGGCTGGTGTATGCCATCGCGGTGCTGGCGGTGCTGCATTTCTGGTGGCTGGTGAAATCCGACATCCGCGAACCGTTGCTGTACGCGACGATCCTGGCCGTGCTGCTGGGCTGGCGGCTGTACCGGCGCATCGCCGACGCGCGGCGACGAAACCGCCCCCCTGCAGGAGCGGCGTGAGCCGTGACAGCCGAGGCGACGATCGACGCGCGGCATCCGAAGCTCGACGCTTCGGGAAGACTTTATCCGGCGCATCGCCGATGTGCGGCGGCGAAACCGCCCCCTGTAGGAGCGGCGTGAGCCGCGACAGCCGAGGCGACGATCGACGCGCTGCATCCGAAGCCTGATGCTTCGGGAAGACTTTATGAGGTCGACACTCTGAGTCGTCCGGTCTTCGGGACGGACGCTCGCGTACACCGCTTCGGTTGTCGCGGCTTACGCCGCTCCTACAGGGGGGCGGTTTCGTCGCTCGCGCCGTCGCGGTGTGGCGGAGGTCGAGAACCTCGTGCCGCCCGGTATTCGGGCCGAACGCTCGCGTACGCTTCTTCGCTTAACTCAGCGCGCGCCGTACAGCAGCAGCAGGCCGAGCAGGCCGGCCATCGCCACCGCGGCGAGCAGCAGCCAGGGCATGCGCCGCACCGAGGACGGCAGGGCCGAGGGCGGCGCGGGACGCTCGTCGTTGCTCGCCGCCTCCTGCGCCAGTTGCGCCTGCAGGGCTTCGGCGGCGCTGAGCTGGCGGGTCGGCGCTTCGATCACGAAGCGGTGCTGGCCGTCGAGCAGCAGCTGGTCGCCGGGCTTGAGTAGGGCGTGGCGCACCGGGTTGCCGTTGACCACGCTGCCGTCGACCGAGCCGACGTCGCGCAGGACCACGCCGTCGGCGTGCGCCTCCAGGCGCGCGTGGCGGTCGGCGAAGGCGGGTTCGTTGATGCGGATATCGCAGTCGCCGGCGCGACCGATCACCCGCGGCTGGTCAAGGGTGTAGCAACGCCCGTGATGGATGCCGCCGACGCCGCGCACGACCATGCGCGAATCGGCCGGGATCTCGACCCCGAACGGCGGCGCCGGGTCCGGCTTGTCGTCGACCAGCAGCAGCTCGACCCCGTCGAGGAAGATCGCATCGCCGGCGCGCAGCATGGCCATGCGCTTCACCGGCCGGCCGTTGACGTGCAGGCCGCGCAGGCCTTCGCGCACCTGCAGCCAGATGCCGCGGCGGTCGACGCTGAGCTGGGCGATCGCCGCGCCCGCATCCTCGACCAGCACCGCGCGGCCGCCGGCGTCGCGGCCGATCGCGTGCACGCCGGCGCGCAGCGGCAGGTCGGCCTGTTCTCGATTCGGGTATCGGAGTTTGAGAGCGCTCACCGCAGGAATCTAACAGGTTGTCGGACCGCGCACACCCCGCCGCGCGGCCGCGCTTGGATGCGCCCGTCCCTGCCCGCACAATAGGCGGTTCCAGGGAGAACCCAGATCATGTCCAGTATCGATATCCGCCATCCGCATTCGCTGGCTCCGGCCAAGGCCCGCAAGGCCGTCGAGGAAGTCGCGAAGAAGCTCGCCGAACGTTTCGACGTCGAGTACGACTGGGTCGGCGACACGCTCAACTTCGCCCGCAGCGGCGTCGACGGCAAGATCGACCTGCAGCCGAACCAACTGCGGGTGACCGCCCAGCTCGGCTTCCTGCTCGGCGCGCTCAAGGGCCCGATCGAGTCGGAGATCCGGCGCGTGCTCGAGGAACGGTTCAAGTAAGTACGGCGGGGATTCGGGATTGGGGATTCGCTAAAGCGGTCCGGTCCCGGCCCGAAGCGGCGTAGCCCTGCCCGGCGACGGCTCAATCCGGTTCAGGACACGGCGCCGGGTGACCGGCGAACAGGCGCTCGGATACGCTGCGCTCGTCCTGTTCGATCTCGGCGATGAACTCGCGCACGTCGCCGAGTTCGCCGAAGGCGGCGAAGCCGCGCTCGAGAAAGCCCTGCAGTTCCGACAGCCCGGCCGCGCGCGCCGGGCCGCGCGAGAGTTTCAACAGGGTGCGGATGCCCGGCATGCGCACTGCCCGCCCCAGGCCCAGGCCGACCGCGCCGATCAGGTCGATCTGGTGCGCGCGCAGGCGCGGCAGGCCGCAGTCCCGGTAGGCCTGCGCGTACAAGGCCCGGTCCAGGCGCTGGCGGCGCGGCGCCAGCCGATGCAGGCCTTGGGCCATGCGCAGGTCGAAAGCCTGGGTCAGCACGCCCAGTTCGATCGCATCGGCCACCGTGCCCAGCAACGGGCCGGGCAACAGCTTCTGCATCATCGGCAAGACCCGGGCGATGTCGGCGTCGCGGCGGCTGAAATCGTGGTCGTTGTAGACGTCGCTGAGGAAGAACTGCGCCGCCGGGCGCCGGCGCGGGTCGCGCAGGAAACGATCGAAGCTGGCTTCCAGCCGCCGCGCCTGCCAGCGCCGCAATTCGACCAGCCAGCGCAGCCGGTTGCGCGGCTCGCGCTCGGGATCGTGCAGGGCCTGATGGCGGGCCAGCAGCCCGCCGATGCGTCGGCTCGTGTCGGTCGTCCTGGCCATCTGCGCCGGATCATCGCGGCCGCGGGCCCGTCCCGCAAGCCGGCCGCGCCCGCCTACGACCATCGTCCGGGGCCCCTGGCGCGCCCGCCGTCCTGGGCTACACTCGACCGAATTCCGCCAAAGCCGTGCTGCCGATCACATGCTTTCACTCCACTCCGCCCGCCACCGGGCGAGCCGCAAAGCCAAGACGAACGGCGCCGCCGAGCACCCGCCGAAAACCGCGAAAATCGGCCTGGCGATCGCCGGCGGCGGGCCCATCGGCGGCATGTACGAACTGGGCG